>NZ_JAOPXQ010000017.1 GCF_025965075.1 Aeromicrobium sp.
CCCGGATGCAGAAGACCCCCTGACCGGCGTTTCCGCAGGTCAGGGGGTCTTTTTCCATGGTAGCCCCGACGGGATTCGAACCCGCGCTACCGCCTTGAGAGGGCGACGTGCTAGGCCGCTACACAACGGGGCCATGGGATTGGTCTCTCGACCGGATGAAACCCTACCAAAGCGCTTCGTGCTGCTGCTTGGAGGGTGTCGCTGGGATACTAGGACTCGAACCTAGAATGGCGGTACCAGAAACCGCTGTGTTGCCAATTACACCATATCCCACCGGTTCCGGACGTTGTCCGAACCGAGGTCAAACTTTACCCGACGGGGTGCCCGCGCCCCAAACCGGCATCACCCCAAGGCCGCATCGAGCCTCGCGATCGTCTTGCGATGACCCAGCAGCTCGAGCGACTCGAACAGCGGCGGAGAGATGCGACTCCCCGTCACCGCAACGCGTACGGGCCCGAAGGCCAGGCGCGGCTTGAGCCCCAGACCGTCGATCAACGTGACGCGCAACGCACCCTCGATCGTCCCGGTGGTCCACTCCGCGGTACCGGGGATCGCCGCGAGCGCGTCACGCGCGGCGCGAACGACCTCGAGACCCGACTCGTCGAGGTTCTTGGCCGCGTCGGCCTCGTCGACGCTGAAGTCCTCGTCCGAGACGAACAGGAAGCGCAGCATGTCGACGGCCTCGGTGAGCAACGTCATGCGCTCCTGCACCAGCGGCGTGGCCGCGGCGAGCAGCCCGAGGTGGGTCTCGGTGGGCGTCGCGTCGATCAGTCCGGCGTCCTGGAAGTAGGGCACGAGCCGGTCGCGCAGGTCCTCCTCCGTCAGCAGGCGGACGTGGGACCCGTTGATCGCCTCGGCCTTCTTGATGTCGAAGCGGGCGGGGTTGGGGTTGACCCGGCCGATCTCGAACACCTCGACCATCTCGGGGATCGAGAAGACGTCACGGTCGTCGGCGATCGACCAGCCCAGCAGCGCCATGTAGTTGAGCAGCGCCTCGGGAAGGAAGCCCTTGGGCTTGTAGTCCAGCAGGTTCGACTCGGGGTCGCGCTTGGAGAGCTTGCGGTTGCCCTCCCCCATGACGAACGGGAGGTGGCCGAACTCGGGCGTGAAGCCGCCGCCGATGCCGATCTCCGCGAACGCCTCGTAGAGCGCGATCTGCCGCGGCGTCGAGCTCAGCAGGTCCTCGCCGCGCAGGACGTGGGTGATGCCCATCATGGCGTCGTCGGTGGGGTTGGTCAGCGTGTAGAGCGGCTGGCCGTTGGCGCGCACCAGGACGTAGTCCTGGACGTTCTCGGACCCGAAGGTGATCTCGCCACGGACCAGGTCGGTGAACGTGTAGTCCTTGTCGGGCATCTTGAAGCGGATCACGGGCTCGCGGCCCTCGGCCTCGTACGCCGCGATCTGCTCGGGCGTCAGGTCACGGTGCAGGCCGTCGTAGCCGCTGGGCTTGCCGGCGGCCCGGGCGGCGTTGCGGCGCGCCTCGAGCTCCTCGGCGCTGTCGTACGCCTTGTAGGCGAAGCCCGCGTCGAGCAGCTGCTGGGCGACGTCGGCGTAGATGCCCATGCGCTCGGACTGGCGGTAGGGGCCGTGGGGGCCGCCGACCTCGGGGCCCTCGTCCCAGTCCAGGCCCAGCCAGTGCATGACCTCGACCAGCAGGTGGTACGACTCCTCGTTGTCGCGCGAGGTGTCGGTGTCCTCGATGCGGAAGACGAACTTCCCGCCGTGGTGGCGCGCGAACGCCCAGCTGAACAGGGCCGTGCGGGCCATGCCGACGTGCGGGTTGCCGGTCGGCGAGGGGCAGAAGCGGGCCACGACGGGCCGGATCGGATCAGTCATTGCGAGAAACCACCGGGTTCGTGAGGGTGCCGATACCTTCGACCGACACGCTGACCTGATCGCCGACCACCATGGGACCGACGCCGTCGGGCGTGCCGGTGAGGATGACGTCACCGGGGAGAAGGGTCATGAACGACGACACGTACGCGATGACGTCGGGAACCGTGAAGACCATGTCGGACGTGCGTCCGTCCTGCTTGAGCTCGCCACCGAGCTCGGTCGTGACGCGGACGTTGCTGGGGTCGAAGTCGGTCTCGATCCACGGCCCGAGCGGGCAGAAGGTGTCGAAGCCCTTGGCCCGGGCCCACTGGCCGTCCTTGACCTGCAGGTCGCGCGCCGTCACGTCGTTGGCGACGGTGTAGCCGAAGATCACCTTGGGCGCGTCCTCGACCGAGACGTCCCGGCAGATCCGGCCGATGACGACCGCGAGCTCGCCCTCGAAGTGGACGTTCTCGCTCTGCTCGGGATAGAAGATCGGCTCGCCGGGCCCGATGACGCTGGTGTTGGGCTTGAGGAAGATCAGCGGCTCCTCGGGCACCTCGCCGCCCATCTCGAGAGCGTGCTTGGCGTAGTTCTTGCCGACGCACACGACCTTGCTGCGCGGGATGACGGGCGCCAGCAGGCGTACGTCCGCGAGCGGGATCTTCTGGCCGCTGAGGTTCAGCCCCGCATAGAGGGGATCCCCGTTCAGGACCGCGATCGTGGGGACGCCGTTGTCGTCACCGATGACACCGAAACGGGGATCGTCGTCCCCGGCAAACCTGGCAATACGCATAGGACCCCAGCCTATCGGTCGCGCATCGGATCGCCCTCATGCAGCCTTCACTCCGCTGAGCCTGGTCAGGCGCTGCCGTAGCGGCGGTTGCGCGCCGCGTACTCCTCGATCGCGGCCCACAGCGCCCGCCGGTCGACGTCGGGCCAGGCGATGTCGGAGAACACCATCTCGGCATAGGCCGACTGCCACAGCAGGATGTTGCTGGTGCGCTGCTCCCCCGAGGTGCGCCAGAACAGGTCGACGTCCTCCATGTCGGGCTCGTCGAGATAGCGGGCGAAGACCTTCTCGGTGACCTTGTCGGGGTTGATCCGGCCGGCGGCGACGTCGCGCGCCAGCGCCGCGGCGGCGTCCGCGATCTCGGCGCGGCCGCCGTAGTTGACGCACATCGTCAGCGTCAGCACGTCGTTGTCCCGGGTCAGCTCCTCGGCGGTCTCGAGCTCCTTGATGACGCTGCGCCACAGCCGGGGACGACGCCCGGCCCAGCGCACCCGCACCCCGAGCTCGTGCATCTCGTCGCGGCGCCGACGGATGACGTCCCGGTTGAAGCCCATCAGGAACCGGACCTCGTCGGGCGAACGCTTCCAGTTCTCGGTCGAGAAGGCGTAGGCGGACACGGCCTTGACGCCGATCTCGATCGCGCCCTCGACGACGTCGAACAGTGCCGCCTCGCCCATCTCGTGGCCCGCCGTGCGGGGCAGGCCGCGCTGCTTGGCCCAGCGGCCGTTGCCGTCCATGACGATCGCGACGTGGCGCGGCACCTGCGCGAGCGGGACCGGTGGCGCGGTCGCGCCGGACGGGTGCGGCACGGGCCGCCGGACGGTGCGCTTCATCGGTCGACGTGGCTCAGGGAGCGCAGTCCGCGCTCGAGGTGCCACGAGAGATAGGCGCTGACGATGCTGCTGGCCTCACGGCGGGAGCGCTCCTCCGAGGTCTGCACCCGGTCCCAGTCGCCGCTGAGCAGCCCGGCCAGGAGGGAGACCGTGAACGGGGACGGCGCCGCCGAGCCGGCGACCCGGCAGGTGTCGCAGAGCATGCCGCCGGACGGGGCATGGAAGTTGCGGTGCGGGCCATCGCTGCCGCAGCGGGCGCAGCCGTCGAACGTCGGCGCGTAGCCCGCGATCGACAGTGCCCGCAGCTGGTAGGAGTCGAGGATCAGGCTCGGGGTGTAGCGCCCCTGGGTGAGCGCGCGCAGGGCGCCGGTCAGGAGCTGGAGCTGCGCGGTGGCGGGCTCCCCGTCCTCCTGGACGAGCCGCTCGGCGGTCTCGAGCATCGCGGTGCCGGCGGTGTATGCCGCGTAGTCGGCGCCGAGGTCCTTGGCGAACGCGTCGATCGTCTCGACCTGCGTGATGATGTCGAGCGAGCGCCCCTCGGCGAGCTGCAGGTCGACATGCATGAACGGCTCGAGCCGTCCGCCGAACCGTGACGTCGTCTTGCGGACGCCCTTGGCCACGGCACGGACGAGCCCTCGCTGGCGGGTCAGCACGGTGATGATCCGGTCGGCTTCACCGAGCTTGTGGACGCGCAGCACGATGCCGGCGTCGCGGTAGAGGCTCACCCGTCCATTGTGCCGTGCGGGGGTGACATCAGCCCCCCGGCTCGCCGCCGATCCCGGCATCGCGTGCCCGCGCCACCGCCTCGGCCCGGGTGCGCGCCTGCAGCTCGGCCAGGACGCCGCTGACCCGGTTGCGCACGGTCTTCTCCGACAGGAACAGCCTGCGGGCGATGCTGGCGTTGTCGAGGCCGCGCGCCATCAGGTCGAGCACCTCCCGCTGGATCGGCGTCGCCAGCATCATCGTGCTGCTGCGCGTGATCGCAACCGTCGTGGCATTCGGGCTGCCGGGCTTCCCGGGCGTCGTGAGTTGAACGCCCGGACGACCGGGTCGGTGCGATTCCCGTGCCGGCCCGGTCGGCCTACGCTCGGAGGATGGCGCGGGACTCCGGCTACAGCGGCACTCCCCAGCTCCGGAAGCTGGGGATCAAGCCCGGCCTGCGCCTCGCCGTCGTGGACGCCTCGCCCGACTGGTCGTTCACCGAGCCGCTCGTCGGCGTCGAGTCCGTCCCGCCGGGGCCGACCGACGTCGCGGTCGCCTTCGTCCGGTCGGCGGAGCGGCTCGCCTCGATGGCCGCGTGGGGCGAGTGGATCTTCCCGGCCGGCTCGCTGTGGGTCGCCTGGCCGCGCAAGGCCGCGGGTCACGTCAGCGATGTCGACGAGAACGCGATCCGGGCCACCGCGCTCGAGCTGGGCCTGGTCGACGTCAAGGTGGCCGCGATCGACACCGACTGGTCGGGACTCAAGATCGTGTGGCGCAAGGACAACCGGTCCCGGTAGTCCTCAGTCGAGGCAGAACTCGTTGCCCTCCGGGTCGTGCAACGTGATGAAGCCCAGCTCCATCCGTCCGTCCGGCTCGACCCGGTAGGCGCGGGTCGCGCCGAGCGCCTCGAGCCGGGCCGCCTCGGTCTCGAGGGTCGCCATCCGCTCGTCGCCGGTCTGCCCGACCGCGACGCGCACGTCGAGGTGGACGCGGTTCTTGGCGGTCTTGCCCTCCGGGACCCGTTGGAAGAAGACCCGCGGGCCGGTCCCCTCCAGGGGCAGGATCGCCGAGCGCGAGTTCCACTGGTCCTCGGGCACGCCGAACGTCCGGAGTGCCTCCTCCCAGCTGGCGAAGCCGTCCGGGGGCGGCTGGAGCTGGTAGCCGAGCGCCTCGGCCCAGAACTCCGCCAGCGCGCCGGGGTCGGCCGAGTCGAAGGTGATCTGAATGTCTCTGGTCATGTCCCCACGATCGCGCGGGCCGCCGACAGTTTCCAGTGCGAGGATCGGCGCATGGCGGTTCTCGGGGTGGACGGGTGCAAGCTGGGCTGGGTCGGGGTCCGGTGGGACGACGACGACACGACGGTGCTGGTGGCGCCGACGATCGGTGAGCTCGTGGCGCTCGCCGGGCCGGTCGACGCCGTGGCGATCGACATCCCGATCGACCTGCCGCTGGACGCCCCGCGCGAGGCGGAGCGGCACGCCCGTCCACGGCTGCCGGGGCGGGCGTCGACGGTGTTCAACGCCCCGGCCGCGGTCGTGCTCGACGCGGTCGACTATCACGCCGCCAACGCCGCGAACCGGGCCGCGCTGGGCCTGGGGCTCAGCAAGCAGACGTGGTACCTCGTGCCCAAGATCCGTGACGTCCACGACTGGCTGACGACCTCGCCGGGCGTGCCCGTCGTGGAGGCCCACCCCGAGGTCTGCTTCGCCGCCATGAACGGCAGCGTCCTGGTCGACGGCAAGACCACCGCCGACGGTGAGGCCGCGCGCCGCCGCCTGCTGGCCGACCACGGTCTGGTCGTCGACACGGCACGGCGGACCGGGGTCGCCGTCGACGACGTCCTGGACGCCGCCGCGACGGCGTGGACCGCCCGGAGGTACGCCGCCGGTCTCGCCGAACGGCTGCCGCCGGAGCCCCGGGACGTACCCGCCCCCGCCATCTGGGCCTGAGGGTGCCCCCGGGTCGGGCTAGACGAACTCGACGCCCTGGGCCAGCGGCAGCTCGGTCGAGTAGTTGACAGTGTTGGTCGAGCGGCGCATGTAGGCCCGCCAGGCGTCGGAGCCCGACTCACGACCGCCACCGGTCTCCTTCTCGCCGCCGAACGCTCCGCCGATCTCGGCACCGGACGGGCCGATGTTGACGTTGGCGATGCCGCAGTCCGAGCCCACGACCGACATGAAGGTCTCGGCCTCGCGGACGTCGAGGGTGAAGATCGACGACGACAGTCCTTGCGCGACCTCGTTGTGCAGGACCATCGCGTCGGCGAAGTCGTCGTAGGTCAGGACGTACAACAGCGGGGCGAAGGTCTCCGCCTTGACG
>NZ_JAOPXQ010000016.1 GCF_025965075.1 Aeromicrobium sp.
TCGGGCGTGTGCAGCCGGACCATCGTGCGCGAGACGTTGGCGGGGACGCCCCTGCGGGTCAGCAGCGAGACCCCGATCATGAGCCCGAAGCCGACCGGCACCGACCACGCGGCGGGCTGGCTCATCAGGGCGCCGAACCAGCCGTCGGGGCTCCCCGCGATCGTCACGACGGAGGCGGTCGAGGCGCAGGTGCCACCACCGAGCAGGCCCGCGATGGCGCCGCGGGCGGTGAGCCCGCGCCACCAGATGCCCAGCACCAGCAGCGGGCAGAACGTCGACGCCGCGAGGGCGAACGCGAACGTCACCGAGCTCGCGACCGGGATGCGTTCGGCGGACAGCGCCAGGCCCAGGGGGACCAGGACGCAGCCGGCGGCCGCCAGTCGCAGCGCCGTGACGGTCGACAGCCGCCCGCGCGCCAGCCCCTGCCCGACGACCCCGGCGATCGACATCGTCAGTCCCGACGACGTCGACAGGAACGCGGCGAACGCCCCGGCGGTCAGCAGCGCGGCCAGCAGCTCGCCGGTCGTGCCGCCGATCATGCGGGACGGCAGCTCGAGCACGACGGTGTCGGTGCGGCCCGACGCCAGGAGGTCCCGGGCGTAGATCCGGCCGAGCACCCCGTAGACCGTCGGCAGCAGGTAGAAGACGCCGAGCAGGGCCAGGACGAACAGCGTCGTCCGGCGGGCGGCGTGCCCGTCGGGGTTGGTGTAGAACCGGACGACGACATGGGGCAGGCCCATCGTGCCGAGGAACGTCGCGACCATGACCGAGTACGTCAGGTAGAGCCCGGGGCCGTCGGCCTGGCTGAACGGCCGGAACCACTCGGTCGGGGCGACGGGGGAGGGGCGGTCGTCGCCGACCCACGCGTGGACCAGGAAGAACAGCGGGATCAGCAGCGCCGTGAGCTTGAGCCAGTACTGGAACGCCTGGACGAACGTGATGCTGCGCATCCCGCCGGAGACGACGTTGACCACGACGATGACGGCAACCACGACGGTCCCTACCCACGTCGGCGCGCCGGTGACGGTGCGCAGGGTCAGCCCGGCGCCCTGGAACTGCGGCATCAGGTAGAGCCAGCCGACCGCGACGACCAGCACGCTGGCGACGCGGCGCACCCCGAGGGACTGCAGGCGTACCTGGGCGAAGTCCGGGATCGTGTACGCCCCCGACCGGCGCAGCGGGGCCGCGACGAACACCAGCAGCAGCAGGTAGCCGGTCGTCCACCCGATGGGGTACCAGAGCATGTCCGCGCCGTACGCCAGGACGAGCCCGGCGACGCCGAGGAACGACGCCGCCGAGAGGTACTCCCCGCCGATCGCCGAGCTGTTGAGGACGGGGCTGACCGAGCGGGAGGCGACGTAGAAGTCGCTCGTCGTGCGGCTCATCCGCAGCCCGAACGCGCCGATGCCCAGGGTCGCGACGGCCACCAGTGTCACCGCGACGATGCCGTAGGTGGAGTTCATCCCTGCTCCGGGCGGTGCGGCTCGACGAGCTCGGTGAAGTCCCGCTCGGCGCGCTCGACCTGGCGGATGTAGACCCAGCCGAGCAGGAACAGCCCGGGATAGACCAGGACCCCCAGGATCAGCCACGGCAGCGGCACCCCCAGCACGTGCATCTCGGTGACGCTGTCGAACGCCAGGAACAGCAGCGGCAGCGCGCCGATCGACAGCGCGAGGGTCGCGGCAACGGTCAGGGCCGCGCGGAGCTGGGCCCGGATCAGCGAGCGCATGTAGACCTCGCCGATGCCGGTCGACTCGTCGATCTCCTGGCGGACGCTGCGGCGCACGTGTGCCGGCGCCGCGGTCAGGGGTTTCGTGATCCGGACCCGCCCGGTGGGCTCGGTGGGCTCGTCGACGGTCACAGCGCGCGCTCGTGGATCAGCTCGCGGAGGGCGCGGGCGTGCCGGCGGGCGACCTGGATCTCGACCAGCTCGTCGCCGGCCGGCACCAGCACGCTGAGCCGGCCGCCCTGCACCCGCAGCTCGCGGACGTGCAGGAGGTTGACGACGTGGCTGCGGTGCACGCGGGCGAAGCCGGCGTCGGCCCAGTCGTCGGCCAGGGTCGTGAGCGGCGTACGGATCAGGTGGCTCCCGCCCTCGACGACGTGCAGGCGGACGTAGTCGCCCTGTGCCTCGACGTACGACACCGAGCCCCGGGTCACGAACCGGGTGACGCCGCCCAGCTCGACCGCGATCCGGTCGTCGGTCGGTGCGGGTGCGACCTCGACGTCGGCGCACGCACGGCGGACGCTCTCGCGCAGGCGCTCCTCCCGGACGGGCTTGAGCAGGTAGTCGACGGCGTTCATCTCGAACGCCTCGACGGCATGCGCGTCGTGCGCCGTCACGAACACGATGCGTGGGGGGGTGCGGAACCGGCCCAGGAGCCGGGCGATCTCCAGGCCGCTCAGCCCCGGCATCACGACGTCGAGGAAGACCAGGTCGATGTCGCCCTCGTCCAGCACCCGCAGCGCCTCGGCACCGGAGCGGGCCGCCCGGACGCTCGCGATGCGGTCGTCGCGGCCCAGCATCCAGACCAGCTCGTCGAGGACGGGCTGCTCGTCGTCGACGACCAGGGTCCGCAACGCCGGTGAGCTCATGCAGCCGATCATGCCTCGAAATCGCTGGGCGTGTCGGTTGGGGCCAAGTTCGGCCCCTTCAAGGGGCCAAACGTCACGCCCAGCGGTCAGGGGGTGCCGTCGAGGCCGGGGTGGAACTTGGGGATGCGGACCGTGACCTTGGTGCCGTGGCCCGGGGCGGTCTCGACGATGATCCCGTGCCCGTCGCCGTAGACGGTCCGCAGCCGCTCGTCGACGTTCGCGAGCCCGACCGAGGCGCTGGTCGTACGCCCCGACAGTGCGTCGCGGACCGTGTCCGGATCCACGCCGACCCCGTCGTCCTCGATCGTGATGACGCACTCGACGCCCTCGTCCAGCGCGACGACCGTGACGGTGCCGGCGCCGGACTTGGCCTCGAGCCCGTGGCGGACGGCGTTCTCGACCAGCGGCTGCACCGCGAGGAACGGCAGCGTCACGCTCAGGACCTCCGGCGCGACCCGGATGACGACCCGGAGCCGGTCGCCGAAACGGGCCTTCTCCAGCACCAGGTAGCGCTCGATCGACCGCAGCTCCTCGGCGAGGGTCGTGAACTCCCCGTGCTCACGGAACGAGTAGCGGGTGAAGTCGGCGAACTCCAGCAGCAGCTCCCGCGCGCGCTCGGGGTCGGTACGCACGAAGGACGCGATCGCCCCCAGCGAGTTGTAGATGAAGTGCGGCGAGATCTGCGCCCGCAGCGCCCGCAGCTCGGCCTCCATCAGCGCCGTCCGGGACTCGGCCAGCTCGGCGAGCTCGAGCTGGCTCGACATCCAGCGGGCGACCTCGGTCGTGGCCCGCGCCAGCCCGGCGGAGGCCTCGTCGCTGGCCACGACGATGCTGCCGACCAGCCGCCCGTCGACCGACAGCGGCGCCACGATCGCGTGCGCCGACGCCTGCGTCGTGCCACTGGCGAGCGCGGCGGCGGTCAGCTCCTGCACGTCGGGCAGGCCGTCGCCCGCCAGCGTGCCCTGCAGGTCGGTGATCGCGACGGCCGGTCGGCCGAGGAGCCGGCGCACGTGGGGCAGCGCGAGGGCCGCGCTCTCGGCGTCGAGACCGCGGCGCAGGGCCGGGGCGGCGAGCGAGGCGGTGTGCAGGGTCTCGTACGTCGCCCGGTCCGCCGGCGAGCCCAGCACCCGCCGGTGGGTCAGCAGCCGCCACCGGATGTACACGGCCGCCGCGATCAGCGCGACGATCGCCGCCGCGGCGGTCGTGATGTTGTCCATCGGGCGACGCTACCGCGCGGCGTCAGTCGTCGCCGATGCCTCGGGCGTGCAAAGCGGCTCCCGTCTCGTACGCCTGGGCGACCGTCCGGATCGCCATCGGCACCAGCAGGGCCCGCGGGCTGCGCTCGAGGCCCCGGGCCTTCGCCGCCGCGTGGGTCTCCTGGGCGATCTCCAAGATCCCGGGGATCGCCCGCAGCACGAGGGAGAACGCCAGGGCGAACCGCTCGGGATTGACCCCGAACCGGCGGAACGGTCCGAGGCCCGTCGTGATCGCGTCGAGCATCGCGTCGATCGCGGTCGTCGCGGTGAACACCAGGGCGGCCAGGACCGAGGCGAGCAGCCCCGCCACGACGTGGATCGCGGTCGACCAGCCCTGCTGCCAGACCTGGAACGCCGTGACGACCACGACGACCAGCAGCAGCGGGCGCAGCGCGCGCACGGTGCGGCGCAGCGGCATCCGCACCCACAGCGCCAGCGCGATGGCGACCCCGAGCAGGCCGACCGCCGGCCACGCCCCGGGCATCGCGACGGTCGCGACGCCGAACAACGCGAGCAGTCCCAGCTTGGGGCCCGCGGGGATGCGGTGCAGCAGCGTCGTGCCGGGCCGGTACGCCCCGACGAGCAGCTGGCTCATGTCGCTCCCGCCAGGGTCCGATACATCGAGACCGCCGCCGTGGGGTCGCCGTCGAAGACGACCTGGGCGTCGTCGATCACGAGGGCGCGGTCGCAACGGACCGCGAGGTCGAGGTCGTGGGTCACCAGGACCAGCTGCTGGGTCAGGGCGAACAGCCGGTCGGCCACGGCCCGGGTGTTGCGCAGGTCCAGCAGGGTCGTCGGCTCGTCCGCGACGAGGACCGCGGGATCCGTGGCCAGGACCCCGGCCAGCGCGAGCATCTGCTTCTGCCCGCCGGACAGGGCGTGCACCGTGGTGTCGGCCTTGTCGCCCAGCCCGATCTCCTCGAGGATCGCGCGCGCCCGGGCCTGCCGCTTCTGCTTGTCCTTGACGGTGCGTCGCAGGGACAGCGCGACGTCCTCGAGGCACGTCGGCATCACGAGCTGCGCGTCCGGGTTGGTGAAGACGAAGCCGACCTTGCGGCGTACGGCCGGGCCGTCGTCGACCGTGTCGAGGCCGTCGACCGTGACGGTGCCGCGAGTCGGCTCGACCAGCCCGTTGAGCAGGCGGGCGAAGGTCGACTTGCCGGAGCCGTTGCTGCCGATCAGGGCGATCCGGTGCTCCGTCAGGTGCACGCTGGTGGGGTGCAGCAGCGCGAGGTCGCCGCTCGGTGTGGGGACCGAGACGGCAACCTCGTCGAGCCGGATCGCAGGGGGCACTTCTCAGCGCTTGGCGGTCAGCTGGGGGAACGCCCGGTGGACCGCGGCGGCCACGATCGCGGCGATGACGCCCTTGATGATGTCGGCGACGAAGAACGGTGTCGCGTAGCCCCACGCGGCACCGATGCTGACGTCGAGCTTGATCGCCATGCCGATCGCGCCGAGCACGCCCACCACGGCGACCGTGACGATCGCCGCGGCGATCGAGACCACGACCGTGAACGAGGCGGGGTTGGTCCGTGCGACCCGGGTCGCGACGAGGCCGACGATGAACGCCGCGATCGGGAACGCGAGCAGGTAGCCGCCCGTGGCGCCGGTCCACGTCGCCGGTCCGCCGTGACCGCCGGAGAACACGGGGACGCCCGCCGTCCCGACCGCGAGGTAGAGCAGGACCGCGAGGGCGCCGCGCCGGGCGCCGAGGACCGCCGCGGCGAGGAAGATCGCGAACATCTGCAGCGTGAACGGGACGCCGACCCCCGTGACGCTGAACGCCGGCAGGATCGCGCACACCGCGATGAAGGCGGCGAAGGTCGCGACGAGCGCGAGGTCGGTCGTGCTGAGCCCGCGGCGGCGGGACGCGCTGGTCGTGGTCATGATGGCTCCTGCGGAAAGGGGGGAACGCCTCCTGAACGATGCTCAGGTGAACGGCGTTCAGGTTAACCTATAGGCTGATCGCGCTGTCAATGTGACGTACTCGGAGGCCCCATGCGCTATCGCCGTGCCGACATCGTCGAGCGTGCCGTCGGCATCCTCGACCAGTACGGCCTGCCCGATCTGTCGATGCGCCGGATCGCGGCCGAGCTGGGTCTGCAGCCGTCGGCGCTCTATCACCACTTCGCCAACAAGCAGGAGCTCCTGGCGGTCGTCGCGGACGAGCTCCTCGACCGCGGGGCGCGCCCCGCCGAGGAGTCCGCGAGCTGGGACCAGCAGGTCGTCGCCCTGAGCCACGAGCTGCGTGACGCGATGCTGGCCTATCGCGACGGCGCCGAGCTCATCGCGACGGTGCACGCCTTCGGGCTGGGCGTCCACTCCCCGTCGCGACGGCTGACCGAGGCGGTGCGGGGGGCCGGCTTCGACGAGGCGTTCGCCCGGGCGGCCGCGATGACGGTCCTGCACTTCGTGTTCGGTCACGTCTCGGACGAGCAGACCCACCTGCAGGCCAACAGCGTCGGCGCGATCGACGACGCACCGTTGGACCGGGCCGGGGCGGGATCGTTCGACCTGGGGCTGTCCCTGATCCTCGACGGGATCCGACAGCGACAGACCCAGGTCGCGGTCTGACGGACGCGCCTCCGGAAGGGGTCAGGCCGTCCGGCTGAGCCGGCCCGCCTCGGGGTCGTCGACCGTGAAGGCGATGCCGCAGTGCCGGCACTGGGCCGTCGTGCTGCCGCCGTGCAGGTCGACCTCGCCGTCGCAGATCTCGCAGACCAGCAGGATCTCGAGGTGGCGCAGCGTGGTGCTCATGCCTCCACAGTAGGAGCCGGTCCGGACAGATCCGTGGCACCGGTCCGGCGCGTCCCCACGAAGCCCCGCGACGCGGCAACGCCTGCGGTACGGTGCAGATCGGCCGGACTGTCGCCGGGAGCCCCTCCGGCTCCGGCACGAGAACACGGGAACGATCTTGCTGCTCGTCATCGATGCCATGGGCACGGAGTTCGGCGGCGTGCGGACGTACGCCGACCACCTGCTGGCCGCGTGGGCGACGTCGTTCCCCGACGACGAGGTGCACGTCGTGGTCCCGGCCGGGTCGACGATCCCCACCGGCACCCACGTCCGCCACGAGATCGCGGTGCCCCGCCCCGGCGTGCTCGGCCGGCCGGTCGCGCAGACCAGGCACCTGGGCCGCATCGTCCGCGAGCTGCAGCCCGACGCGATCCTCGCGCTGATCCCGTCCACGACGCTCCGACGGCCGGCCCGGCCCATGGCGGTCGTCGTGCACGACCTGCGCCACCAGCTGCGGCCCGACCAGTTCTCCCGGACGCGTCGCGCGATCCGGTTCGTGGCGTACGGCCGGGCGTACGCCCTGGCGTCCGGGTTCGTCGCGGTCTCCGACCGGACGCTCACCGACCTGCACGCGATGCAGCCCGCCACCCGCGAGCGGCCCGCCGCGGTCGTGCACCACGGAGCCGACCACGTCCTGGACTGGCCGGCGGCGACCCGTGACGGCGAGGCGGTGGCGTTCGCGCTCCACACCAACAAGAACCCGGGGCTGATCCTGCAGGGATGGGCGTTGCTCGCCGAGCAGGGACCGCCTCCACCACTGGTCCTGGTGGGCGTGCGCAGCGAGGCGCGCGAAGGTCTCCAGGGCGAGATCGACCGGCTCGGGCTGGGCGGGTCGGTGCGGCTGTCGCCCTTCCTCCCCGAGGACGAGTTCCGGCGCACCGTGGCCAGGGCGTCGATGATCGTGTTCCCCTCGGACTTCGAGGGCTTCGGGCTGCCGGTCGTGGAGGGCATGAGCCTCGGCAAGCCCGTCGTGGTCGGCCCGGACCCGGCCGTGCTCGAGGTCGCCGCGGGCCACGCCGCCGTCATGGCGGACTGGACCCCCCGCGCGCTCGCCGACGCGGTGGCATCGGTCGACGCGCTCGACCTGGACGCCGCCCGGGCCTGGGGCCGCGGCTTCACGTGGGACCGGACCGTGCGCCAGACGCGCGACCTGCTCCGTACCATCGCCCGGCCGGGCTGAGGATCACCAGCTCGCGTGCAGCGGGCGTCCCTCCTCATAGCCGGCCGAGCTCTGGATCCCGACCACGGCCCGGTCGTGCAGCTCGGCGATCGACCGCGCGCCGGCGTAGGTCGCACTGGACCGGACCCCGGCGATGATCGTGTCGACGAGGTCCTCGACGCCGGGTCGGTCGGGGTCGAGGTACATCCGGGACGACGAGATGCCCTCCTCGAACAGCGCCATCCGGGCCCGCTCGAAGCCCGCGGCGTCACGGGTGCGGTTGGACACCGCGCGGGCGGACGCCATGCCGAAGGACTCCTTGTAGGGCCGTCCGTCCGGGCCCTGCTTCAGGTCGCCGGGGCTCTCCAGCGTCCCGGCGAACCACGAGCCGATCATGACGCTCGCGGCGCCGGCGGCCAGGGCCAGCGCGACGTCACGGGGATAGCGGACACCGCCGTCGGCCCACACGTGCGCGCCGGCCTCGCGGGCCGCCGCAGCGCACTCCAGGACGGCCGAGAACTGCGGTCGGCCGACGCCGGTCATCATCCGGGTCGTGCACATCGCCCCCGGGCCGACCCCGACCTTGACGATGTCGGCGCCCGCGGCGACGAGGTCGCGCACGCCGGCCGCCGACACGACGTTGCCCGCCGCGACGGGCACCCGGGTGCCCGTCGCGGCGGTGTGGGCGTCCCGCGCGGCCACGACCAGTGGCAGGGCCTCGAGCATCTTGTCCTGGTGACCGTGCGCGGTGTCGACGAC
>NZ_JAOPXQ010000027.1 GCF_025965075.1 Aeromicrobium sp.
CTGCTCTTCGTCCATGCCGGCGAGTGTCGGATCCAGTCGCGCGCCGGCCGGGACGTGACCCACGCCTTCCCCGAGATCGCGGCCGCCGCGGTCTCGAGCCTGCCCTCGGGCGTCGTGATCGACGGCGAGATCGTCCTGTGGGGTGACGAGGTCGACGACTTCGTCGAGCTCGAGCGCCGCCTCAACGACACCGCGACGGCCACGCTGCGGGAGCGCCACCCCGCGTCGTTCATCGCGTTCGACCTGCTCTCCGGCGCCGGCATGGACATGCGGCGCAGCCCGTTCCGCGTCCGCCGGCACGCCCTCACGATGCTGCTGGGCGACGAGCCCGCGCCGCTGCACCTGGTGCCGCAGACGCCGGACCTCGAGGAGGCGCGATCCTGGCTCGTGGTCTACGCCGACGCCCACGTCGGCATCGAGGGGGTCGTCGCCAAGGGGCTCGCCACGGCGTACGAGCCGGGCGGCCACCCGTGGCTCAAGGTCCGCACGCACGAGTCGGCCGAGTGCGTCATCGGCGCGGTCACCGGCAGCCTGCGGGCGCCCAGCCGGCTGATCCTGGGGCTGCTCGACGGCGACGGCCTGCTCGGGCCGGTCGGCTGCACGGTCGAGCTGACCCTGCCGCAGAGCCGCCGCATGGCGTCACTGCTGGCACCCGCCGACTCGTCCCACCCGTGGACCCTGCCCGAGGCGATCCTGGACACCCCGGGCTAGACCGGACCGCCGGTCGCCGGCGCCCTCGTCGCACCGACGCACGTCGTCGAGGTGTCGGTGCTGCAGGGCGAGGACGCCCAGGAGTGGACGACGCCCCGCGAGCTCCTGCGGTCCCGCCCCGACCTGCGCCCGGACGACCTGCAGGCGCGCGGGATGCGCGCCTGAGGCGTCGGACGTACGGACCTCAGTCCGCCAGGCGCTGGTCGGCCGAGGCGCGCAGCGAGTCGGCGAAGCCGCTGTCGTGCTCGACCAGCTCGCTGATCGCCTCGCTGCCGAGGCGCAGGGCCCGCAGCGGCGTCGCGGCGATGACCGAGGCGCTGCGCAGCCGGTGGTTGACCAGGGCTATCTCGCCGAACACGTCACCCGCGCCGAGCGTCGCGATCGTCGCGCCGCCCTTGCGGATCTCCGCGGAGCCGTCCAGGACGATGTAGGCCGAGTCGGCCGGGGTCGACTCCATGATGACCGACCAGCCGGCGGGGATGTTGACGGCCGTCCCCACGGTCGCCAGCCTCTCCACGAGACTCGGGTCGAAGCCGGTTGAGCGCGTCAGCGCCTCGACGACCTCGGGATCTGCCTTGGGCTTGCCGAACATGCGGACACCTTTCCTCGGGGGAGCTACCCGTCCGGCAGCGACCGCAGACGGGATTGCCACACGGTAGCGTCTCCGGTCACTACATTGGGAAGTCGAACCGAATCGGCCCGAACCATCTCGGACCCGGGCGGCGTACGAAACGGAGATCCGTCGTGGCGCGAGTCCACCGCTGGGGCACCGACTGGCTCGTGGGACCCGCCGACCAGCCCGTCCGCCGGCTCCGGGTGCGGGTCCAGGTGGCGCTGACGATCCTCCTGATCCTGACCAACGTGATCGGCGCGGCCATCGTGTTCGGCCTGACGTTCCTCATCACCCCCGGCGGCGGACCCAGCGCGACGTTCCTGACCTCGCTGGCGATCGCGGTGCCGGTGTACGTCGCGCTGGCCGTCGTGATCGGGGCCGCGACCGTCACGGTCAGCGCGCTGCGGGCCCTGCGCTGGGTCATCGCGGACGAGCAGCCGACCCTGCTCGAGCGGCGCACGACACTGCGGCTGCCGTGGCGGCTGACCCTGATCCAGTCGGCCCTGTGGGGCTGCGGGGTCGTCGTGTTCACCGTCATCGCCCTGCTGGCCCAGCCGGAGGCGGCGCTCAGCACGGTGTTCGCGGTCGGGATCGCCGGGCTCGTGGTCAGCGCGATCGCGTATCTCTTCACCGAGCTCGCGCTGCGCCCCATCGCCGCGCGGGCACTGGCCGGGCGCACCGACGAGAGCGAGATGGGCGCCGGCGTGGAGCGCCGGATGGTGCTGTTCTGGCTGCTCGGGACCGCCGCGCCGGTGCTGGGCCTGGTCGTCGCGGGCCTCGTCGCGCTGATCCGTGACGACGAGGACATCACCCGGCTCGCCTCGATCGTCCTCGGGCTGGCCGCCGTGATCCTGGTGTTCGGCCTGCTCGTCACGGTGCTCAACGCCCGCGCCGTCGTCGCGCCGATCTCGTCGGTGCGGCACGCGCTCTCCCGCGTCGAGGGCGGCGACCTGGAGGTCGAGATCCGGGTCGACGACGGGTCCGAGCTCGGGCTGCTCCAATCGGGCTTCAACCAGATGGTCCGCGGCCTGCGGGAGCGCGAGGAGATCCGCGACCTGTTCGGCCGCCACGTCGGGCAGGCCGTCGCGTCCGCCGCCACGACGGGCCGGATCGAGCTGGGCGGCGAGACCCGCCTCGTCTCGGTCCTGATGATCGACCTGGTGGGCTCCACGACGTACGCCGAGACCCGCGAGCCCGCCGAGGTCGTGGAGATGCTCAACCGGTTCTTCGCGATCGTCGTCGAGGAGGTCGACCGGCGCGACGGGCTGGTCAACAAGTTCATGGGCGATGCGGTGCTGGCGATCTTCGGCGCCCCGGTCGACCTCGACGACCACGCCGGCGCGGCCCTGGCCGCCGCCCGCACGATCGCGTCCCGGCTCCGCGACGAGATGCCCGAGATCGGCGCCGGGATCGGCGTCTCGACCGGCCAGGCCGTCGCCGGCAACGTCGGCGCCCGGTCCCGGTTCGAATACACCGTGATCGGCGACGCGGTCAACGCCGCGGCCCGGCTGACCGAGCTCGCCAAGGACGTCGACGGCGGGGTCCTGGTCGCCACGACCAGCGTGACGGAGTCGAACGCCGACGAGCGCAAGCACTGGGCCGAGCACGGTGCCACGGTGCTGCGCGGACGTACCGAGGAGACCGCGACCTCCCGCCTGGCCTGAGGCGGTGCGCGAACGAAAAAGCCCCGTTCCTCCCTGCGATGCGGGAGGAACGGGGCCGTCTTGCGCGCCCGAAGGGATTCGAACCCCTAACCTTCTGATCCGTAGTCAGATGCTCTATCCGTTGAGCTACGGGCGCACACCCCGAAGGGCCTCGTCGATCCTATCGTGGCATGCCCCGAGGATAAAATCCGGCTCCGACTTGTGAAGTCGCCATGGGCGTGCAACGGCTCCACTAGTGTGACGGGTCACAACCTTTCACCTATCTGGAGGCCACCCACATGGCTCGATCGCTGCGCCTCATCGCCAGCGCGGCATCCACCATCGCCCTCGTGGGGGCCGGCCTCGCCGTCTCCACCACGACGGCGGTCGCGGATCCCGCAGCTCCCGGCACGGACCCCTGCCCCGTCGCCTACGACACCACGACCCTGACGCCGGGCCAGCCCGTCACGGGCCTGACCACGGTGCGCGGGACGACGCCCGAGGAGTTCCACGGGACCTACATCGGCACGATCGACAACGGGATCGGCGACGGCCTCGACCTGCCGATCTTCGACATGGAGGACAGCCGCATCACGTCCGCCGACGGCACGGTCGACGCCGGCATCTGGGCCGGCATGTCGGGCTCGCCGGTCTACGACGACGCCTCCGGCCAGCTCATCGGCGCGGTGTCGTACGGCTTCAGCAGCATCCCGAGCCGTCGCGCCGGCGTCACGCCCGCGACCTACCTGTACGGACTCGCGGACGCCAAGTACTCCTCGCTGTCCACGGCCCGGGCCAAGGTCTCGGCGAGCAGGAGCGAGGCCGCCGCGATCGCCAAGGCCAGTGACGACCCGGCGCCGCTCGGCCAGGGCCACGTGCTCAAGCCCAGCAAGCAGGTCTCCGGCACCACCAGCGCCCGCGCCAATGCCAACGCCAAGAAGTCGCCGCTGCTGCAGAAGAAGGCGTCGTTCAAGGACGGCGACTTCCGCGCCGCGGGCGGCTCGTCCGGCATTGACGCCGACTACCCGATCGTCCCGGGCGGCAACATCGCGACGACGTTCTCGACCGGCACCATCACGACCGCTGCGATCGGCACGGTCACCGCGATCTGCAACGGCACCCAGGTCTTCGCGTTCGGCCACCCCGACGAGTTCACCGGCAAGTCGACCGAGACGTTCAACGGCGCCAGCGCGGTCGACGTCCAGGAGGACGCCGGCTTCGGCACGTCCTACAAGCTCGCCAACGTCGGCAAGGTCAAGGGCGTCATCAACCAGGACCGCCTGCAGGGCATCCTCGGCACGCTCGGCCAGGCCCCGGCGGACAACACCGTGGTGACCACCAAGACGACGGGCCTCGGCGAGACCAAGGCCTCGCGGACCGATGTCGCGGTGCCGTACGCCCTGCCGTACGTCGTCGCGTCGCAGGTCGGCAGCGACATCATGACGGTGCTCAACCAGTACGCCGGCGGCGACGCCCTCGTCACCTGGAAGATCACCTACACCCGCAGCGGCCTCCCGGGCACGCAGACGTTCAAGCGCTCCCAGCGCACGTCGACGCAGGACTACTTCCCGGACACCGCCTCGTACGAAGCGGCGAACGACATCGAGGCGCTGCTGGGCAACGGGTTCGAGAAGGTCAAGATCAGCACGGTCCAGATCAAGTCGACGCTGCTGCCGGACTACCGGGCGTACAAGCCGACGGGTGCGCAGTACTACTACGCCGGCAAGTGGCGCAACGCGACCTCCAGCATCAAGACCAAGCCGGGCACCACGACCAAGGTCCGCATCAAGCTCGGCCCGGCCGACGCGTTCACCGACGTCGAGCCGACGACGGTCGAGACGTCGATCACGACGTCCAAGAAGGCCAGCCGCTCGGGCTCCGTGACGTTCACGGGCCTGGCGAACACCTACTTCGAGGATGACGAGTTCGGCGTGTTCTACGACGACGAGTACGAGGAGGTCCTGCCGGCCGACCTCGACGAGGTGCTCGAGCTGCTGGCCGCGCAGCCGCGCCAGGACTCGATCGAGTCCGAGCTGCGCTACAAGACCGCCAAGAAGTCGACGCTGACGAGCCTGCGCACCGTGCGGGCCCCCGGCGTCGTCCAGGGCGATCTCCGGATCCCGGTGACGTTCGTCAAGAAGTAGTCCGCAGGACGGGTCAGGGGTGGGGTGCCGGTCCGGCACCCCACCCCTGACTTACGTGTGACCATGTTCACCCGGCTGGCCATGTCCACTTCCTGGCAATCGCCGTAAAGTCGTGTGAATCGTCACCGCCCGTCGGTGACGAGATCATCACACATCAGCTGCTCGTGGCGCCCAGATGCCACGAGAGTGCGAGTCAATGCGCTTGGCCCGCGATGCGCGAGAAGGAAAAGTTCACACATGTCTGCAGACACCAGCACCACCACCTACCGCTCGACCTACGCCAAGCTCCAGGACTGGGTCGACGAAGTAGCCGCCCTGACCAAGCCGGCCGACATCTACTGGTGCGAGGGCTCGCCCGAGGAGTGGGTGCGGATCACCGACAAGCTCGTCGAGGCAGGCACCTTCAAGCGCCTCAACGAGGAGAAGAAGCCGAACTCCTTCTACTGCGCCTCCGACCCCAACGACGTCGCCCGCGTCGAGGACCGCACCTACATCTGCTCCGTCGACGAGAAGGACGCCGGGCCCACCAACAACTGGATGGCCCCGTCCGACATGAAGAAGCTCATGACGGAGCTCTACGACGGCTGCATGCAGGGCCGAACGATGTACGTCATCCCGTTCGTCATGGGTCACCTCGAGTCCGAGCACCCGATGTTCGGCGTCGAGATCACCGACTCGGCCTACGTCGTCGCGTCGATGACCGTCATGGCCCGCATCGGCAAGGACGTCCTGACCAAGATCGAGGAGACCGAGGCCGACTACGTGCCCGCGCTCCACTCGTCTGGCGCCCCGCTCGCCGACGGCGCCACCGACGTGCCGTGGCCGTGCAACGACACCAAGTACATCGTGCAGTTCCCCGAGGAGCGCACGATCTGGTCCTACGGCTCGAGCTACGGCGGCAA
>NZ_JAOPXQ010000063.1 GCF_025965075.1 Aeromicrobium sp.
CCGGCCGGAACGGTCGAGCAGGTCGCGGCCAAGGTGCTGCCCTCCGTCGTGCAGATCAACGTCCGCGGCGGACAGGAGTCCGGCTCCGGCACGGGCATCATCATCAGCAGCGACGGCAACATCCTGACCAACAACCACGTCGTCGAGGTCGCGGGCGACGGTGGCACCATCACGGTGGCCTTCAGCGACGGCAGCAACACCAAGGCCGAGATCGTCGGCACCGACCCCAAGACGGACCTCGCGGTCATCAAGGCCGCAGGACAGACCGGGCTCACCGCCGCAACGCTCGGCACGTCCGCCGATCTGAGAGTCGGCCAGGAGGTCGTCGCGATCGGCTCGCCGTTCGGCCTCGAGAGCACCGTGACGGAGGGCATCATCTCGGCCCTCAACCGACCGGTGTCCTCGAGCGACGGCTCCGGCTCGAAGCAGTCCACGACGTTCCCGGCGGTCCAGACCGACGCCGCGATCAACCCGGGCAACTCCGGTGGCCCGCTCGTCGACCTCAACGGTCGCGTCATCGCGATCAACTCCGCCATCCGGTCCGGCACCACGACGTCGGGCGACGCGGGCTCGATCGGCCTCGGGTTCGCGATCCCGATCGACCTGGCCAAGAACGTCTCGAAGCAGCTCGTCGACGGCAAGACCGTCGAGCACGCCCAGATCGGCGTCAGCGTCGACAACTTCCTGAGCGACGACGGCATCACGGGGGTCGGCGCCCAGGTCAAGGAGGTCGTCTCCGGCGGCGCTGGCGACAAGGCCGGGATCAAGAAGGGCGATGTCATCACGGCGGTCAACGGCGCGATCATCCCCAGCTCGGAAGCGCTCGTCGCCTCGGTGCGCGGCTTCAACCCGGGCGAGAAGATCACGGTCACCTACACCCGCGACGGCAAGAAGGCCCAGACCGACGTGACGCTCGACTCCGACGGAGGCAAGACCAGCTAGCCCGGCTGGTTGGCCGCCGGGCCGTCCGGCCCCTGACCGCTGGCCCTGACGTTCTGACGCAACACGCCCCGGCGTGTCCGTCGAAATGTCAGGGCCAGCGTTCGTACGTCGGCGGGATCGCGAGCCTGGATGGCCGATTTTCGCTCGTGGCGGGTCGGTGGCCCCACTACCGTGGGGTGGTGAAGACCGAACGCGACCTGTCCCTGCCCGCGATGCTCGTGACGGTGCTGCTGTGGGCGTCGGCGTTCGTCGCGATCCGCGCGCTCG
Organism: Aeromicrobium sp.; assembly: GCF_025965075.1. Taxonomy (GTDB): domain Bacteria; phylum Actinomycetota; class Actinomycetes; order Propionibacteriales; family Nocardioidaceae; genus Aeromicrobium. Next base: position 1,210 of record NZ_JAOPXQ010000063.1, read on the forward strand.
GCGACACGTTCTCCCCCGGCTCGCTGACCCTGGGTCGTCTCGTGGTCGGCGCACTGGCGCTGACCCTGATCGTCCGCCCGGGTCGGGTCCCGCTGCCGCGTGGCCGACCGCTGCAGCTGATCGTGCTCTACGGCGTCATCTGGTTCGGCGCCTACAACATCGCGCTCAACGCCGCCGAGCGTGACCTCGACGCCGGGACCACCGCGCTGATCGTCAACATCGGGCCGGCGCTGATCGCCCTGCTCGCCGGCTTCATCTTCAAGGAGGGCTTCCCCAAGCCGCTGCTGATCGGGATCGGCGTCGCCTTCGCCGGGGTCGTCCTCATCGCGGTCAGCACCGATCGCGGCTCGTCCTCGGTCGACACGGCGTCGACGGCCGGGGTCCTGCTGTGCCTGGCCGCGGCGCTGTTCTACGCGATCGGGGCCCTGGCCCAGAAGCCCGCGCTCAAGCACGTCGACCCCGCGATGTCGGTCTGGCTCGGCTGCCTCGTCGGCCTCGTCGTGTGCCTGCCGTTCGCCCCGGCGCTGGTCCGCGAGCTCGGCGACGCGTCGGGTCACGACCTGCTCTGGCTGGCCTACCTCGGGATCTTCCCGACCGCGATCGGCTTCACGACGTGGTCCTACGCGCTGCAGCGGATCACGGCCGGCCAGGCGGCCTCCACGACGTACCTCGCCCCCGCCGTCGCGACCCTGATCTCGTGGGCCGTGCTCGACGAGGTGCCGGCCGCGTTGGCGTTCGTCGGCGGTGCGCTGTGCCTGACCGGCGTCGCGATCACCCGCCTCCGTCCCCGCCGCCGGGTCCCGCAGACCGGCTGAGGCGGGCGCGGCCCGTCAGCCGATGAGGTCCGACACGAGATCGCGCAGGATGCCGAAGCCGTTCTGGGTCAGGATCGACTCGGCGTGGAACTGCACGCCCCGGTAGTGCGGCCCGGCCACGAGGTGGATGTCGCCCGTCGCGGGGTCGGTCTCGACCGTCACGCCCTCCGGCAGGCCCGACTCCGGCACCCGGGCGACGAACGTGTTGTAGAAGCCGACCGTCTCCGGCCGCCCCAGCACCGGCAGCCGGCTCTGCGTCCCCTGGAACACGATGTCCTTGAACACGATGTCGAGCCCGATCTGGTGGCTCAGCGTCTGGTGCCCGAGGCACACCGCGAGGAACGGTCGCTGCGTCTCCAGCAGACCGGCGACGACGGCGTGCAGGCGCGCCATCTTGGGATCGTCGAGGTCCCGCGGATCGCCCGGACCCGGACCGACGACGACCAGGTCGTAGCCGTCCAGCGCATCGGGTCCCTCGAGCTCCGCGGCGTCGTGGCGGACGATGTCGGTCGCCATGCCGAGCACCCCGAAGACGTGCGACAGCATGTTGACGAAGTCGTCCTCGCCGTCGACGATCACGACCCG
>NZ_JAOPXQ010000081.1 GCF_025965075.1 Aeromicrobium sp.
CTGGCCGGCATCACCCCGCACACCATCGCGGGCAAGGGTCCGATCGGCCTGGTCTCGAAGTCGGGCACGCTGACCTACCAGATGATGTACGAGCTGAAGGACTACGGCTTCACCACCGCCATCGGCATCGGCGGTGACCCGGTCATCGGCACGACGCACATCGACGAGCTCGAGGCGTTCGAGAACGACCCCGACACCAAGGCGATCGTGATGATCGGCGAGATCGGCGGCGACGCCGAGGAGCGTGCGGCGGCGTACATCAAGGAGCACGTGACCAAGCCCGTCGTCGGGTACGTCGCGGGCTTCACCGCCCCCGAGGGCAAGACGATGGGCCACGCCGGCGCGATCGTCTCCGACGGTGCGGGCACCGCGCAGGGCAAGAAGGAAGCCCTCGAGGCTGCGGGCGTCAAGGTCGGCAAGACGCCGTCCGAGACCGCCGAGCTCATGCGGGAGATCCTGAAGAACCTGTAGGACCCAGCAGCACGACGATGGCCCTCACCGCTCAGCGGTGGGGGCCATCGTCATGAGGGCCCGATCAACGCCTACGTCCTCGCCCGCGACTGCGCTGCCGCCAGCCGGGTCATGGAGCCATCGCAAAGGAGCGCATGGCGGCGATGGAGGACCGCACGATCCGGGACAGCGACCACGTCACCGACTACCAGTTCGGTGGAGAAACCACCGCCAACAACGGCTCAGTGGCAAGGGCGACGAGCTGGCGGACGTCGGTCGTCCCGGCCGGGGAAGGCCTACTTGGCGTACTTCAGGCGGGTGGCGGCGCGGGTCGCGACCTGCGCGAACTCCTTCTGGGAGATGTCGTAGCGCCCCGCGGGGGTGAACGTCACCTGGGCGACGTGCTTGCCGCGACGGACGATCGCCGTCCGGTAGTAGACCTTGGTGCTCTTCTTGTCGTCGAGCTCGAACCCGACCCGCCAGACGTCCCCGGTGAACTGGTCCGTCTCGATGGTCCGGTGCTGGTCGACCTTCGCCGAGAGGGTGTCCTTGCTGCAGGAGTCGATCCGGCCCTTGATGCCCTTGACGAACGACTTGGCCTTGCGCGCCGTCGAGAACGTCCCGGTGGTCTCCGCCACGCCGAACTCCTGCGGCAGCTCAGAGGCCCGGTAGAGCACGTAGATGCGTGCTGCCGACCGCTTGACCGCCTTGACCGAGAAGTCGGCCTTGTCGCACTGCGTCATGGCCGGGTTGGGCTTGGGGGACGCCGACGCGGCGGCCCACACCTTGTCGATGTCGGCGACCGGCGGGAGGTCGACGATGCCGAGGAACGACGGCGCGTCCGAGGTCGGCGGCGGATCGGTGCGGGTGACCTCGATCGCGTCGGAGCACTGCCCGCCGCTGTCCTTGCAGACCTTCTCGACCGAGTCGTTGAGGGTCTTGGCGAAGGTCTCGACGGTGGGTCCCTCCTTGCCGTCGACCTCGTGCACGAGAGTGCTGGTGATCGTCCCGGAGTGGCTGAAGCCGACCGTGAGCGTACGCTCCGGCTCGCGGTGGGAGCGAAGCCTGAGGATCTGGAAGTCACCGAACTCGCGCTTGACGGTGTAGGCCGCGACCAGCTCGACCCGGGGGTGCTCGCAGTCGGCGTACCACTGCACGAGGCGCTTGTAGGTCTCCGTCGCGATCTTGTCGCTGCGGGAGACCTCGATCGCCTGGGCGACGCGCTCGCTGCGGGTGCCGGCCGTGTAGGTCCGGACGAACACCTTGAGCGGGTCCTTGTCGGCGTAGCGCTTGGTCGGGCAGGTCGAGTAGGGCGTCGTGTTGGCGACGTTCTCGTCGGTGCTCTCGACCTTCCAGGTCTGCTTCGGGTCGAGGCGGCCGACCTGCGCCGACGACAGGAGGTTGCCGGCGTCGATCTTCTGCGCGTCGAGGATCACGTCGGGGTGCTCGGCGCCGATCTTCTCGCGCGCCGGCAGGGCCTCGTTGGAGGCGAGGGCATCACCGTCGGTGGCGACCATGCCGCCGCCCAGGATCAGCACGACGGCGGCCACGACGAGCAGGACCGTGTTGCGCTGGCGACCCCGCTTGGCCGCGGAGCGGATCGTCCCCGGGGTGGGCACCTCGAGGGTGTCGGTGACGGCGGACAGGGCGTGCATGCGCCGCTCGACCTCGTCGATGCTCTGGTCGAGCTTCTGCTCGAGCGTCGCGAGCGCCGTCGTGACGTTCTCGATGCCCTCCTCGGCGGGGACGTCGACCTCGCGGGACGCCTCCTCCAGGTCCGTGTTGCCCAGCGTCATGAGGACGATCAGGCGACGGTCGTCCACGCCGAGCTCGTGCAGGGCCTCGAGGAGCGCGGTGTCGCTGTCCTCCTCGTGACGGCGGCGCAGCGGATGGGTGCCGCGGTGCAGGCTTGTGACCTTCCACGCCTCGTTGCGGACGTACGACAGCGGGTTGCGGTCGCGGATCTTGGACCAGTCACGCCAGGCCCGCCGATAGGCGTCGACGGTGGACTCCAGTGCGACCTGGCGATCACCGCACACGGCATAGGTGACCTGCACCACCTCGGCGTGGGTCGAGGAGTAGAAGCTGTCGAACTCGTCGACCCGAGTCATCGTCCAGCCTCCCTTTTCGACGTGCGGCGTGCCTGTGTGCAACGACGCAACTTTACAGGGAGGATGAAGCGGTGCCTGCCCCCGTCGAATCCTCCTACCTGCGGCCGGCCTTCCTGACAGCGATGGTCGGTGCTGCGATCTCGCTCGGCGTCGCCGCATTCTTCGTCATTCTCGCGCAGGGAGTGGACGGCCTGGGGGTCGCCGGCTTCCTGCGCGCGACGGGTCGGACCTGGCTCGTCGCGATGGGTTCGGGGATCGACGCGGGACCGGTGTCGATCGGTCTGGTGCCGGTGGGCGCGACGCTCCTGTGCGTCGTCGCGGTCGTCGTCGCGGTCGCCTGGGTCGCCACCGAGCCGGTGCACGAGCGGGCGGCCTTCGCGGCCGCCACGGCCGGCGCGTACGGCACGATCGCCGCGATCGTGTCCGCCGCCACCAACTCCGGCGACGTGCAGACGTCGGTGGTCCGGGCCGCGTTCGTGGCGTTCGTCGTCGGCGGCGTCGGCGCGGTCTGGGGCGTCGTCCGCCGCCACGGCGACGCTGAGGACTGGTGGTTCACCAGCTCGGAGGACCTCCGGATCATGGTCCGTGCCGCGGTCCCCGGGGTCCTCGTGGTCCTCGGCGCGGCGGCGGCGATCGTGGCCGTGCTGATGGTGACCCACGTGTCGCGCATCGGTGACCTCTGGGCGTCGCTGGATGCCGGCACGGGTGGTGGCATCGCGCTCGCGGCGGGCGACCTGCTCGCCGTCCCGACCCTGGTGCTCTGGACGGCCTCGGCGCTGCTCGGGCCGGGCTTCGCGCTCGGCACCGGCACCTCGGTCGACCTCACGGGCGCACAGCTCGGGCAGGTCCCCGGGTTCCCGCTCCTGGGCGCGCTGCCGACGCCGGGTGAGTTCCCCGGCTGGGTCTTCGTGCTGGGGCTCGTGCCGTTGCTGGCCGGGATGCTCGCGGGCTGGCGGGTCGAGCCCGGTTCCCGCGACGGGGTCCTGGCCCGCACCGCGCTGGGCGCGGGCGCCGGCGCCCTGGCGGGCCTCGTCCTCGGGGCCCTCGTCGGGATCTCCGGGGGAGCGGTCGGCCCGGGCCGGATGGCCGATGCCGGCCCGCCGCCGCTGACCCCGTTGCTCGTGGCGGTGCCGGTCCTGGCGGCAGGCGGCGCACTCGGCGCGGCGCTCGCCCACTATCGTGGAGCCCGTGCCTCCCGCCCCTCGGACACCAGCGCGTCTGGTCGTCCTCGTCTCTGGAAGCGGCACCAATCTCCAAGCACTGATTGACGCCGCGCAGGATCCCTCCTACGGCGTCGAGATCGTCGCCGTCGGGGCCGACCGTGACGACATCGAGGGACTGGCCCGCGCCGAGCGGCACGACATCTCGACGTTCGTGCTTCCCCTCTCGTCCTATCCCGACCGCCCCTCGTGGGACGCCGCCCTGGCCGACACCGTGGGGATCTTCGAGCCCGACCTGGTCGTCCTCGCCGGGTTCATGAAGCTGACCGGTCCGGCCTTCCTGGCCCGCTACGGCGGACGCACGCTCAACACCCACCCCGCCCTGTCCCCGGCGTTCCCCGGCATGCACGGGCCGCGGGACGCGCTGGCGTACGGCGTCAAGGTCACCGGCGCGACCCTCTTCGTCGTCGACGAGGGTGTCGACACCGGGCCGATCGTCGCGCAGGTCGCGGTCCCCGTGCTGGACGACGACGACGAGGCCTCCCTGCACGAACGCATCAAGACCAGCGAGCGCCAGATGCTGGTCGAATGGGTCGGAAATCTGGCCCGTCACGACTTCCACACCGATGACCGGGCCGTACGGCTCGGAGGAGCAGCCGAATGACTCAAGCCCCCCGCCCCCTCAAGCGCGCCCTCGTGTCGGTCTATGACAAGACCGGCCTGGAGGACCTCGCCCGTGACCTGCACGCCGCCGGTGTGTCCCTCGTGTCGACCGGCTCGACCGCCAAGACGATCGAGGCGGCCGGCGTGCCGGTGACCCCGGTCGAGGCGTTGACCGGCTTCCCGGAGTGCCTCGACGGGCGGGTCAAGACGCTGCACCCGCGCGTCCACGCGGGGATCCTCGCCGACCTGCGGCTCGACTCGCACGTCGAGCAGCTCGCCGAGCTCGACATCGAGCCGTTCGACCTGGTGATCGTCAACCTCTACCCGTTCAGCGAGACCGTCGCCTCCGGTGCGACTCCCGACGAGTGCGTCGAGCAGATCGACATCGGCGGCCCGTCCATGGTCCGCGCCGCGGCCAAGAACCACCCCAGCGTCGCCGTCGTGGTGTCCCCGGCTGCGTACGACGACGTGCGGGCGGCCCTGGCCTCCGGCGGGTTCACCCTCGAGCAGCGCAAGGTCCTCGCCGCGCGCGCGTTCGCGCACACCGCGGCGTACGACGTCGCGGTCGCCTCGTGGTTCGCCAGCGTCCACGCTCCCGCCGAGGACGGCTGGCCCGAGTTCACCGGCGCGACGTGGGACAAGTCGGCGGTGCTCCGCTACGGCGAGAACCCCCACCAGCCCGCCGCGATCTACCAGAACGGCCGCGGAGGGCTCGCCGCCGCCGAGCAGCTGCACGGCAAGGAGATGTCCTACAACAACTACGTCGACACCGACGCGGCCCGCCGGGCGGCGTACGACTTCGACAAGCCCGCCGTCGCGATCATCAAGCACGCCAACCCGTGTGGCATCGCGGTCGGCGCCGACGTCGCCGAGGCGCACGCCCGCGCGCACCTGTGCGATCCCGTCTCGGCGTTCGGTGGCGTCATCGCGACCAACCGGCCGGTCAGCGTCGCGATGGCCGAGCAGGTCGCCGAGGTCTTCACCGAGGTCATCGTCGCCCCGGACTACGAGCCCGGTGCGGTCGAGGTCCTGCAGGGCAAGAAGAACATCCGGATCCTGCGTGTCCCCGCGGACGCGCACACCGAGCCGGTCGAGTTCCGCGGCATCAGTGGCGGCATCCTGCTGCAGCGCGCCGATCACGTCGACGCCGAGGGTGACGCGCCCTCGAGCTGGACACTCGTGACGGGCGAGCCCGCCGACGAGGCGACGCTCGCCGACCTGGAGTTCGCGTGGACCGCGTGCCGGGCCGTGAAGTCCAACGCGATCCTGCTGGCCAAGGACGGCGCGTCGGTCGGCGTCGGCATGGGCCAGGTCAACCGGGTCGACTCCTGCAAGCTCGCGGTCGAGCGGGCCGGGGCGGAGCGGGCGGCCGGCTCGGTCGCCGCCTCCGATGCGTTCTTCCCATTCCCCGACGGGCCGGAGATCCTGTTCGCCGCCGGCGTCACGGCGATCGTGCAACCCGGAGGGTCGATCCGCGACGACGCCGTGATCGCGGCGGCCGAGGCGGCCGGCGTGACGATGTACGTCACCGGGACGCGGCACTTCTTCCACTGATGTCGTCGCGGCTGGCCGGTGCGCTGCTGATCGCGCTGTCGGCCGTCGCGTTCGGCTCGATGGCGATCTTCGGCGTCTGGGCGCAGGACGACGGCACGTCGACGCCGGCGCTGATCCTCGTACGGTTCACGCTGGCCTCGGCGGTGCTCGTCGCGGTCATGCGGGCGCGGCGGGTCCCGCTGCCGCCGGTGCGCCAGGTCCTGCCCGTCGCGGCGATGGGTGGGATCGGCTACGTCGGTCAGTCGTACTGCTACTTCCTGGCCCTCGAGCACGCCCAGGCGAGCCTCGTGGCGCTGCTGCTCTACCTGTTCCCGGCGTTCGTCGCGATCCTCGCGGCGGTGTTCCTGCGTGAGCGGATCGGGCTCGTGACCTGCGTGGCGCTGGTGGTCGCCCTCAGCGGCACCGCGCTGGTCGTGGGCGGCGGGTCGGGACGTCCGCTCGGGATCGCGCTGGGGATCGGGGCCGCGGTGATCTACTCGGTCTACATCACGGTCGGCTCGGTCGTGACCCGCGGGATCGACACGATCGCGGTGACGACGATCGTGTGCGTCGCGGCGGCGGTCGTGTGCGGCGTCGTGGTGGCGGTGCTGGGGGTGAGCGGGCACCCGGCGGCGTTCCCGGCCTCTGCCTCGGGCTGGGCGAGCCTCGTCGCGATCGCGGGCTTCTGCACCGTCGTCGCGATCATCGCGTTCTTCGCCGGACTGCCGCTGCTCGGACCGACCTCGACCTCGGTGCTGTCGACCCTGGAGCCGGTCGTCACGGTCGTGCTGGCGACCTGGCTGCTGTCGGAGTCGCTCACGGGGGTGCAGGCGGTCGGCGGCGCCCTGGTCCTCGGGGCGGTCGTGTGGCTCGCGGTGAGCCACACCGGGCCCGCCGAGACCGCCACCCCCGTCTGAGGGGGATCAGGACGCGGGCAGGCCGAGGTCGGTCAGGACGCGGGCGGCCGGCAGGTCGGCGAGGGCCGCGCCGGGCAGCACGAGCTTGGAGCGGCGCAGCCCGCTGCCGACCACGACCCACGGCTGCTGCGTCACGGCCCGGTCGACCAGGATCGGCCAGCCGACCGGGAGCCCGACCGGCGTGATGCCGCCGTGCTCCATCGCGGTCTCGCCGACGGCCCAGTCCTGCGGCGCGAACGAGCACTTGCGGACGTCCAGGGTCCGCCGGACCAGCCCGTTGACGTCGGCGCGGGTGCTCGCCAGCACGACGCACGCCGCGGGACGCTGGTCGGCGCCACGGCGTCCCAGGACGATGACGCAGTTGGCACCGGCATCCGGATCGATGCCGAACGTCTCGTTGAGCGTCGCGGTGTCGGCGAGCGCGGGATCGATCCCCACGACGTAGGCCGTGGCCGCCAGGTCGGGCAGCGAGGCGAGGGTCGCGGCGACGGGTGGGGCGACGAGATCGGGGGAGTACGGCTCGAGCTGCAGCGTGCCGAGCGTCGGGGTCATGCGCTCTTGCCGGCGAGCTCGGCCAGGAGCCGGTCGACGCCCTCGGGGCCGAGTGCGCGGGCCGCGACGAGGTCGCGGATCGCGGCGGTCAGCAGCCGCGCCTCGGTGTCCTCGGGATAGAACCCGGACTGGCGGCGCAGGGCCGTGCCCATGATCAGGGCGACGATCGCCGCCGCGAGGTGACCCGGCTCGTCGATCCCGGCCCCGGCCAACAGGCGGGTCGCGAACTCCTCGAATGCCGCCATCGCCAGCCGGGCGGCGTCCTGCAGCTCGGGCTCGCGCGCCGCGGCGAGGAAGATCGACAGCTCGAGCGCGGCCACGTCGGGCCCCCGCAGGGCGAACACGCCGGCGGTGAAGCGCGAGGCCCGGTGGAGGTCCAGGTCGACCGTGAGGTCGACGTCCGCGAGCGCGGCCAGCTCCCGCGTCCACAGGTGGACGTGGGCGCCGAGGGCCTCGCGGATCAGGTCCTGGATCGACTCGAAGTAGTACGTCGTGGTGGCCGGCGGCAGCCCGGCGCGGGCCGCGACGGCGCGGTGCGTGATGGCGCGGGCGCCGCCCTCGGCGAACAGCTCGATCGCGGCGGTCAGGAGCTCGTCGCGCCTCAGGCGGCTGCGTTCCTGAGACAGCTGTGCGCGCATACCCATGCACGAGAGTCTAGAGGCGGGCGACCGGCGCCGAGACCGAGTACCGCGACGTGAAAGACTCGTCCCCGTGACGGCGAAGACACTCGACGGCAAGGCGGCTGCTGCCGCGATCAAGGGCGAGCTGCGCGAGCGCGTCAGCGCGCTCCGCGAGAAGGGCGTCGTGCCCGGGCTCGGCACGATCTTGGTCGGCAGCGACCCGGGCAGCCAGTGGTACGTCGCGGGCAAGCACCGCGACTGCGCCGAGGTCGGCATCGAGTCGCTGCGCATCGACCTGCCCGAGACCGCGACCCAGGCCGAGGTCGAGGCGGCGGTCGACCAGCTCAACGCCGATCCGACCTGCACGGGCTACATCGTGCAGCTGCCGCTGCCCAAGGGCCTGGACGAGAACGCCGTGATCGGTCGGATCGACCCGGCCAAGGACGCCGACGGCCTGCACCCCACCAACCTCGGCTGGCTCGTCCTCGGCAAGGAGGCGCCGCTGCCCTGCACGCCGCGCGGCATCATCGAGCTGCTCCGGCGTCACGAGGTGCCGATCGCCGGCGCCCACGTCGTCGTGGTCGGCCGTGGCATCACGGTCGGTCGCCCGATGGGCCTGCTGCTGACCCGCCGCTCCGAGAACGCGACCGTCACGCTGTGCCACACCGGCACGGTGGACCTGGCCGCCGAGGTGCGACGCGCGGACATCGTGATCGCCGCCGCGGGCGTGCCCGGCATCATCTCGGCCGACATGGTCAAGCCCGGTGCGGCCCTGCTCGACGTCGGCGTGAGCCGCGACGAGAACGGCATCGTCGGCGACGTGGACCCCGCGGCGTACTCGCGTGCCGGCTGGATCTCGCCCAACCCCGGCGGCGTGGGCCCGATGACCCGCGCGCTCCTGCTGGCCAACGTCGTGGACACCGCGGAGCGGCTGAACCCGTGAAGGCCCCTCGCAGTCGGGGGTCGCAGCTCTACCTGCTGCAGCTGCTGATCGTCCTGGTCGGCATCGTCCTGGTCGTCGCCGGTCCGTGGCGGGCCGGGATCGTCGGGATCGGGCTGGCCTTCGTCATCGGCGCGCTGGCCCGGTCGGTCGTGCCGATCGACCACACCGGGATGCTCCGGGTGCGCGGGAAGTTCTTCGACATGATCTGGATGTCGATCCTGGGCGTCGCCCTGATCGTCCTGGCCCTCATCATCCCCAACCAGACCCGCTGAGACGCAGGAACGGGGCCCCCGGAGGGACCCCGTTCCGTGCTGCTGACCCGACTCAGATGAGGCCGAGCTCCTTGACGGCGTCGCGCTCCTCGATGAGCTCCTGCGCCGTGGCGTCCAGGCGGGTGCGCGAGAAGTCGTTGACCTCGAGGCCCTGGACGATCTCCCAGTCACCGTTCTTGGTCGTGACGGGGAACGAGTAGATCAGGCCCTCGGGGACGCCGTACGAGCCGTCCGAGCGGACCGCCATCGACGCCCAGTCGCCCTCGGGCGTGCCGTGCAGCCAGTCGCGGGCCGCGTCGATCGTCGCCGAGGCGGCGGAGGCCGCCGAGGACGAGCCGCGGGCCTCGATGATGGCCGCGCCACGCTTGGCGACGGTCGGGATGAAGTCGTTCTCGATCCAGGCCTGGTCGTCGACCTTCTCGGCGGCGTTCTGGCCGGCGATCTCGGCGTGGAAGATGTCGGGGTACTGGGTCGCGGAGTGGTTGCCCCAGATCGTGATCTTCTTGATGTCCGAGACCGAGGCGCCGGTCTTGGCCGCGAGCTGCGAGATGGCCCGGTTGTGGTCGAGGCGGGTCAGCGCCGAGAAGCGCTCCTGCGGGATGTCGGGCGCGTTGGTCATCGCGATGAGCGCGTTGGTGTTGGCCGGGTTGCCGGTCACGCCGATACGCACGTCGTCAGCCGCCACCTCGTTGAGGGCCTTGCCCTGCGCCGTGAAGATCGCACCGTTGGCCGAGAGCAGGTCGCCGCGCTCCATGCCGGGGCCGCGGGGGCGGGCGCCGACGAGCAGGGCGAGGTTGACGCCGTCGAAGATCGTGTTGGCGTCATCGCCGATCTCGACGCCGGCGAGAGTCGGGAACGCGCAGTCGTCGAGCTCCATGACGACACCCTCGAGCGCCTTCAGCGCCGGGGTGATCTCGAGCAGCTGGAGCTGGATCGGGACGTCGCGACCCAGCAGGGAACCGCTGGCGAGGCGGAAGAGCAGGCTGTAGCCGATCTGACCGGCGGCGCCGGTGACGGCGACCTTGACGGGTGTTGTGCTCACGTGAGGTGCTCCTTGGAGGGTGCGGAGATCTGGGGGTCTACCTTCCGAAACTAGCGCAGCCGCCGCCGGGAAACTCGCTGGGGGCGGCC
>NZ_JAOPXQ010000106.1 GCF_025965075.1 Aeromicrobium sp.
ACATTCTCTCGAAGCCGCGGCGCAGCTCCCAGTCGGTCACGGCCGCGTCGAACGCCTTGAGCTCGACATCGGCCATATTGGTGTAGTGGGCGACGACCTCCTCGCCGAGGACGGCGCGGGCGATCGAGGATTCCGCGAACGCCTCACGCGCCTCGCGCAGCGTCCTCGGGACCTTGGGCTTCCCGGAGGTGTACGCATTGCCGGTCTGCTCCGGCTCGAGCTCCAGCTGGTGCTCGATGCCGTACAGCCCGCCGCCGAGCATCGCGGCCAGGGCGAGGTACGGATTGGTGTCCCCGCCGGGCACCCTGTTCTCGAGCCGGGCCGAGCTGTCGTGGCCCACCAGACGTACGGCGCAGGTGCGGTTGTCCAGCCCCCACGCGACCGTCGTCGGCGCGAACGAGGCGTCGGCGAACCGCTTGTAGGAGTTGATGTTGGGGGCGTACAGCAGCGTGAAGTCGCGCATCGTGGCCAGGACCCCGGCGATGAACTGGTCGTAGACCACGGACCTCTTGCCGTCCTCCCAGAACACCAGCCTCCCGTCGGCGCCGCGCAGCGACAGGTGGATGTGGCACGAGCTGCCCTCGCGCTCGTTGAACTTCGCCATGAACGTGATGGCCTGACCGTGCTGGGAGGCGATCTCCTTGGCGGCGGTCTTGTAGACCGCGTGGTTGTCGGCCGTCGCGACGACGTCGTCGAACAGGAAGCCGATCTCGTGCTGCCCGAAGTTGCACTCGCCCTTGGCGCCCTCGACGTTCATCCCCGCGGCGTACATCGTGTTGCGGATGTCGCGCAGCAGCGGCTCGACCCGGGTCGTGCCGACGATCGAGTAGTCGACGTTGTACTGGTTGGCCGGCGTCAGGTCGCGGTAGCCGTCGCGCCACGCCTGCTCGTACGTCGTGTCGAACACGATGAACTCCAGCTCCGTGCCGGCCAGCGCGACGTAGCCGGCCTCGGCGGCCTTGGCGACCTGCGCCTTGAGGATCGTGCGCGGCGACTGGACGACGGGCGCGTGGTCGAGCCACACCAGGTCGCACTGGATCATGACGGTCTTGGGCAGGTGGTCCAGCACCCGGATCGTGTCGTAGTCGAGGGCGAACTCCATGTCGCCGTAGCCCGTGTCCCACGAGCTCATGGCGTAGCCGTCGACGGTGTTCATGTCGACGTCGACGCTCAGCAGGTAGTTGCAGCCCTCCGTGCCGTGGTCCACGACGACGTCGAGGAAGTAGTGCGCGTGCAGCCGTTTGCCCTGCAGGCGCCCCTGCATGTCGGTGAACGCGACGACGACGGTGTCGATGTGCCCCTCACCGATCTGGACGCGCAGCTGCTCGAGGCTCAGGAGCCGTGGATTCCGCCCGCTCATGTCATCGTCCCTTCACATCAGGCCCCGGAGCAGGGCGGCCGTGTCATCGCAGTGGCTCTCCATCGTGCGTCTCGCCTTGGCCCCGTCGCCGGCGAGGATCGCCTGGACGATCGCCTCGTGCTGGCGGTGGGAGTGATCGATGTTGCGGTCGAGCACCGGGATGGCGTCGAGCATGTCGTGCAGGCAGATCTGCACGTCGGTGACGGCGTCGATCAGCATCGGCGAGCCCGACAGCGACGCGATCAGGAGGTGGAGCATCGAGTCGGCCTGGCGGTGCAGTGCCTTGCTGGAGGCCGCGTCGACCCGGTCCAGGGCGGTACGCAGGTGGGTCGCCTGCGTCTCGGTCAGCCGCGTCCCGGCGGCGGCCTGCGCGGCCCCGGGCTCCACGATCCGGCGGAAGTCCAGCGCGTCGAGCAGCTGCTCCCGGGGCCGGTCCAGCACCGGGGAGGAGCCGGGCTCGCGCGGGGTGAAGTCGACGACGGTGCCGCCGCCCCGACCGCGTCGGGTCGTGACGAGCCCGGCCTCCCGCAGGGCGGCGATCGCGTCGCGCAACGTCGCCCGTGAGACGCCGAAGCGCTCGGCCAGCTCCCGCTCGGGCGGCAGGGTGCTGCCGGTGGCGTAGATGCCGAGGCGGATCGAGGTCGCGAGCCGCTCGACGCAGGACTCGAAGGCGTGATGACCGCGGACCGGCCGCAGCACGGCGTCCACCAGGACGTCCGGCTCCGCGACGGTGTCGGTCATCGACCCTCCTTTTGGTCTGTTTTCGAACCTTATCCCGTCGGACCCGCCCCTGCGAAGGTCTCCCTGCCACCTCATTCAGCCGGATGAGGTGGCGGATCCACCGCCGCCCTCCGGATCAGGTGGCGGATCCACCGTCCCGGTCGCCGGGCGGAGGCGCTCGCCGTCCGGGTCCAGCAGCGGGCGCAGCGACACTCGCGCCGGGACCCGCCGACCGCCGACGTCGAGCTGGTAGCGGCCCTCCCGGACATACGCCGGGGTGGCCACCTCGCCGGCGGGGGGCTGGACCCAGGCCAGCCCGACGCCCGTGCCGAGCGTCGCCCCCCACGCGGCGGACATCACCTGGCCCGCGGGCTCGCCGTCGCGGACCAGCAGCTCGCCGCCCCACACCATGACGTCCGGGTCGTCGACCGCGAACGACACCAGCCGCCGCGACGGCCCGGCGGCCTTCGCCTTCTCGACCGCCTCGCGACCCAGGAAGTCGATGTCGGTCCCGAGCTTGCAGGTGAAGCTCAGCCCGGCCTCGACCGGGTCGACCTCGGGCGTCAGCTCGCGACCGTACGCCCGGTAGCCCTTCTCGAGCCGCATCGACTCGATCGCGTAGTAGCCGGCGTCGACGATGCCCAGGTCCTGGCCCAGCAGCTTGATCGCGTCGTAGAGCGCGAGGGCGTCGCGGTTGCGGACGTACAGCTCCCAGCCGAGCTCCCCGACGTACGTGATGCGGGTGGCCCGGACCCGGACGCCCGCGAGCTCGACCTCCCGGCTCGTCCCGAACCCCCAGCCCTCCTCGCTGACGTCGACGTCACCGAGCCGGGTCATCAGCTCCCGCGACCGCGGACCCATCAGGCCGAGGACCGCGAGCCGGGCGGTGAGGTCGAGCACCGTGACGTCGAGCCCCTCCGGGACGTGCCGCCGGATCCAGTCCTGGTCGCGCTCGGTCGTCGCCGAGCTCGCGACGAGGAAGAACTCGTCCTCCGCGACCCGGGTGACGGTCAGGTCCGACTCGTAGCCGCCGCGGCGGTCGAGGATCGCGGTGTAGACCGCGCGGTCGACCTCGCCCGCGACGTCGTTGCTGCAGATCCATTGGAGGGCCGCCGCGGCGCCGGGACCGTGCACGGCGTACTTGGAGAACGAGGTCTGGTCGAACACCGCGACCCCCTCGCGGCACGCGACCTGCTCGGCGACCGACCACGGCAGCCAGTTCTGCTTGCCCCACGCGTACTCGATCGACGGGTCCTGCCCGGCCGGGGCGAAGAAGTTGGCCCGCTCCCAGCCCATCTTGCTGCCGAGGCCCGCGTTGGCGTCGACGAGCCGCTCGTGGACCGGCGAGGTCCGTAGCGGCCGCGCGGTGTCGTACTCCCGGTTGGGCCACGGCACGGCGTAGTGCAGGCCGAGCACCTCGGTGACCCGGTCGCGGAGGTACGTCAGGTCGTTCTGGAACGGGCCGAACCGGCGGATGTCGACCGCCAGCAGGTCGACCGTCGGCTCACCCTCCAGGATCCACTCGGCGAGCGCCCGGCCCGCCCCGCCGGCCGAGGCGATGCCGACCGAGTTGAAGCCGGCCCCGACGAAGAAGCCCCGCACGGTGGGCGCCTCCCCGAGGATGAACTGGTTGTCCGGCGTGAAGCTCTCCGGGCCGTTGTAGAACTTCCGGATCCCGGCGTCCTGCAGCGCCGGGATCCGCTGGATCGCGGAGTCCATCAGGACCTGGAAGTGGTCCCAGTCCTCGCCGAGCAGCTGGAACTCGAACGGGTGGGGGATCGCGTCCGGCGACACCCACGGCTTGGCCTCGGGCTCGAAGCCGCCGACGACGAGCCCGCCGACCTCCTCCTTGACGTACGTGTAGCCGTCCGGGTCGCGCAGGATCGGCAGGTCCGGGCGAACGCCCTCGATCTGGTCGGTCACGACGTAGAAGTGCTCGGCGGAGTGCAGCGGCACCGCGACCCCGATCCGGGCGGCGATCTGGTGCGCCCACTGGCCCGCGCAGTTGACGACGATCTCGGCCTCGACGTCGCCGGCGTCCGTGCGCACACCCGTCACGGCACCGTCCGCGACGAGGACCTCCGTGACCCGGACGTGCTCGGCGACGGTGGCGCCGCGCTGCCGCGCCCCGCGGGCGAGGGCCTGCGTCAGGTCGGTCGGGTTGGCGGTCCCGTCGCCGGGCAGCCAGATGCCGCCGACGAGATCCTTGGTCTCGAGCAGCGGATAGCGCTCCCCCACCTGCTCGGGCGTCAGCAGCTCGCACTCCAGGTCGTACGCCACCGCGGTCGCGACGGTCCGGCGCAGCTGCTCCATGCGGTCCTCGGTGCGGGCGACCGTGACCCCGCCGCAGCGCCTGAACCCCGCGCTCAGCCCGACCTCGTCCTCGAGCTGCTCGTAGAGGGCCGCGGAGTACTGCACCAGGGACGTGCCGCTCTGCGTCGCACGGAGCTGACCGACCAGCCCGGCGGCGTGCCACGTCGTGCCGCACGACAGCTCGCCCTGCTCGAGCAGGAGCACATCGGACTCGCCGCTCCGGGCCAGGTGGTAGGCGACGCTGGCGCCGACGACCCCGCCACCGATGATGACGATCCGGGCGCGGTCCGGCAGGCTCATGCCGCGGCCACCGCCTCGAGCCGGGCCGCGAAGTCCGGCGAGCGGAAGTCCTCGACGGCCTTGTCGTAGCGCTCCTGCCCCCAGCCGGCGAAGTCGAAGTCGTCCTGGCTGGTCGCGGCCTGGATGAATCCCCACAGCGACCAGCCGTAACGGGACACCGTCGCCTGCAGCCTGGCGCGCGCCACCATCCGCGGGTCCTCGTGGCCGACGTACGCCGTCACGAGCTCGACCAGGTGGTCCTCGTCGAGCTCGCACTCGGTCCACGAGTTGCCGAGCTCGAAGCACGGGTCGTTGTTGCCGGAGTAGTCGTAGTCGATCAGCCAGATCCGGTCGCCGTCGTCGACGATGTTGCCGGCGAGGAGGTCGTTGTTGCACGGCACGGTCGGCAGCCGGTGCGCCGCCAGCGCGCCCTGGATGCGCAGGAACTCCGCGCTGTACGACACGTAGTCCGCGGGGATCGCGAAGCCGTGGCTGACGCACGCGTGCAGGTACGTCGGCTGGCGGACGAACATGTCGAAGTCCCCGCGGAACCGCGGGCCCCCGTGCAGGGCGCGCATCGCGGTGGCGACCCGTGGCAGCGTCCCGGGGACCCGGAGGTCGGCGTTGACGAGGCTCCGGCCGCCGACGAAGCCGATGACCAGGAGCCCGAGGTCGGGCCGGTAGTCCACGAACGGCGCGCCGGCGCCCGACGCCTCGGCGGCACGGGTGTTGTACGACTCGGCGTCCCGGTCGATCCCGAGCAGGGCGCCGTCGCTGCGGGCGAGCCGGACGACGCACACCCCGTAGGGGGTCGTGACCTTGAGGTTCTGGTTCGTCAGCCCACCGGACAGCTCCTCGACCGTGCGCGGCCGCCCGGCCAGGGCCGGCACCTGGTCGAACAGCCCGTCGAGGTCCGTCATGGCGAGATCCTAGCCGCGCCGCCCGTCAAAGGTCTAGACACATCCCCGGCTGTCGCGTCAGCGGGGCTCGGCGGCGATCCTCGTGTCGGTGCCGAGGCCGGTCTGCAGCGTGATGCGGGTGCGGTCGGAGCGGTAGCGGTCGTGGGCGAACTCGACCGCGATCCCGTTCGCCGCCCGGGCGCGACGGGTCACGAGCATCAGCGCCGATCCCGGCTCCACGCCCAGCAACGTCGCCTGCTCGACGGACGCGATCTCCGGCTCGAGCCACTCCTGCGCGGACTGCGGCGACAGGGCGTAGTGATCCCGCATGAGGGCGTACAACGAGGCGTTGAGGTTGCGGTCGAGCAGCCCCGGGAACAGGTGCTCGGGCAGGTACGTCTCCTCGAGCGCCAGCGGCTCGCGGCGCGCGGACCGCACCCGCACGATCTCGATGACCCGCTGACCGCGGACGAGCTCGAGCCCGGCGGAGACCTCGGGCGTCGGGTCCACGACTCCGGTCCGGACGACGCGCGCCCCGGCGCGTACGTTGGCGCGCCGCATCTGCTCGGTGAACCCCGGCAGCCCGGTGAGGTCCACGGGCACCCGCGGCTCGCGGACGAAGCTGCCGCCGGACCGGCCGCGCTTGCGTGCGATCCAGCCCTGCCCCTCGAGCGACCCGAGCGCCTGGCGCAGCGTCATCCGGCTGACGCCGAGCGCCTCGGCGAGCTCGGCCTCGGGCGGCAGCTTGTCGCCGGTCAGCACCCACCCGCCGCTGATCCGTCCCATCAGCCAGGTCGTGATCCGGGCGTGGGACGGGTCGGCGGTCGACGCCGAGAGATCGGGCTTGTCGCCCAACGCCTCGTCGTCGACTGCCAGACTTCGCACGCGTCGACCGTACCGGTCGCCCTCAGTCGTCGAGCAGCTCGGCGACGGCGGGGTCGATGTTGGAGATCGGGCCGTTGAACCACTTCTTGGCCGAGACGTTCCACCAGATGGCCAGAAGCAGCACGGCACCGATCGTGACGAGGGGGGCGTAGTTGACGAACTTCCAGCTGAAGTCGTCGCTGAACGGCACCGCGCCGGGCACGAACGGCATCATCAGGTAGATCGAGACGATGACGATCTCGGCCACCGCGAGCAGGTTCATCCACTTGTACTTCGCGCCGTTGTTCCACTGGCCGACCTCGAAGGCGTCGCCCCTGCGCCAGCGCAGCCAGATCGGGATCGCGAAGGAGGCGTACAGGCCGATGACCGCGATCGACGTGACGGCGTAGAACGCGACCGGGATGATCAGCGGCTCGGCCTCCGTCCCGACGTTGACCTCGATGAGGGCCGGCAGCGTCACGAGCGCGGCGGCGACCGCGACGCCCATGACGGCGTTCGCCGGCACCCGCTTGGCCGAGAGCGACGACCAGAGCCGCGATCCGGGCACCGCCCCGTCACGGCTGAAGGCGAAGGCCATGCGCGATGCCGAGGTGAGGCACGACGTCGCGCAGTAGAACTGCGCCGAGGCGGAGATGAACAGGACGAACGTCGCCCAGTTGGTGCCCAGCGACTCGACGAAGATGAACGCCACACCACCACCGCCCACGCCCGCGTTGTCCGCGACACCCTCCTTGTCGGGCACCGCGAAGACCACGGCGAGCAGCAGGATGTAGCCGCCGAGCGCGGAGTAGAAGATCGAGCGCCAGATGCCCTTGGCCGCCGCGGTCGACGCGCTGGACGTCTCCTCGGAGAGGTGGGCGCAGGCGTCGAACCCCGTGATGGTGTACTGCGTCAGCAGGAAGCCGAACGGGATGATCGCGAAGAAGAACATGAAGTTGCTCGTGCTGCCATCGGAGAACCCGGAGTTGTTGAACCGCTCGGTGAACACGTAGTTGAACGACTGGTGCTGGTCGGGAACCAGGATCAGGATCAGGACGATCGCGGTGGCGCCGACGACGTGCCACCACACCGAGACGTTGTTCATGACCGCCATCAGGTGGCTGCTGAAGATGTTGAGCACCGACGCCAGCACCAGGACGACCAGGAAGATCACGAACACGCGCTTCAGCGAGTAGTCATCCGCGTACGAGTCGGAGTACGTGCTGATCGTCAGGTCGATGAACGTCGCGCAGCCGTACGAGACGCCCGCCGTCACGGCGATCAGGCCGATCAGGTTGAGCCAGCCGGTGAAGAAGCCCGCGGCCGGTCCGCCGAGCTTGGAGGCCCACCAGTAGATGCCGCCCGACGTGGGGTACGCCGACACGAGCTCGGACATCGTGAACCCGATGATGAGGATGAAGATGCTGAGGATCGGCCACGACCACGAGATCGAGATCGGGCCGCCGTTGTTCCAGCCCGCACCGAAGTTGGTGAAGCAGCCGGCCAGGATCGAGATGATCGAGAACGAGATCGCGAAGTTGGAGAATCCCGACCATGACCGGTCGAGGTCCTGCTTGTAGCCGAGCTCCGCGAGCCGCTTCTCGTCCGCATTGAGTTGATCTGCCATGAGGGAACCAACTTTCAGTGAAGTTGGTGCATGCTAACCCCGCGCGAAGGTTTGCATCTAGACCTTTTGTGCAATCGGCCTACGATCTTCACACGACGGAAATCGGTGCGATGCCGCCGACAGTCAGTTGGATTCGTCGCCCGGCTGTCGCTCACGCTTCAGCGCGTCACGCTCCGCACGCAGCCGTTTGACCTCGTGGCGACGGCCCTTGAGCCGCATGCTGAGGCCCGTGATCAGCAGCACCAGGACGGCTCCAGCGATCGCTCCCCCGAGCGTGCCGGCGCGGAAGCCGGGTGCCTCCACGTCGAACGTGCGCTCCCCGGCATGGGCAGCCTTGCTGTTGCCGGCGACGACGGCCAGCGTCAACCAGTTCGGTGCGGCGAGGACCAGGGCAACGATCGCGACGATTCCCCGCCAGGTCCAGCTGAAGAATCCGCGGCGGATCTGGAGCAGCAGCAGGAGCGGGACAGCGGTGAACACGAATCCGTAGAAGATCCCCAGCAGCGTTCCGCGGCTCAGCTTGCCATCGACCTGGTCGCCGACCCGGTGGCCCCACCAGCGCGGGAAGAACGCCGCCGAGATCCGGAAGCCGATGTACGCCACGCCGATCAGCACGATCAGCAGCACGATCCGCTTGACCCAGCCGGCCGCCCCGATGTCGGGCTGGTCGGCGATCCTGCGGTCGAGCGCGTCGTCCTCGTGCTCGGGATTGCGGGCCGCCGAGTCGTTGTCCGTCATCCCGACATCATGGCACTGCCGACCGGGAGGGGCCCGACCAAAGCACCGCCGATGGTCCTCGGTGTCGGCTCTAGGGGACGCGCAGGAACGTCACGGCGAAGTCGGCGTCGTCGTGCCACGGCTCCAGGTCCCACGTCGCGAAGCGCTGCTCGAGCACGAGCCCGGCCGCGGCGACATCGGCGTCGAACGAGTCGAGGGCCAGGTCGCGATCCGTGGCGAAGCCGAGGATGACCCGCCCACCGGGCCGGACCGCCGAGCGCAGCGAGGTCAGGACCGCCCGCTCGGTGCCCGGCGCGACGAACACCATGACGTTGCCCGCCACGACGGCGACGTCGAACGGCTCCTCGTCCAGGTCGAGGGTCGCCAGGTCGGCGACGAGCCAGCGCGGGCCCGGGTGGTCCTCCTCGGCCGCGGCGACCAGGACCGGATCGGCGTCGACCCCGACGACGGTGTGGCCGCGGGCGTGCAGCTCGGCACCGACCCTGCCAGGGCCGCAACCCGCATCGAGGACGCGGGAGCCCGGGGCCGTCACGGCATCGACCAGACGCGCCTCCCCGGCCAGGTCGACCCCCTCGGCCGCCATGGTCCGGAAGCGGTCGACGTACCACTGCGAGTGGCCGTCCTTGGTCTCGGTGAACCAGCGCGGTCGGTCAGTCATGCGACCATCGTCTCCCACGCGTTCGGGCAGGCGTACTCTCGGCTCGTGAACGACTCCAGGCGCGGTGTGACCTTCGGAGTCGCCGCCTATCTGTGCTGGGGATTCTTCCCCCTCTACTGGCCGCTCCTCGAGCCGGCCGGCTCGCTCGAGATCCTCGCGCACCGGTTCGTCTGGTCGATGGTCTTCGTGCTGGTCGCGATCACCGCGATGGGCAAGTGGCGCACGTTCCTCGCGATCGCCCGCGACCGCCGGCTGATGCTGATCCTCGCGGCGGCGTCGGTGACGATCGCGCTCAACTGGGGCGGATTCATCTACGGCGTGACCAACGGCCACGTCATCGAGACGTCATTGGGCTACTTCATCAACCCGCTGGTGACGGTGCTGCTCGCGGTCTTCGTGCTGAAGGAGACGCTCCGCCCCGCGCAGTGGGCCGCCGTGGCGATCGGCATCATCGCGGTCGTCGTGCTGACGGTCGACTACGGCCGGCTGCCGTGGGTCGCGCTGCTCGTCGCGTTCTCGTTCGCCGCCTACGGCTTCCTGAAGAAGAAGGCCGACCTCGGGGCGTTCGAGGGCCTCGGCATGGAGACCGCGATCCTGTTCCCCGTCGCCCTGGCGTTTCTCGTGACCCTGCAGGCCCGCGGCGAGCTGGCGTTCGGCCACGAGGGACCCGGCAACGTCACGTTGCTGGTCGGCACCGGCGTCGTCACCGCGATCCCCCTGCTGCTGTTCGGTGCCGCGGCGACCCGCCTGTCATTGACGACGATCGGGATCCTGCAGTACCTCGGCCCGATCATCCAGTTCATCACCGGGCTGACGATCTTCCACGAGGACATGACGACGGCGCGGTGGGTCGGCTTCGTGCTGGTCTGGATCGCCCTCGTGGTCTTCACCGTGGACGCCATGACCAGCCGTCGCCGGCTCCTGCGCGAGACTGCCGAGGCCTGCGCGATCTGATCGAGTGGCGCACCCCCGACCGCGAGTGGCGCAGAAACGCACGACACGCCGTCCCATTTTCTTCATTCCGCGCCACTCGCGGATCGTTGTGCGCCAGTCGCGGGTCGATCAACCGAGGCGGGTGGCGACGGTGTCGCAGAGGGCCTGGAGCGCGGTACGCGCTGAGGACTCCGGGAGCTTGGCCAGCAGCACGCCGGCCGCGTCGGTCTCGGCCTGGACGTAGGCGCGGGCCTCGTCCATCGCGGGGTGCACCCGCAGCAGGGACAGCGTCTCCTCGACCAGGGCGTCGTCGTCGCCGAGCGGCCGCGACAGCAGGTCGCGCAGCCGCTGGCTCTCCGGGTCGGTCGACCGCAGGGCGATCAGCGTCGGGAGCGTGGGGACACCCTCGCGCAGGTCGGTGCCGGGGGTCTTGCCGGAGTCGCCCGTCTCGCTCGCGATGTCGATGATGTCGTCGCTGAGCTGGAACGCCGCACCGATCCGCTCGCCGAACTCGGTCAGCGTGTCCTCGATCTCGGTCGAGGCACCGGCCATCTTGGCGCCGAAGCGGGCGGCCGTCGCGATCAACGAGCCGGTCTTGTCCGCGACGACCGACAGGTAGTGGGCCAGCGCGTCCTCGTCGTCGGCGGGGCCGATCGTCTCGCGGATCTGGCCCTGCACGAGCCGGGAGAACGTCTGCGCCTGGATCCGCACCGACTCCGTACCGAGGTCCGACACCAGGTCGGAAGCCTGGGCGAAGAGGTAGTCCCCCACCAGGATCGCGACCGAGTTGCCCCACCGGCTGTTGGCGCTCGGCGCACCCCGGCGCATGGACGCCTCGTCCATCACGTCGTCGTGGTAGAGCGTCGCGAGGTGGGTCAGCTCGACGACGACGGCCGACCGGGCCACGTCGGCGTGCGCGGGGTCGCCGAACTCGGCGGCCAGCATGACCAGCAGCGGGCGGAACCGCTTGCCGCCCGCGTTGAGCAGGTGCGCGGCGGCCTCGGCGACGAGTCGCTCGGGGCTGTCGACGGCGGCGGCGAGCTGTCGCTCGACCTCCGCGACCCCCGTCTGGACGCGTGCCTCCAGCTCGGCGTCGGTGAACGTGACACCCAGACTGGACACGCAGAGCTCCTCTGAAACGGGTCAGCGCACGAAGGCGCCGGCGTGCTGCGCGAGATCCAGCACCGGTCCCGGAATGATACCGAGTCCGATCGTGCCGACCACGGCCACCACGAGGACCACGGTAGTCAGCGGGCTCGGCACCGCCACGGTCGGGCCGTCCCCGATGGGATCGGTGAAGAACATCAGCACGATGACCCGCACGTAGAAGTACGCCGCCAGGGCGCTGACGAGCACGCCGATGACCACGAGCCACCAGAAGCCGCCGGAGTACGCCGCGCTGAAGACGGTCCACTTGCCGATGAAGCCACCCGTCAGCGGGATGCCCGCGAACGACAGCATGAACAGCGCGAACGAGCCGGCGAGCAGGGGTGACTTCTTGCCCAGGCCCGCCCACTTGGACAGGTGCGTCGTCTCGCCGCCGGAGTCCCGCACCAGCGTCACGACCGCGAACGCGCCGATCGACGAGATGCCGTAGACCGTGAGGTAGAACAGGATGCTCGACACCGACGTGATGCGGTCCTCGCCACGGACGCCGGCGTACGCCCCGACGAAGCCGACCAGCAG
>NZ_JAOPXQ010000109.1 GCF_025965075.1 Aeromicrobium sp.
GGTCGGCAGCAGCCCGCCGAGGGCGAGACCGGCCAGGAAGCGCAGCCCGATGAGGATCTCGAGGTTCGGCGACGCGGCCACGAACAGGGTCATCAGCGACGCCCACGCCAGACAGCCGATCAGCGTCAGGCGGCGCCCGTACCGATCGGTGACCGGGCCGATCGCGAGGGCCCCGAACCCGACGCCGCACAGGCCGACGGTGGCGCGCAGCTCGACGCAAAGGAAGACCCCCTGACCCGCGTCTCCGCTGGTCAGGGGTCTTCGTCGTGCTGTGGCAGGTGCAGGGTCATCGCCGACGGCCCGCCTTGCCCCGCCCGGAATTCGACGACAGCTTCTCGCTATCCATGGCCACCCCGCGGTATGATCCACCCCATGGGTCGCTCGATGACCGCCTCTGCTCGACGGCTCCCCCGGCGAGACTGACGCGTCGGAGGCGAATAGTTGTGACTGAGACTGTTGGCACGACCCTGAGGCGAATTGCCGCCTCAGCTGATCCGATGCCCTGCCGTGCGCTGGCGTCGCTCGTGGCCTTGCGGTCTGCTGTTCCTTTCGATGCCGCGTGGCTCGCATCCGCAGATCCGCGCAACAGCAGCTACGTGACGCTGGCCAGCCTGGATCTGGACGAAGACATCGACGGCTTCTTCAGTGGACCCGCCATGACGCACGACCTGGCCGTCGCCGGCAGCGACGGGGATCACCTGGCAGTCAGCCGGTCGGACCCTTCCTCCCCCTCGTCAGACCACCCGCCGGCGTGGTCCGCTTGGCTGGCTCCGGCCGGCATGCACGGGTCGCTGTCCGTGGCGCTGGTCTCCCGGGGTGGCCGTCTCGTCGGCTTCCTGATCCTCCTGTCCAAGAGCAAGCTTCCATCGTCTCGGGCGACGCGCCACCGCCTCGCCGCACTCGCGCCGGCGCTGGCCCTGGCCATCGACCCGATGCCCAGCCTCCTCGCCATCGCACGGGTGGTGCGCGGGGTGACGGCCGCGACGGTGCTCCGCGCTGACGGGCTGACGGAGGCGCTGCCCGGACTGGACGGAGACCTGCTGCTCGCAGCCGGTTCGCCCGTCAAGGTCATCGCGTGTCGTCGGCTCAGCGACGGATTGCCGTACTCGTCCTTCCTGTGGCCGCTCAGCGGGGTGCTCACCCCCGATGGATACGCGCGGATCACCGTCGTGGCCGCGCCCGAAGACGTACCGCCGGCCCTGATCGGCATGGCGCTGGTGTCGCCGGCGCCGGACTTGCACGGCCTCACGCCCCGTGAGCTGGAGGTGCTCGGGCTGGTGATCGACGGGTGCTCGAACCAGGAGATCGCTGGAACACTGGTTGTCGCACCGCGGACCGTTGCCGCACACATTGAGCACCTGTTCATCAAGCTCGACGTGAGCACCCGGACGGCGGCAGCGGTGCGGGCCGAACGCGAGGGGCTCTACGTACCGGCGGTTGCCGGCTCCGCGGACGACGAGCCGAGCTGTGGCGAGCGCGAGAACTAGCCTCACCTCTACAGCCCCCGCTCTCACACGCTTGGACGGAACACGGCCCGGACGGTTCCGTCCTCCTTGTCCCTGAACATCCGGTACCCCTGCGGCCCGGCGGAGATCGGCATCACGTGGGTGGGGGACCGCGAATGTCGGCCGTGGCTGCCGGCCACGGGAGCTCCCGGTGGGCCGCCCGGCGTGCCAGGAATCGCAGCGGCGAGGTCATGCCCGATCTCCGGCGTTGGCGGATTCCGGGGCCTTGGCGAACTCTTCCACCATGCGTTCGCAGAATGCTGGCAGGTCGTCGGGTGACCGGCTGGTGGTGATGTTGCCGTCGGTGACGACCTGCTCGTCCACGACCTCCGTCCCGGCGTTGCGCAGATCGGTGCGGATGCTGGGCCACGCGGTCAGCCGGCGGCCCCGCACGACGTCGGCCTCGACGAAGCTCCAGGGTCCGTGGCAGATCGAGGCGACCGGCTTTCCCGACTGGACGAAGGCCCGGACGAACTGCACCGCAGAGGGGTCCATGCGCAGCTTGTCGGGGTTGACCGTCCCGCCCGGCAGGAGCAGCGCCTCATAGTCGTCCACGGACACGTCGTCGACCAGTCGGTTGACCGCGAACGTGCCGGCGTCGACGAGGTCGTGGTCACGGGCCTGGATCTCGCCCCGGTCGATGGAGACGACGTCGGTGTGGGCACCTGCGTCCTCCAGCGCGTGCCGTGGCTGCTCCAGCTCGACCCGCTCGACCCCGTCGGTTGCGAGTACGGCGATGCGGCGCCCGTCCAGCAGATGAGCCATGTCAGGACCCCGCTGCCGCCATCGTCGGGTGGAGGACGACTTTCGTCCAACCGTCGTCGCGGTTGTCGAAGTGCTCGTAGGCTTCCGGCGCCTGGCTCAGGGGCAGCTCGTGGCTGACGATGAACGACGGCTCGGCCTTGCCCCCGGCGATCAGGTCGCGCAGCTGCCGGTTGTACTTCTTGACCGGCGCCTGACCGCTACCGAGGTGCTGGCCCTTGAACCAGAACATGCCGTAGTCGAACGCGAGCTTGCCCTGCTTCGCCAGGTCGTCGCTCGCCCCGGGATCCTGAGGCACGAAGACGCCGACGCAGCCGATTGTCCCGGTGAAGCGCACCGAGTCGACCAACCGATTCATCGTCAGGTTGGCCCGCTCCTGGCCATCGGGCTCGTGCGCCTGGTAACCGACGCACTCGCAGCCGTTGTCCGCACCCAGCCCCATCGTCTCCTCCAGCACGGCCTGCACCGGATCGGTCTTCGAGTCGTCGATCGCGATCGCGCCGATGGACTCGGCCAGCCGCAGCCGGTCGGGCTGCCGGTCGACGACCATCACCTTGCTCGCCCCCCGGATGGTCGCCGAGAGGGCGGCCATCAACCCCACCGGGCCGGCGCCGTATATGACCGTCTGGTCACCCGGCTTCACGCCCGCCATCTCGGTGGCGTGGTATCCGGTCGGGAAGATATCCGCGAGCATCACATAGTCGTTCTGGCGCTCCTCTGCATCCTCGCCCAGCCGCAGGCAGTTGAAGTCACCCCAGGGCACGCGCAGGAGCTCGGCTTGCCCGCCGCCGTACGGCCCCATGTCGGCGAAGCCGTATGCAGCGCCGGCCATCTGCGGATCCGGCTGAGCGGTCAGGCAGTAGTTCGTGAGCTGACGCTCGCAGTTCTTGCAGTGCCCGCAGGAGATGTTGAACGGCAGGACGACGTACTCCCCGACCTGGACCTTGTCGACCCCGTCTCCGACCTCGACCACCTGGCCGAGGTTCTCGTGCCCGAACCAGCGACCCGGTTCGAAGTCGGTGCGGCCCTCGTACATGTGGAGGTCCGAACCGCAGATGTTCGCCGACGTGACCCGCACCAGGACGTCGGTCGGCCGCTCGATCCGCGCGTCCGGCACTTCCTTGACGCTGACCTGCCGTGGGCCTTCGTACACGACTGCCTTCATGGGCTGTCTCCTTCGTCGAGTGTTTTTGATGGCCCGAAGTCGGACCGGAATCTCCATTGCACCCAGCACGGCAAGGGGCCGGTATCGGCAGACATGCCGATATTGATCTGATCGATCCGGTCATGCTCATGCTCAGTCATCCGGGTGTGTGGTTGATCCGAGACGGCGGTGAGAATCTCGTCGGCGACGCGCCGCCCCTCCGGCGGATCCCGGACCTCGTCGAGCTGGATGTCGACGGGACGGGCCCAGCTCGACTACCCGCGGCCGCACATTCGTCGGTCGATCTGCCACTGGCAGGTGCGGTGACCGGACTGCTGCCATGGGGGTCGTTTCCATTTCGCTGCGGCGACCACTCATCATCCCCAGGCGGGACCGGGTCACCGCTCGGCGAGGGGTGAGAGCGCCACCGGTCCACACTGCCGGTCGGCACGCCCCTGCACAATCGGCAGTCCGACCAATGGTGGCGACGTGACCGATGAGGTGTCATCTCCCCATGGAGACGATTCATGTCGGTCTCGTAGCGGATCCGGCCGCGCCGACCGCGATTGCACGGGACATGTCCGACCTGAGTTCGCCCGACGGGGGTGCCTCCTGGGACGTCACCGTTGTGAGTGAGCCGTTCTCCACGGGGTCTGAGGACGTCGGGGCAGCTGTGGGCCGATTGCAGGACCAGGCCTGTCAGCGGGGCTGGGACCTGGTGGTCGGGCTGACCGAGCTCCCGCTCCACGACCACAAGGGCAGACACTTGCTGGTCCAGACCGATCCTGAGCAACGGACCGCGGTGCTCTCCTTGCCTGCTCTGGGCGGGATCCGGATGCACTCCCGAGCGCGTCGAGCTGTGCGCGCGCTTCTCAGCGCGATGGCAGAGCCGAGGACAGGAGGAGAAGCGCACCGCGTGGTCCTGCCGCACCTGCGTGGTCGGTGGCGCCTGCTCTTTGGCATGGTGCTCGCCAACCGCCCGTGGCTGCTGATCCCTGGCCTGAAATCCGCGCTCGTGGCGTCGCTCGCGACCGGCGCCGTGGCCACCGTCAACTCGACGGTCTGGCTGCTGGCGGGTTCGCTGTCGTGGTGGCGCCTGGTGGTAGCGACGGTCGCCTCGATCACCCTCGTGGTGGCGTGGCTCGTGATTGACGGCGAGCTGTGGGACCGCCCCGACGACGAGTCTCCGCAGGCACGGGAGAGGTCACGCCTCTACAACACCTCGACCCTGCTGACCCTGACGTCCGGCGTGCTCATGGGTTACTTCGCCCTCTACGTCGTGAACCTGGCCTGGGCGTACTTCATCCTCGACCCCGACCTCATGGGCGGTTATCTCAACAAGACACTCGGTTACCGCGATCTGTTCGTGTTGGCCTGGTTCGTTGCGTCAGCGGCCACGGTCGGCGGTGGTCTCGGCTCCGGTTTGGAGACCGACGAAGCGATCCGCGCTGCCGCCTACTCCAAGCGCGAGGAGGACCGACGCGACCGCCTCGCACACGACCGAGACTCGAGGTAGCGGCGCGAACCTGCTGGCTGCGGCCAGCTGCTCAACTAGCTTTCCTGCGCTGGCGTGCAACGTGCGCGTAGCGTCGCGCCTCTCCCACGGATTCGTGAACGGTGGTCACCATGAAAGGTTTGAGCCTCGGGATTCCCGGAGTCGGACAGGTCAGCTCAGGAACGCATTTCTGTGCGCTCTACTCGGGTCCGGCCGAGCGCGACCGGCTGTTGTTCCCCTTCCTCGACGAGGGGCTGCGTCACGGCGACAAGGTTCGGTGCCTGATCGACGATGCCGAGCCGGCATCGGTCCGCGATCGCGTGGTGGGACATCGTGGCCCAGGGTGCTCTCAGCGGTCGGCGCAGCTCGATGTCGAACGGGTATCGGACGCCTACCTCCGCGCGGGGGACTTCAGCGTCGACCTCATGATCCAGTTCCTCTCCGAGAGCGTGGACGTCGCTGTCGCAACCGACTTCGACCTGCTCAGAGCCGTCGGCGAGATGTCGTGGGTGTTGCCTTGGTCCCCCGGCTGCAACGACCTGTTTCTCTATGAGTCGGCTCTCAACCGCGTCGTCAAGCATGTGCCCGCCATCTTCATGTGCCTCTACGACCTGAAGAAGTTCGGGGCCGACATGCTTGTCGAAGTACTTCGCACCCACCCCAAGGTCCTGCTGGACCGTACGGTGATCGACAACCCCTACTACCTGGACCCGACGGAGTACCTGCCGGCTGCCGGTGTTGACACGGCGACCCGGTACCCCATGGTCAAGGTGGACGCGGACGGTGACGAGGGGGTCGGCGACGGATGGGCGTCGCTGACCCACGCCGAGCTGCGGGTTGCCTCCCAGGTCTCCCGCGGGATAACCAACCGCATGATCGCTGCCGATCTGTGCGTCTCCCGCCACACCGTGGACGCCCACCTCAAGCACATCTACCTCAAGCTTCACATCCATTCGCGAGTCGAGCTGACCGTTCTGGCCTTGGAGCATCGCCTCGCCACCAACTAGTCAGAGGCGGTACCGCGCGCCAAATGCACCCGTTCACGGGATGCAGGTGACATGCGTTCGGAGGAGCGTGAACGAGACACAGTTTCGGGCGCAATGGAGGAGTCATGGGTAGAGCAGTTGGCATCGACCTCGGCACGACGAACTCGGTGATCGCGGCGATGGAGGGTGGCCAGCCGCAGGTCATCCCCAACGCGGAGGGCGATCGGACGACGCCGTCGGTGGTCGCCTTCCTGGAGAATGGCGAGCGACTGGTCGGCCAGATGGCCCGGCGCCAGGCGATCCTGAATCCGAAGGGGACGATCTCCTCCGCGAAGCGGTTCATCGGCTGCAAGTACGACGAGGTCAGCAGCGAGCTGACCACCGTCTCGTTCGACGTGGTCGCCGGCCCCGCAGGCGCGGCGCGATTCCAGGTCAACGGCAAGTCTTACGCACCTGAGGAGATATCCGCACAGGTGCTGCGGAAGCTGGTCGATGACGCCGCGAAGTTCCTCGGCGAACGAGTCACCGAGGCGGTCATCACCGTGCCGGCGCACTTCAACGACGCGCAGCGGCAGGCCACCAAGGACGCCGGGAAGATCGCCGGGCTCGAAGTCCTCCGGATCATCAACGAGCCGACGGCTGCAGCCTTGGCCTACGGGATGGACAAGCTCGAGAACGAGACCGTGCTGGTCTTCGACCTCGGTGGCGGCACGTTCGATGTGAGCATCCTGACCGTCGGAGACGGCGTCGTCGAGGTCCGGTCCACGGCCGGGAACACGCACCTGGGCGGTGATGACTTCGACCGACGCATCGTCGACTACCTGGCCGACGAGTTCAAGAAGTCCAACGGCATAGACCTCCGCGACGACTCCCAGGCCCTGCAGCGTCTGTTCGAGGCTGCCGAGAAGGCGAAGATCGAGCTGTCGGCTGTGACCCAGACGGCCGTCAACCGTCCCTTTGTCACCGCTGACGCCTCCGGTCCCAAGCACCTCAACGTCAACCTGATGAGGTCGACGTTCGAACAGCTCACTGCCGACCTCGTCGAGCAGTGCCTCGGCCCGGTCAAGCAGGCCATGGAGGATGCGAAGGTGACCGCCGACGACATCGACGAGGTCATCCTCGTGGGCGGCT
>NZ_JAOPXQ010000122.1 GCF_025965075.1 Aeromicrobium sp.
CCCGTCACCCCCGGCGCCCCGGAGTCCGTGCACCTCGCCGCGTGGCCCGTGGCCGACGAGAGCCTGATCGTCGACGGCCTGGGTGCGCGGGTCGACCTGGCGCGGCGTGTCACCGAGCTCGGACGTGCAGCGCGTGCCGAGGCGAAGGTCCGCACCCGGCAGCCGCTGCGCCGCGCACTGGTGGCCTCCGGCGCCTGGCAGCAGCTGGGCGACGACCTGCGCGCCCAGGTGTGCGAGGAGCTCAACGTGGGGACGCTGGAGTCGCTCGCCGACGCCGACGGCGATCTGGTCGACCACTCGGCCAAGGGCAACTTCCGCAACCTCGGCAAGCGCTTCGGCAAGGAGACCCCGCAGGTCGCCGCGGCGATCGCGGCGGCCGATGCGGGGGCGCTGGCCGCCTCGCTCGCCGCCGCGGGCACCGCGACGGTCGACCTCGACGGATCGCCGGTCGAGGTCGGACCCGACGACGTCATCGTGTCCGAGCGTCCACGCGAGGGCTGGTCGGTCGTCAACGACCAGGGCGAGACCGTCGCGCTCGACCTCGAGCTGGACGACGAGCTACGCCTGGCCGGTCTCGCCCGCGAGGCGATCCGCGTCGTGCAGGAGGCGCGCAAGTCCTCCGGCCTCGACATCAGCGACCGGATCACGCTGGCGTGGTCGGCGGACGGTCCGATGGCCGAGGCGCTGCGCACGCACACGGCGCTGATCGCCGATGAGGTGCTGGCCACGTCGATCACCGAGGGCGTCGACGTCCCGGCGTTCACCGACGCCGACCTGGGCCTGTCCTTCACCGTCACGAAGGCCTGACCGCTCCGGCGGGGGACGGACGATGAGGGTCATGGGTAGCCGGACCGGCCCGTAACCCTCATCGTCCGTCCACCCCGTCGCTGCGCCGGACCAACGACGAGGGATCGTGGTAGCCGGAACGACCCGTAACCCTCATCGTCCGTCCGCGCCCCCGTCACGCAGAACGGCCCGCCTCGTTGAGGAGGCGGGCCGTTCCGGGTGCAGCGAGGTGCTGGGGGCTCAGAAGTTCTCGTCGTCGCCGAGCAGCGAGCGTAGACGGCGCGGAGCCGTCTCGGTCGGTGCCTCGACGGGCGTGGAGCTGCTGGTGCTCTCGTTCGCCGCGAGCTGGTCGAGCTGGCTCTGGAAGTAGTTCTTGAGCCGAGCGCGGTACTCACGCTCGTACGCCCGCAGGTGCTCGACCTCGCGCTGGATCTCGTACCGATCGCGCTCGATCGTGGCCACGGCCTGCTGACGACGCTCGTTGGTCTCCTCGTCGAGCTTCTGCGCGCGGATGCGGGCATCGGTCTCGAGTCGGTCGGCCTTTCCACGTGCCTCGTTCGTGATGCGCTCAGCCTTCGCGCGCGCCTCGCCGACCATGCGATCGGCTTCTTCCTTCGCCGCGTCCATGAGCTGGTCGGCGTTGGTCGAGGCGATCTCGAGCAGACGGGCCGCGGCGGACGACGCATCGCCCATCGACGGCGCGGTGCGCACCGGCGGTGCCGGGGCCACGACAGGCGCCGGCTCGGGCTCCGGCTCCGGCTCCGGCTTCTTGGCCTCGACGGGCTCCTGCACAGCGGGAGTGGGCGGGGCCTGCGCGGCGGGGGTCGACGACGAGAGGGCCGGGATCAATCCGGTCGGCTCGCCGGTCGATGCAGCAGCTACCTTGGCGCGAAGTTCTTCGTTCTCGACCGTCAGACGCTCGAGCTCGGCCTCGACCTCGTCGAGGAACTGGTCTACTTCGCCCATGTCATAGCCTTCGCGAAGACGGACTGGCGTAATACGCTTGTTACGCACGTCCTCTGGCGTCAGTGGCATGAGTACACCTCGGGTTTCGGGTTAGTCCTGGGGACTCGGAGTCTCCACCGTACTCGGTAGGAGTTCACTTCTGCCACAGGCGTACCGACATCGGGACATCGGTTCCGCACAGGCGCGCGACGTTAGAAGAAAACGACTCCGACGACGGCGCGCAGGATGTAGATCGCGATGATCAGGATCATCGGCGACAGGTCGAGCATGACCGTGCCGAGGCGCAACGGGGGGATGACGTTGCGGACCGCGCGCAGCGGCGGATCCGTCACCGAGTAGAGCCCCTCGCACAGCACCGCGATGACGCCGCGCGGATGCCAGTTGCGCGCCAGCATCTGAACCCAGTCCAGCACGAACCGGGCGATCAGGAGCAGGAGGGCCACTAGCAGGATCAGATCGAGGACACGCCCCGCTGTTTGCATCTGAGCTCAGTTCTGGTTGAAGAAGCCGCCGGCAGCAATGCGCTGCTTGTCCTCGTCGGTGACCGAGATGTTCTCGGGTGACAGCAGGAAGACCTTGGCGGTGACGCGGTTGATCGAGCCGTGCACCGCGAACACGAGGCCCGCGGCGAAGTCGACGAGGCGCTTGGCGTCGTCGTCGTCGATCTCCGAGAGGTTCATGATGACCGGGACACCGGAGCGGTACTGCTCGCCGACCGTGCGCGCGTCGTTGTACGTGCGCGGGGTGACGGTCTCGATGCGAGCCAGGTCGGACGCGGTCGAGTTGCGACGCTGCGGGCGCTCACGCTCACGCTCGGGTCGGCGGTGGTCGTCGATGCTCGCGACCGGCGCGGGGCGCACGACAGCGGGCTGACGGGTCACGGGCTGGCGGGGGGCCGGCTCGGGCGCGTCGATGTCCTCGTCGTACTCGTCGTCGAAGTCTGCCTGCTCGACGAGGCCGAGGTACTCGCCGACCTTACGCATTGCGCCTGCCATGGTTGCTCCGTGTGTCCGATCGGAAATGACATGTCTGAGATTACCCGCTGGAGGGCCGCTCACCGAGTATCGAGCGCCCGATGCGCAGGTGTGTCGCGCCGGCGGTGATCGCGGCCTCGAAGTCGCCGCTCATGCCGGCGGAGACGATCGCGGCGTCCGGGTGCGTCTCGCGGAGGCGAGCCGAGAGCCGGACGAGGTGCTCGAAGTGCGGCGCGGGGTCCTCGCCGAGCGGCGCGACCGTCATCAGGCCGCCCAGCACCAGGCCCGGGGCGGCCACGATGGCGTCGGCCACCGTCCCGATGTCGTCGGGCACGGCGCCCGCCCGGCCGGGGTCGGTCGCGTCGAAGTCGACCTGCACGAGGCACGTCAGGGTACGCCCGGCGGACTCGGCTCCGCGCGACAGCGCGTTGACGAGCTTGACCCGGTCGACGCTGTGGACGACGTCGGCGTAGCGGGCGACCGCGCCGGCCTTGTTGGTCTGCAGCCCGCCCAGGAAGTGCCAGCGCACGGCGTGCTGCACCTCGCGGGCCTTGTCGCCCGCCTCGGGGTGCCGGTTCTCCCCCATGTCGGTCACGCCGAGCTCCGCCAGGAGGTCGACGTCCGAGGCGGGATGGGTCTTGGTGACCGCGACCAGCGTGATCTCCGACCGGTTGCGCCCCGCAGCGGCGCAGGCGGCCGCGATGCGGCGCTCGGTCTCGGCGAGGCCGGCGGCCAGCTCGTCGCGCCGGTCGCTGCTCATCGGATCACCGCGACGGCGCCGAACCGGCCGGAGTCCTGGCCCTGGCGACGGTAGGAGTAGAAGCGTTCGTCCTCGATCGTGCACTCGTGAGCACCGAGGTCCGTCGCGGGGATGCCGAGCTCGCGCAGCTGTGCCATGACGCCAGCCCCGACGTCGATCGCCGGGGTGCCCCACGACGTGGTCGACCGCGCCTCGGGGACGACCGCCCCGACGGCGTCCGCCATCTCCTCGGGCAGCTCGTAGCAGCGTCCGCAGGCGCGGGGGCCGATGTACGCCTCGAGGGCCTCGGCGCCGCGCTCGCGCAGCGAGCCGACGGCCGCCATGACGACACCCTTGACGAGGCCCTCACGACCGCAGTGCACGACTCCCGCGACGGGCTCGTCCAGCCCGACGATCACGATCGGGGTGCAGTCCGCGACCCGGACCAGCACGCCGACCCCGGGCTCGTCGGTCAGCAGGACGTCGGCGACCGGGATCTCCCCCGCCGCGACCTCGTCGGTCCACGCCACCTCGGCGCCGTGCACCTGGGTCATCCGGACCAGCCGGTCGACGTCGAGCTCCTCGGAGACGAGCTCCAGGTTGCGCCGGACCAGGTCGTCCACGTCACCGTTGGACGTGCCGAGGTTGAGCGAGGACCAGGGGCCCTCGCTCGACCCCCCGTCGCGATCGGTGAACGCGAGCTCGACCCGACCGACCGTCCGCCGGTGCCAGAACACCTCGGCTCAGCGCAGGAAGTCGGGCACGTCGAGGTCGTCGCCGTAGCTCGCCGGCATGGGCTCCGCCGGGATCGTGGCGTTGCCGGCACCGTCCTGCGGCTGCCGGGGTCCGTCGAGGTGCGGGTCGGGCGTCAGGTACGTCTGCGCCCGCTCCGGCTCGGGGGTCGGGGCCGGGGAGTCCTTGAGCAGCGCCGGCTTGCTGGCGTCGCGCAGCATGGGCTCCCCACCGTCGAAGCCGGCCGCGATGACCGTGACCCGGACCTCGTCACCCAGGGCGTCGTCGATGACGGCACCGAAGATGATGTTGGCGTCGGGGTGGACCGCGTCGGCCACCAGGCCGGCAGCCTCGTTGATCTCGAACAGTCCGAGGTCGGAGCCACCGGCGATCGACAGCAGGACGCCGCGGGCGCCCTCGATCGAGGCCTCGAGCAGCGGGCTCGAGACGGCGCTCTCGGCGGCCACCGCGGCACGGTGCTCGCCCCGGGCGGAGCCGATGCCCATCAGGGCCGAGCCGGCGTCCGACATGACCGACTTGACGTCGGCGAAGTCGAGGTTGATCAAGCCCGGTGTCGTGATGAGGTCGGTGATGCCCGAGACACCCTGGTGCAGGACCTGGTCGGCCTGGCGGAACGAGTCGAGCAGGCTGACGTTGGGATCGCTGATCGACAGCAGCCGGTCGTTGGGGATCACGATCAGCGTGTCGACCTCGTCGCGCAGCGCCATGATGCCGGCATCGGCCTGGCCCGAGCGGTTGCGGCCCTCGAACTTGAACGGACGCGTCACGACGCCGATCGTCAGCGCGCCGAGCGAGCGGGCGATGCGGGCCACGACGGGGGCGCCACCGGTGCCCGTGCCGCCACCCTCGCCGGCGGTGACGAAGACCATGTCGGCGCCCTTGATGGCGGCCTCGATCTCCTCGGCGTGGTCCTCTGCTGCGCGCTTGCCGATCTCGGGGTTCGCGCCGGCTCCGAGGCCGCGGGTCGAGTCGCGACCGACGTCGAGCTTGACGTCGGCGTCGCTCATCAAGAGTGCCTGCGCATCCGTGTTGATCGCGATGAACTCGACTCCCTTGAGCCCCATCTCGATCATGCGGTTGACCGCGTTGACGCCGCCCCCGCCGATGCCGACAACCTTGATCACGGCGAGGTAGTTCTGTACCGCCATGGTGTGTCCCTTCCGGGGTGTGTGTTCATTGGGGTGAAAAAGACTGTGGGGCCGGAAACTCTAACCCTGAGGTGGAGGTTTATAGTTATGTCAACCTCTGCCTTAACCAGAACGGTACGCGGGACGGCTCATCGAGCCGGCGCGACACGCCGCGATCTACTTGCGGGTGGTGGGCTGGTCCGGCGCACTGACGTCGTAGCGGCTCGCATCGAGCGTCAGCAGCGAGTCGAGGACCTCGAGCTTGCGGGTTCCCTTCCGGGCACTCCCCCACAGGATCGTGCGGCCGCGGGTCAGGTCGAGGACGATCGAGTCCTTCGTCTCGGCGCTGACCGCCTGGACCTGCCGCCGCAGGGCCTGGTCCTTCTGCGTGATCAGGTCGATGACCGAGGCGACGGCCTCGGTCACCTCGAGGCGCTCGTCCGGGTCCGCGACGGCGATGCTGGCCTCGACCAGCGATCCCGGGGCCCGGGAGTACGCCCGGAAGTCGATGCCGTTGCGGTCGATCCCGCGGGCCCGGCCGCCGATCAGGGACCACATGACGGCGCGGCGCTCGACGATGTCGATCGAGATCGTGGCGGGCCACGAGCGGGAGACGTCGACCGACTCGACCCGGTCCATCGAGGCGATGCGGGCCTTGATCGCCGTGAGGTCGACCCGGGCCAACGGCTCGCCGGCGGGCACCTGCGCCGTGCGCAGCACCTGCTTCTCCTGGAGGCTCGTGCGTCCCGCGACGTCCACGTCGTGCACCGCGAGCACGTCGGAGAACCACACCAGCCAGGTCAGGGTGCCCAGCACGAGGACCGTCGCGGCACCGAGGAGGCCCCGCTTGAGCCGCTGGCGGCGGATGTCGCGCGCGCGAACGGCGAAGCGGTCGCTCACGTCCCGGATCCCAGGGCAGCGAGCACCTCGGGGCCGACCGTCGTGATGTCCCCGGCACCGAGGGTCAGGAGCAGGTCGCCGGGACGCAGCATCGGCACGAGCACCTGCGCCAGCCCCGCGACGGGACCGCCCGGCGTCGCCGCCGTGTCCTCGACCGCCGCGACGATCAGGTCCGCCGTGACGGCCGGGTCCGGGTCCTCCCGGGCGAGGTAGATGTCAGCGACGACGACCAGGTCGGCCGCGGAGAGCGCCCGGCCCATCTCGGCGCCGTAGACGCGGGTGCGGCTCACGAGGTGCGGCTGATAGGCCACGACCAGCCGGTCGGCACCGGCGATCGCCCGGGCGGCCGCCAGGTCCGCGCGGATCTCGGTCGGGTGGTGGGCGTAGGAGTCGTAGACCCGCACCCCGTCGGCGTCGCCGAGCAGCTGCATGCGGCGCTGGGCGCCGGTGTAGGCCGCCAGCCCGGTGACGAGGAGCTCGGCGTCCTGCTCCAGGAGCAGGCCGGCGCCGAGGGCCAGCAGGGCGTCCTGCGCGTAGTGCTGGCCCGGCACCACGAGGCGTACGTGGCCCAGGTCCACGCCGTTCAGCGCCACGTCGAAGGTCGTGGTCGTGCCGTCCACGACGAGGCGGGTGGCGCGCAGGTCGGCGTCCTCGGCGAATCCGGTGAGGAGCACGTCGAGGCCACGCGATCGCGCCGCGTCGGCGAGGTGGCGGGCGCCGGGGTCGTCGGCGTTGAGGACCACGAACCGTCCGACGTTGCCGATGAACTCGTCGAACGCCGCGGCGTACGCCTCGACCGTCCCGTAGTTGTCGAGGTGGTCGGCGTCGACGTTGGTCACGACCGCACCCTCGGGCGCGTAGACGAGGAAGGCCCCGTCGCTCTCGTCGGCCTCGGCCACGAGGAGGTCGCCCGCCCCGAGCCGCGCGTTGGCCCCCAGGCTCGCGACCTCGGCGCCGATCGCGTACGACGGCTCGGCACCCGCCGCGATCAGGGCGCACGTCAGCATCGCCGTGGTGGTGGTCTTGCCGTGGGTGCCGGCGACCGCCAGCGTCCGGCGGCCCTCCATGAGCGAGCGCATCCCGGCCGAGCGGGGCCACAGGCGCAGGCCGCGGCGCTGCGCCTCGACGATCTCCGGGTTGTCCTCGCGGACCGCGGTCGACGCGATGACCGTGTCGACGCCGTCGAGGTGCGGGGCGGCGTGACCGACGTGGCA
>NZ_JAOPXQ010000124.1 GCF_025965075.1 Aeromicrobium sp.
GCTGGTGTTCAGCCAGTTCACCCGCTACCTGAAGAGGGTGCGCGAACGCCTCGACGCCGTCGGCAAGCCCCACGCCTACCTCGACGGCCGCACCCGCAACCGCGCCGAGGCCATCGAGTCTTTCACCACCGGCGACCGGCCAGTGTTCCTCATCAGCCTCAAGGCCGGCGGGTTCGGGCTCAACCTCACCGAGGCCGACTACTGCTACGTCCTCGACCCGTGGTGGATCCCGGCCACCGAGGCGCAGGCGGTCGACCGCGCCCACCGCATCGGCCAGACCCGACCGGTCATGGTCTACCGGCTCGTGTCGGCCGACACGATCGAGGAGAAGGTCATGGAGCTCAAGGCGCGCAAGTCCGCCCTGTTCGATGCCGTCATGGACGAGGGGGCGGCGCTGTCCGGCGCGCTGAGCAGTGACGACATCCGGGGCCTCCTCGGTGCGTGAAGCCGAGCCGGGGTGGGTAACGTCGAGCCATGCGCATCTTCAAGCACCCCATCAAGAAGCTCACCCTCCTCTCCGCCTTCGCCGGCGGGTACGTGCTGGGCGCCCGGGCCGGCCGCGAGCGGTACGAGCAGATCGTCGACACCGCCCAGCAGGTCAAGGACGATCCCCGCGTGCAGCAGGCGACCGCCCGGGCCGAGGACCTGGTGCGCGAGGCCGCGACCAAGGTGACCGAGGACCCACGCGTCAAGGACGTCGTGCAGCGGGCCGAGGAGATCGTGCGCGACGCCAGGAACAGCTCACCGGAGGCCTCGACGGGTGCGCCCGACGCCTCCGTGGGTGACCCCAGCGATGCGCCGGTCAACCCGCTGCTGCTGGCCGACGAGCACATCGAGTCCGAGGACGAGGTCGTCTACAGCACGGGTCCCGACATCGAGGAGACCGTCGAGGAGCTCGCCCCCAAGAGCGACGACGAGCGGCTCTGACGTGCAGGCGATCACCTACAGCTCCTACGGTGACCCCGACGTCCTCGCGCTGACCGAGGTCGACGAGCCCAAGATCGGGCCCGACTGGGTCAAGGTCCGGGTCCGGGCCGCCTCGGTCAACCCGGTCGACTGGAAGCTCGCCTCCGGCGGGCTCGACAGCGCGCTCGACGTGTACTTCCCGGCCACGCCCGGCTGGGACGTCGCGGGCGTCGTCGAGGCGGTCGGACCCGCGGTCACGACCCTGGCGCCCGGCGACGAGGTCTTCGGCTACGTCCGCAAGGACGCGGTCCACGGCGGGACGTACGCCGAGAAGGTCGCGGCTCCCATCCGTACCGTCACCAAGAAGCCCGCCAACGCGAGCTTCGCCGAGGCGGCCGCGATCCCGCTGGCCGGCCTCACGGCGTTCCAGTCCCTCGTCCACGCGCTGGACGTCGGCGCCGACGACATCGTGCTGATCCACGGCGCCTCCGGCGGGGTCGGCTCGTTCGCGGTGCAGATCGCGACGTCCCTCGGCGCGCGGGTCCTGGGCACGGCCTCGGAGGCCAACCACGACTACCTCCGCGACCTCGGAGCCGAGCCGCTGACGTACGGCGACGGGCTCGTCGAGCGCGTGCGCTCGCTGGTCCCGGACGGCGTCACCGCGGTGCTCGACCTCAACGGCTCGGACCTCGGCGTGAGCCCCGACCTGCTCGCCGAGTCGTCGGCCGGGCGGATCGTCTCGATCATCGATCCGGCGGTCAAGGAGATGGGCGGCCAGTACGTCTTCGTGAGCCCCGACGTCGACGACCTCAACGAGCTCGCCGGACTGTTCGACGACGGCACCCTCACGGTGCAGATCGCCTCGACCTACGCGCTGGCCGACACGCAGAAGGCATGGGAGGAGAGCCAGGGCGGCCACACCCGCGGCAAGATCGTCATCACGGTCGACTGAGCCGGGCGGTCGACGGTCCATCCCGCGGGGTGGTGGCGGGCCGGGCTCCGTCCTCGGCTACGACTGGCGAGGCGTGACCCGCGCGGCCGCGTCCCACAGCGGTCCGTGCCCGCGCAGTCCCGGCAGGGCCCGGCGCATGTCGTCCTGTGCCTGTCCCGCCGGGACGCCGAGCAGGCGGGAGTAGGCCACGCCGACCGACGGGGTCCGCTGCTGGGCGGCGACGCAGTGGACGAAGACCGTCTTGCCCTCGTCGCGCAGCGCCTTGATGGCCGCCGCGGTGTCGGCGAGGACGTGCTCGAGGTGCGGGTTGTCCTCGGTGACCTCCGAGTCGAGCAGGCGCACCTCGAGGTGGTCGCCGGCTGGGATGTCGGCGTGGTCCCCGGCACCGACGCGGCACAGCGACACCACGGCATCGCATCCGTGCGGGGCAGAGCGGTAGGTCCCGAGCACGACACCGTCGTCGTGCGGGTGGACCGCCGAGATGACCGGAGCGTCGTCGTAGTCCCGGGTCATCATGTGCCGGCCGGTCGGCCACGCCTGCTCGTCACCCTGCCCGCGCTGGGCGGTGTGCAGTCCGAGGGTGATGAGCCCGCGGGCGCGGTGCTCGCCGTAGCCGTGCACCTTCCGTGCCCAGTGGGCCGGGATCGCCGACCAGCCCCACACCGCGCCGAGGAGACCGCCGGCGATCGCCGCGACGGTGTCGGTGTCGTCGCCGGCGCGCACGGCGTTGGCCAGGGCGAGCTGGAGGTGCTGGGCGGGGAAGGTTCCGGCGGTCGCGTCGAGCTCGGGGATGTCGGTCCAGGTGATCGCGGCCCACGCGGCCTGCAGGGCGTGCACGGTGAACCCGTTGCGGGCGAACGTCCGGGGGTCGACGCCGGTGGCCGCGTCGATCCACGCGCGCCACTGGTCACGCCGCGCCTCCGGCAGCAGGTCGAGGCCGGCCAGCAGGTCGAGGCGGCCGCTCGTGACCGCAAGACGTACGGCCTCGGACCACAGCACGCAGGACTCGGCGCCCAGCGGGTCGGCGTGCGTGAGCTCGGCGACGGCGCGTGCGGCGGCTGCCGTGGCGTCGCGGTCGTCGAGGTCGGTCAGGCCGACGATCGCCGTACGCATCAGGGCCCCGTTGCCGACGCGACCGGGGTGCGCGGCGGCGTGCTCGCGGGAGGCGGCGAGCATCGCGGCGCCTCGCGGGCCGCGCGAGCGGTGGGTGTGTCCGAAGACGGCCCGGGTCTGTGACCCGACGTCCTTCGCGACCGCCGCCCAGGCGAGGAACCGCTCGGCGATCTCGTCGAGCGCGGCGGCCGTGGTCAGATCGGCGCCGGTGCGGGCGACCTCCGCGATGCAGACCGCCATCGAGGTGTCGTCGCTGTACTCACCGGGAGCGAAGCCGAATGGTCCGCCGCCGGCCATGACGGGCGTGAACGAGTCCGGCAGGGCCGGCCCGAACTCGTACGGGACCCCCAACGCGTCGCCGCAGGCCTGCCCGAGCAGCACTCCGGCTGCTCGATCGTGGGAACAGGTCATCCGACCACCTCTTTCTGTGTCTGGTCTCTGTGACCAAAACTGGCACACGGGTCTGACACATCCAGGAATGAAGGGAGGATGGGATCATGACGCGCACGACACCCGACCTGGTCCGCGAGCTGGGGGACGGCGAGATCTTCGTGTTCGGCAGCAACGCCGCCGGCCTGCACGGTGGTGGGGCGGCCCGGACCGCGCACCAGCGCTTCGGCGCCGAGTGGGGCGTCGGGGAAGGATTGACCGGGCAGACGTACGCCCTGCCGACGATGGAGGGGCAGGTTGCGTTCGCGCAGGCCGCGGCGCGGTTCGTCGCGTACGCCGCCGAGCACCCCGAGCTGACCTTCCTGCTGACCAAGGTCGGCTGCGGCATCGCGGGGCACGACGAGGACGTGGTCAGGCAGTGGTTCACCGCGACCCCGCCCAACGTCGTGAAGCCACCGGGATGGTGACCGCGCTGCCGGCGCCCGAGCGCTGAGTCAGAACGAGTCGTTGATCGTGATCCGGTCGTACGATCTGGGGATCTGGTCGGCGCTGATGCACGACAGCGTCGTGGTCTC
>NZ_JAOPXQ010000129.1 GCF_025965075.1 Aeromicrobium sp.
AGATCAACCTGGTCGGCAGCTTCACGGTCCTGGCCCTCGCCTCCGAGGCGATCGCGCAGACCGAGCCCGACGAGAACGGCCAGCGCGGCGTCATCGTCAACACCGCCTCGATCGCGGCGTACGACGGACAGATCGGCCAGGTCGCCTACGCCTCGTCCAAGGGCGGCATCGTCGGGATGACCCTCCCGGCGGCGCGCGACCTCGCGCAGTACGGCATCCGGGTCTGCACGATCGCGCCCGGCATCGTCAACACCCCGATGCTCGCGACGGTCAGCGACGAGTTCCGCGCCGGGCTCGCCGCCGGTGTCCCGTTCCCGCAGCGCCTGTGCGAGCCGTCGGAGTACGCCAAGCTCGTCACGATGATCGTCGACCACGACTACCTCAACGGCGAGACGATCCGCATGGACGGCGCGCTGCGGATGGCGCCGCGCTAGATCCTCCTAGGAGGCGTCGGCGGACTTCTCGGGGCGGTAGGACGCGGCCATCAGGCCGGCCGCCGCGAGGGCCCCGCCCACCGCTGCGGCGACGGCCCAGCGGGTCCCGGCCAGGTCCAGGCCGAACGCGTGGTCGAGCGACCACTCCCCCGGCCCGAGGGCGGCGATCGCCACGGCGACCATTGCCACCAGGACCGTGTACTCCCAGCCGCCCTTGAACACGAAGTAGCCCTTGCCGCGGTGGTCCGTGAACGTCGCGACGAGCATCAGTCCGACGTAGGCCATCGCGGCGAGGCCGTTGAGCAGCCCCAGGGTCATCAGGACACCGGCACCGATCTCGTTGACCGGCGCGATGCGCGCGTGCACCCAGGCCGGGCGCAGGCCCAGGCTCGCGAACCAACCCTCGGTGCCGGCCAGCCCGCCCGCGCCGAAGACCTTGTTGTACCCGTGCAGGACCAGCATCGGCCCCAGGGCGAGGCGCAGGACCAGCAGACCGAGGTCGAGGTCCTGGCTGCTCACCGGATCAGTGGTGCGCGGGCGTGTGGTCGCCCGTGGTCTCGAGCTCGGTCGACGGCGGCGGCGGGACGTAGTTGTTGCGTGCCGTGAGCAGAGCGAACAGCGAGATGATCACGAACAGGCCCACGGTGCCACCACCGAACAGGATCAGCAGGTCGAGGCTGCTCTTGTCGTCCTCGTTGGGCCACGTGGAGCTGCCCACGGGGGCGTCGGCGAGCGCTGCCGCGGAGCCCGCGACGAACATGGTCACGAACGAGAGCGCGAGCGTGAGCACGCGTGCAGGAGTCCTCATGGAGCCCATGGTATCCACCCGTAGGCTGGAGTAATGCCTCACCTCGAACAGACCTCACTGAGACAGGCCGTGCTCGACATCCTCCCCTTCGACGTCTCGTGGGACATCCCGGCCGGCAAGGCGTACGACTGGTTCGTCGCCGCACCCGCCTCGATCATCCTGACGATCGTCCTCGGCCTGGCGTTCCGCTGGTTCGTCTGCCGGTCCATCGACCGTGTGGTGGGCCGGGCTGCGAAGGGCTCCGTGCCCGGCGTCCTCGCCAACTCCAGGGCCGGGGAGTTCCTCGCCGACCGACGCCCCGTAGGCCACCAGCGCCGCCAGCAGCGCACCGAGACCATGGGATCGCTGCTCAAGAGCGTCGCGACCGGCCTGATCCTCTCCGTCGTCACCGTCACGGTCCTGTCGAAGCTGGGCGTCGAGGTCGCCCCGATCATCGCGAGTGCCGGGATCCTCGGGCTGGCGTTCGGCTTCGGCGCGCAGAACCTCGTGCGGGACTTCCTGTCGGGCATCTTCATGATCCTGGAGGACCAGTACGGCGTCGGCGACTCGGTCGACCTCGGCGAGGCCACGGGCACCGTCGAGTCGGTGG
The DNA here is from genome assembly GCF_025965075.1 of Aeromicrobium sp. Taxonomy (GTDB): domain Bacteria; phylum Actinomycetota; class Actinomycetes; order Propionibacteriales; family Nocardioidaceae; genus Aeromicrobium. The sequence goes on from NZ_JAOPXQ010000129.1 coordinate 1,832, forward strand.
GCCTGCGCGTCACCCGGCTCCGCGACGTCAACGGCACGGTCTGGTACGTCCGCAACGGCGAGATCCTGCGGGTCGGCAACCAGAGCCAGAACTGGGCCCGCACGGTCCTCGACGTCACGGTCGCGTACGACACCGACCTCGAGCGGGTGCAGACGATCCTGCAGGACGTGGCAACCTCGACCTACGAGGACAAGCGGTTCCACGACGTCATCATCGAGGCCCCCGAGGTGTGGGGGGTCGAGCGCTTCGACAAGGACGGAGTCGTGGTCCGGGTCGTGCTCAAGACCGCCCCGGCGCAGCAGTGGCTCGTGGCCCGCGCGATGCGGCAGCGCATCAAGGCCGAGTTCGACCGGGCCGGCATCCAGATCCCCACGACGTTCCCGACGGTCCACATGGAGGACAGGTCATGACGACCCCCGAGCAGAGCTTCTACGACGCCATCGGCGGGCACGACACGATCAAGCTCATCGTGGACACGTTCTACGACGGTGTCGCGACCGACGAGGTCCTGCGGCCGCTCTACCCGGAGGAGGATCTCGGGCCGGCCGCCGACCGCTTCACGGCGTTCCTGGAGCAGTACTGGGGCGGCCCCACGACGTACTCCGAGCAGCGCGGCCACCCGCGCCTGCGCATGCGCCACGCCCCGTTCGCGGTGACGCCGCTGGCGCGTGACCGCTGGCTCCTGCACTTCCGGCAGGGCCTCGACAAGGCGGCGCTCTCCCCCGAGCTCGACGCGCAGTTCTGGGCGTACGTCCAGCACGCAGCGCAGTTCATGGTCAACTCCGCGTCCTGAGCGAAGCGAAGCGGTGTTGGGCCATGAACCGACAGGGCAGCATGGTGAAGCAGGCGGAGTAAGCAGGTCAGGCGAGCAGGGCCTCCAGCTCGGAGCGCTCCTGGTCGTCGAGCCGGCGTGACCGCTGGGTGGCGAGATCGAACCCGACGAGGACCGTCGTCGACCGCGCGAGCACCTGGTCGCCATCCGCCAGCTCCGCGGCGATCGTGAACGACGAGCCGCCGACCCGGCTGACCCGCGCCCGCATGTCGTACGGCGCCGAGCGCCACCCGACCGGGCGGACGAGGTTGACGTCGGTCGACCCCACGACGAATCGGCCCGGCCTCATCGCCTGCACGTGCGTGGAGATCAGGAGGATGCGGCCCTCCTGGAAGAGCTCGAAGAGCTTGGTCGTGCTGACCGCGCCGGTCGCGTCCAGGTCGCTGCGCCGCACACGTGCCGGCAACGGGTCCCCTGCGGGCTCGCGCAGCACGGCATCGACCCGAGGACCGTACGTCGTGACGACCCTCGCGAAGACCGTCTGCTCCTCGTCACCCTGGACGCTGATCTCCTGGGTCAGCTCCCCGTCCGTGATCGAGGACGTGACCCCGACGGGTCTCCGACCGAGCAGCAGCGGGCGGAGGAACCGCACCCCGACGTGGGCGATCGCCGAGTCCGGACCGACCAGTCCGTCGTCGACCAGCATCGCCCGGCTCTCGGCGGCGTAGTCGACGTAGACGACGTTGTTGACGTGGTTGAGCGAGTCGAGGTCGGCCCAGCGCATGGGCAGCTCGTGGAGGATGTCGGCAGTCACCCGCCGATGATGGCAGACATCCCGTCGCCGTCAGGCGCTCGCGGTCTCGTCGATCTCCATGATGGGGTCGCCCTCCTGGACGATCTGGCCCACCTCGACGAGGATCTTGCTCACGTAACCATTGACCGTTCCATAAACAGGTATTTCCATCTTCATGGACTCGAGCACCGCGAGGACGTCCCCGGCACCGACCTGGTCACCCTCGCGGGCGACGATCTTCCAGACGTTCGAGACGATCTCGGCGCGAGCGAGGATCATCACTCACCCGATCCGTGGGTCAGCATGCGGAGCGCGGCGACCATGCGGTCACGGGTCTCCTCCGGGTGGATCACGTCGTCGACGATGCCGGCCTCGGCGGCGAGGTACGGCCGGGCGACCTCCTCGCGGTAGACCGCGGCGAGCTCGTCGCGCAGGACGGTCGGCTCCTCGGCCTCCTTGAGGGCGCGGCGGTGCAGCAGCGCGACGGCGCCACCGGGTCCCATGACCGCGATCTCCGAGCCCGACCAGGCCCAGTTGGCGTGGGCGCCGAGCGAGGCCGATCCCATCGCGATGTACGCGCCGCCGTACGACTTGCGCACGACGACCGTGAGCTTGGGGCTCTTGGTGTCGACGTACGCCTTGAGGAGCTTGGCGCCATGCGTGATGACGCCGCGCCCCTCCTCGACGGTCCCGGGCAGGAAGCCGGGCACGTCGACGAAGGTGAGGACCGGGACGTCGAAGCGGCCGCAGAACTCCACGAACCGGGCGGCCTTGACCGACGCCTTGGAGTCGAGGATGCCGCCGCGGGCATTGGGCTGGTTGGCCAGGATGCCGACCGCGTGGCCGTCGAGGCGGGCGAACAGCGTCAGGATGCTCGGCGCGTGGGTCGGCATGAGCTCGAGCCGGGCACCGTTGTCGAGCACGCCGTCGAGCAGCTTGTTCATGTCGAACACGATGCTCGACTTCTCCGGCACCAGCGTCGGCAGCGCGGCCGCGGCACGCGGGTTGGCGGGCACGGGGTCGTGGCGCTTCTGCCGCCCACCCTTGTGCGTCGGCAGGAACGACAGCAGGAGGCGGGTCGCATCGAACGCCTCCTCCTCGCTGGCCACCTCGAGGTGCGCGACCCCGGAGGTCTTGGTGTGCAGCGCCGAGCCGCCGATGTCCTCGGCCGAGGCGTCCTCGCCGGTCGCGGCCTTGACGATGTCGGGGCCGGTCAGGAACATCTGGCCCTGCTCCTTGACCATGATGGTCC
>NZ_JAOPXQ010000146.1 GCF_025965075.1 Aeromicrobium sp.
TCCCACAGGGCCTCCAGGTCGGCGTCCGCGACCGCGGGCCGGGCGCGGAGGTCGTCGAACCGCGCCCTCATCGCAGCCTCAGCCGGCGCATCGCCAGGAGCTGCCGGTTGGTGAGCCTGACGAACCCCTCGACCCCCAGTGCGGCGGGTGGCCCGAGCGGCATCAGCCGCTGGACCGCGACGGTCTGTACCTCGGTGTACTTCCGGATCCCGTCGGCACCGTGGCGTCGGCCGAGCCCGCTGTCGCCCATGCCGCCCATCCCGGCCTCGATGCTGCCGGCGGCCGCCGCGGCACCGTCGTTGATGTTGAGGGCGCCGGCCCGGATCTGCCGGCCGAGCCGGTCGGCGGTCCGCACGTCCCGCGACCAGATGCTGGCCGACAGGCCGTACGACCCCTCGTTGGCCCGGCGCAGCGCGTCGACGTCGTCCTTGGCGCGGTAGAGCGAGATGACCGGGCCGAAGGTCTCCTCGGCGCACACCGCCATCGCGGGGGTCACCCCCTCCAGGATCGTCGGCTCGTGCGCGAACGGGCCGATGTCGGGGCGCGCCGAGCCACCGGCGAGGACCGTCGCACCGTGCTCGACGGCGTCCGCGACGTGCGACGTGACGGCGTCGAGCTGGGCCTGCGAGACCAGGGTCCCCATGTCGACGTCGTAGTCGTACGTCTGCCCGAGCCGCAGGGCCCTTGTCGCCGTGACGAGCCGGTCCCTGAAGTCCTCGTAGACGTCGCGGTGCACGATGACCCGCTCGATGTGGATGCACATCTGCCCGCTGTTGCCGAACGCCGCGGCGACCGTGCCGGCGGCGGCGAGGTCGAGATCGGCGTCCGCCCGCACGACCAGCGGGTTCTTGCCGCCCAGCTCCAGGGACGAGCCGATGAGCCGCTCGGCCGCCTGCGCGGCGACCCGGCGTCCCGTCGCGGTCGATCCCGTGAAGCAGACGTAGTCGACCGCGTCGATCAGCGCCGTCCCGACGACCGAGCCGGCGCCGACCACGACGGACCAGGCGTCGGCCGGGACGCCGGCCTCGATCATCAGTGCCCGGGTCCACAGCAGGCTCAGCGGCGACTGCGAGTCGGCCTTGCTCACGACGGTGTTGCCGGCCAGCAGCGCCGGGACGACGTCGCCGACCCCGAGGTAAAGGGGGTAGTTCCACGGGGACACGATCCCCACGACCCCCTTGGGTACCCGCACCTCCCGCACCTTGGTCAGCCCCGGCACGGCGCCCCGCACGGAGTGGTCGGCGAGGTACTTCTCGGCCGTCCGGGCGTAGTGGCGGGCCAGGTTGGCGACCTGCAGGACCTCCTGCCAGGCGCTGAACCGGGACTTGCCGACCTCGGTCTGGATCAGGTCGAGGATCTCGTCCTGCCGCTCGACCAGCAGGTCGTGGAAGCGCAGGATCGGCGCGGCCCGCTGCCCGGGGTGCCGCGCGCGCCAGGTCATGCCGGCGCCGCGGGCGCGATGGACCGCGGACGCGACGTCCTCGACGGTCGAGACGCCGACCCGGGCGACGGGCCGGTCGTCGTACGGCGAGCGGGTCTCGATCGAGTCGCTGCCTGCCGGGTCCCGGGCGACGAGGGCGGTCAGCCGGTCGACGACCTCGGCGGTCAGCCAGGCCGGCCGGGTCGTGATGGGGGTGTCGAGCGTCGTCATGGTGGCCCCCTCAGCCGTAGAGCCGGTCGATGACATCGGCGTACTTGCTCGTGACGACCCGCCGCTTGAGCTTCAGGGTTGGCGTGAGCTCCTCGCTCTCGGCGGTCCACTCCTCGGCGAGCAGCTCGAACGTCTTGACCTGCTCGGGCCGGGACAGCCGGGCGTTGGCCGCCTCGACCGCCTGCTCGACGGCTCCCCGGATCGCGGGGTGCTGGACCAGCTCGGCGAGCGAGCCGGCCTCGATGCCCATGCGGGACGCGACGAGCGGGGCGATCTCGGCGTCGAGGGTCAGCACCGCGACGAGGTACGGCCGGCCGTCCCCCACGACCATCGCGTGGCCCACCAGCGGGCTCTCCTTGAGGTAGTTCTCGATCGTCGACGGGGCGATGTTCTTGCCCGAGGAGGTGATGATCATCTCCTTCTTGCGGTCCACGACCGTGAGGAAGCCGTCGTCGATCCGGCCCAGGTCGCCCGTCCGCAGCCAGCCGTCCCGGTCGAACAGCTCGGCGGTCGCCTCGGGCGCCAGGTGGTAGCCCGGGGTCGTGATGGCACCGCGGATCTCGATCTCGCCGTCGGCGGCGAGCCGCACCTCGACACCCTGCTGGGGACGCCCCACGGTGCCGAGCCGGAAGCCGTCGGGCCCGTTGGCGGTCGCCGACCCGGTCGTCTCGGTCATCCCGTAGACGTCGTAGATGCTGAGGCCCAGGCCCGCGAAGAACGTCGCGACCTCGACCGGCATGGGGGCGGCGGCGCTGGCGGCCCACTCGACCCGGTCCAGGCCCAGAGCGGCCCGCAGCGGGCGCAGCACTGCGGCGTCGACCGCGGCGAACCGCTCGGCCAGCTCCGGCGGGGTCGTGTGCCCGGTCTGCGTCGACTCGACGTGGGCGCGGCCCACCTCGAGCGCCTGCTGGACCGCGGCCCGGCGGGACTCGTCGGGCTCGGCGGCGAGCCGGGCCGACACCCCGGTGCGGATCTTCTCCCAGACCCGCGGGACGCCGAAGAACCGGGTGGGGCGGACCTCGACCAGCGCCGGGGCCAGTCCGGACGGGTCGGCGATCAGGTGGACGTGGCCGCCCTGGGACTGCGGGACGTACATCCCGAGGACGCGCTCGGCGATGTGCGCGAACGGGAGATAGGAGATCGACAGGCCCGGGCCCACCAGGTGCGCCGTCTCGATCGAAGCGTCGACCTCGCTCGTGATGTTGCGGTGGGTCAGGACGACGCCCTTGGGCACGCCGGTCGTGCCGGACGTGTAGAGGATCGTCGCGGGGTCGTCGACCGTCAGCGCCGCGGTCCGGGCGTCGACCGGGGCCGGGTCGAGCCCGGCGCCGCGCGCCAGCAGGTCGGCCCACGACGTCGACCGCGGGTCGTCGCCGACCGCGGCGGCGTCCAGCACCACGACGGTGCGCACCTCGGGGCGCTCGGCCAGGGCCGTCGCCCAGCGCTGCACCTGGTCGGCGCCCTCGAGCACCACGACGGTGGGCAGCGCGTGGCCCGCGACGAACGACACCTGCTCGGGCGCGAGGGTCGCGTAGATCGAGGTCGGCACGGCGCCGGCGTGCAGCGCCGCGAGGTCGGCGACGACGTGCTCGGTGCGGCTCGAGCACATGATCCCGACGGTGTCGCCGGCCTGCAGGCCCGCATCGACCAGGGCCGCGGCCACGGCCCGGCTCTGCGCGCGCAGCTCGTGCCACGTCGTGGTGCGCCATCCGGTGCCGTCGGCGGTCAACCGGTCGGAGTACGCCGGTCGGTCGCCGTGCTCGCGCACGGTCCGGTCGAGGATCTGCGGCAGGGTCAGGTCGGTCAGCTGGGTCAGCGTGGTCATGGGGGTCACCTCGGGTCGAGAAGGGGAGTGGGGTCAGTAGGAGCGGGGCAGGCCGAGCATCTGGGTGCCGATGTGCGCCAGCACGAGCTCCTCGGCGACCGGGATGTTCTTGCCGATGCGGGCGTCGCGGAACAGTCGCTCGACCGGGAGCTCCTTGGCGTACGCCATCCCGCCGAACGTCTGGAAGGCCCGGTCGGCGGCCTCCCACGCGGCCTGCGCGGCGGTCAGCTTGGCGATGCTGGTCTCGTTGCCGCACGGCAGACCCCGGTCGAACAGCCAGGCCGCCTTGTACGTCATGAGCCGGGCCAGCTCGGTGTTGGCGCGGACCCGGGCCAGCGGGAACTGGATCGCCTGGTTGGCACCGATCGGCCGGCCGAACACCTCCCGCGTCCGGGCGTGCTCGACGGCCAGCGCCAGGGCCGCCTCGGCGCCACCGACACCACCGGCCGCGGCGAGGATCCGCTCGGGGTTGAGGATGTCCCACAGCACCGCGAAGCCCTCGTCGACCTGGCCGATGACCCGGTGCGCCGGGACCCGGACGTCGTCGAAGAACACCTGGCTCGACGTCACGATGTTGCCGCCGAGCTTGGGGATCGGGTCGTAGCGCAGCGTCCCCGCGGCGAGCGCCTCCTTGACGTCGATCAGCAGGAGGGTGAAGCCGTGCGTGCGGGGCGAGGCCTCGGCGGCCGGGATCGTGCGGGTCACCGCGATCATCCAGTCCGCGCGGTCGACGCCGGAGATCCAGATCTTCTGCCCGCTGACCAGGAAGTCGTCGCCGTCACGCCGGGCGCGGGTCGAGATCGCGAGGGCGTTGCTGCCGGCGTCGGGCTCGGTCAGGGCCAGGCAGAACTGGGTCCGGCCGGCCGCGATGCCGGGGAGCAGCTCCCGGCGCTGCTCCTCGGTGCCGTGCCGGGTCACGGTCATCGCGCCGAAGCCGGGGGTCAGGATGTAGAGGAACGTGCCCTGCGTCGCGCCGCTCGCCGACAACGTCTCGCACGCGACCGCGAGCTCCAGCAGGCCCTGCCCGCCACCACCGAACTCCTCGGGGACCGACAGGCCGAGCCAGCCGCCGTCGGCCAGCGCGTCCCACGCCTCCTCGGGGAAGCGGTGCTCCTCGTCGCAGCGCGACCAGTAGGCGTGGTCGAAGCCGGCGACGGCGCGCGCCAGCCCGTCGCGGACGGCCAGGGCGGTGTCCGGCAGGGTGAAGTCCATCTCGTGCTCTCCTCGGGAGGTGGGGTCAGGGTCGGGGGGCGTACTGGGAGCCGCGCTGCTGCACGACCGGGTCCTTGACGGTGCACCGCGCGTCGAGCGAGGCCGCGTGGCGCTCGACCGACCGGGGGCTGGCGTTGGGGGTGCCGTAGTCGCAGGTGGGACTCGTGTTGGGCACCAGCACGACCCAGCCGCTGCCGTCGCGGGTGCTCTCGGCCATGCCGATCATCTGCCGCGGCGCCCACCGCAGCCAGTGCGCCAGCCCCTCCGGCCGCGCGTCGGCCTCGGCGGCGATCGCGCGGGTGTCGGCAAGCAGCGGCTTCAGCAGCGGGTCGATCGCGGCGACCAGGTCCTCGACCGCCGGCACGGCCGCGCCGGCCGACGTGATGAGCCCGTCGATCGTGTCGTCGCGGTCGGCGAGCTCGGCGGTCAGCTTCTCGACCTCGGTCGTGAACGACTGCAGGTCGTCGCCGTGGTCCACGACGGTCCGCAACGGGGTGCGGGCCTGACGGGCCAGCGCCGTCCACCGGGGATAGAGGTCGCTCAGCGTCGTGAGGCCCGAGTCGGCGAGCCGGGCGACCTCGAGCAGGTCGGTGCGGGTGTCGACGGCGGCCCCGATCTCGGTCGTGATGGTGTCGACGTCGTCCGGGTCGACGAGCTCGGCCAGCTCCGTCACGTGGCGCAGGACCGCGTCGAACCGGGGTGGCACGTCGGTGTTCGCCTCCGCGATGACGTCACCGTCGGTCAGGAACGGTCCCGTCGAGGTGCGCGGCCGCAGGTCGAGGTACTGCTCGCCGATCGGCGACAGGTTGGTCACGACGGCCTCGGTGTCGGCGGGGACGCGGGCGTCGCCGTCGAGCCGGACCCGGGCGACGACACCGCCGCCGGGCCGCAGGTCGACGGCCCGGACCGTCCCGGTGCGGGAGCCGCGATAGGTCACGTTGGAGCCGGGGTAGAGCCCGCCGGCCGACGCCAACTCGACCTCGACGTCGCGACCGCTGGAGAAGATCCCGCCGCTGACGATCGCGTCGGTCAGGAAGGTCAGGCCTGCGACCGTGACCGCGAGCAGGACGATCTCGGCCAGCCGGATGCGGCGCCGGGCCGCAGTGCGGCTCACGGGGTGTCCTTCGGCGTGGTCTTCGCTGTGGGCTTCTGGCCGGTCTGCTGGCCGGTTTTCTGGGCGGTGAGGAGCGGCTCGAGCGCGACCCCGACCCCGTGGGCGATGCTCCCGACGATGCTTTCGACGGGCAACGGCGCGATGTCGAACGGGCCGAGCTGCGGGGGGCTGTCGACGCCGCCGAGGATCGGCAGGTCACCACCGAGGGCGATGTTGCCCTCGATCGTCAGGTCGAATGTTGCGTAGTCGCCCGGCGTCGCCCGGTCGAGCTGCTGCCCGAACGCCGACACCCCGGTCATGATCGGCACGATGCTGTCCTGGCTGTCGGCGATCCGGGCCAGCACCGCGGCTGCGTCGCGGACCTGCGCGACGATCTGGTCGCCGGACCGGTCGAGCAGCCGCTGGGTGTCGGTCGACATCCGCGTGACGGCCGTCATGAGCCGCAGCGCGGGGTCCTCGTGCTCGACCAGGACGTCGATCGCGGGGCTCAGCTCGGTCATCGACGTGGTCAGCGAGTCGGACTCCTGCGCCGCGGTGGCGGACAGCTCGTCGAGCCCGTCGATCGCCGCGTCGATCGTGCCGAGGTTGTCGTTGGCGGTCGTGGCGAGCTCGTCCAGCTCGCCCAGCAGGTGCTGCACGTCGTCGCCCCGCCCGTCCAGCGCGGTCGACATCTCGTGCGTCAGGGTGCCCATGTCGGCGAAGCTGCCACCCGTGACGGCGGTCGAGATCGCGGTCAGCAGGTCGGTCGTGTCCGGCGCGGTCGAGGTCAGCTCGGTGCCGAGCACGTCACCCTCGGTGAGCAGGACCTCGGTGCGCGGCTTCCGCGGCGGCTCGAGCGCGACGAACGCCTCGCCGACGGGTGCCGTCAGGCGTACCTCGGCGCGGGTCCCCACCGGGAGCCGAACGTCGGTCGCGACGCGGAGCCCGACCACCGCGACGTAGTCCTTCGCCTCGACCTCGCCGACCGTGCCGACGACCCGGCCGCCGAGCTTGACCGGCGCGTTGCGCGGCAGGTTGAGGGCGCTGTCGAGCCGGGCGGTCAGCTCGTACGTGTCGTCGGGCGACCCGTCGGGCAGGGGCACGTCGGACAGGTCGGCCGAGCAGCCGCCGACCAGCAGCACGGCGAGCGCGGCGAGGACCCCGCGGCGCGCGTTCACAGGTCCTCCGGGAACAGCGAGGGGAACCACTGCAGGAGCGGGTCGATCAGGCCCGTCCCGTCGCTGTTGGTGACGGCCCGGCACGGGACGACGCGCAGCAGCTCGCACAGGTCGCCGCGGCCGACCTCCGCGAACGGGCCGGTGTTGCGGAGGTCGAACCTGACCCGGGTGCGGCGCAGCTCGGGGTCGTACGCCCGGGTCAGGTTCTCCGCGACGAGCGGGAGGGTGTCGAACGTGTCACCGATCTCCGCGGTGCGCCTCGACAGGGTCTCGACGACGTCCGCGGCCCGCTTGACGTCGGTGACGGCGCTGGTGCGGGTCTCCTTGACGACCTGGCGCGCGGTCGTGGTGAGCCGGCGCAGCGCCTCGAGCGTCACGACCAGGTCCTTGCGCTGACCGGCCAGCAGGGTCGAGGCGGCGCCGACCGAGTCGGCCAGCTCCCGGACCTGCTGGTCGCGCTTCGCCAGCATCGTCATGAGCACCTCCAGGTCGCCGGTGATGGCACGGACGTCGTCGCCCACGCCGTCGACCGTCCCGAGGGCGTCGCCCGCGGCGTCGATCGCCCGGGCGATGCGTCCGCCCTGGCCCTCGAGCCGGTCGGCCGCCGTCGACACCAGGTCACCGACCGTCGTGCCGTCCGGGGCGGGCTCCTGCAGCGCGACCAGCAGGTCGTCGACCGCCGTCACGACGTCGTCGATGTCGACCGGGCTGCGGGTCCGGTCGAGCCCGACGACGGCGCCGTCGCGCAGGCGGGGCCCCCGCTCCCACGGCACGGTCAGCTCGATGAACCGGTCGGTCACCAGGGCCGACTGCATGACGATCGCGCCGGTCCTCGCGGCGACCGGCACGTCCTGGTCGACGTGCACCGTGACGTCGACGTACGTCCCGCGCGGCTCGATCCCGGTGACCTCGCCGATCGGGACCCCGATGACCTGGACAGCGTTGCCGACGTACAGGCCCGTCGTGTCGGTGAACCGCAGGGTCAGCGCGGTGCCCCGCGGGGCGTGGGGGGTCGCGACCAGCACGATCGCGACGACCGCCACGACGACCGCGACCGACACCGCGATGGCGCGGCCGAGCGAGCCGGTCCAGGACATCATGAGCAGGCTCCGGGGTCGAGGACGCACACCAGGGCGTCGGGCAGCAGGAAGTACGGGGAGAAGACGTCGATCCACGGCCCGTTGCCGGTCGCGTTGGCGAAGTAGCGGCTCATCGCCGGCAGCCGCTGCATCGAGGTGTCGAGGGCGGCGCTGTTGTCCTGCACGACCGCAAGGACGTCGTCGAGCTGGCCGAGGACGGAGGTCAGGTCGCTGCGGTTGGTCGTGGCGAGGTCGTCGAGGTCGTCGATCGCCCGGCGACCGGTCGTGACGAGGTCCGCGAGGGTGTCGCGGCGCTGGACGACGAGCCGGCTCACGACCGCCGCGTCGTCGACCAGGCCGCCGATCCGCTCGGACTGGCCGGCGACCGTCGCGGTGACCCGCGAGACGAGATCGAACAGCCGGCGCAGCGCGGCGTCCTGGCCCGACGCGACCCGGGCCAGCCGGGTCGTCCCGTCGAGCGCCGACGCCATCGTGTCGGGGTCGACCTCGTCGAGGACCTTCGCGCCCGCGTCGACCGCCGCGTCGAGGGTCTCCAGGTCGAGCGCCTCGGCGGTGCGGCCGGTCTCCGTGACGACGGTCGAGACGGTGTAGGCGGGGGTCGTCCGGCTGGTGGGGATCGTGCGGTCGGTCGCCGGGGCGCCGTGACCGGGGGTGACGTCGAGGTAGGTCCGTCCCAGCAGGGTCGCGAGCTTGACCGCGGCCCGGCTCTCGTCGGTCAGGCGCACACCCGGGTCGAGGTCGAAGCGGACCTCGGCGACCGCCCCGTGCAGCTCGATCGCGGAGACCGAGCCGACCGGGATGCCCGCGACCCGGACCTCGTCGCCGGTCTGCAGGCCCGAGGCGTGCTCGAGGTCGGCGGTCCAGCCGGACTCCTCACCGCCGGTCCGCACCAGCAGGAACGTCAGCAGGCCCAGCACGAGCAGGACGGCCGCACCCCGTCCGACGGTGCGTCTCCTCGACGGCCGGCTCATCGGCACGCCTTCGACACGGGGGCCACGTCGGGGATCAGCGCCTTGCCGCCGGCCCGGAGGCCGAGGCTGCAGATGTAGATGTTGAGCCAGCTGCCGTAGCTCATGCTGCGGGCGTAGGCGTCGAGCATGACCGGCAGGTCACGGGTCGCGGCGTCGAGATCGTCGAGGTGGGCGGCCATCGTGGTGCCGACCGTCGACATCGACCGGACGGCTCTGGTCACCGACGGTGCCGCGACCCGCACGATCTCGCCGACGGTGCTGCCGAGCGACTCGACCGCGAGGATCGCCGCGTCGATCTGGTCGGCGTCGTCGGCGAGACCATCGACCAGGGTCGACAGGCCCGCGACGACGTGCTCGACGTCGGCCCGGTGGTCGTCGAACGTCGCCATCACGGTGGTGGCGTTGGCGACGACCGAGGTGATGACCCGGTCCCGGTCGGCGAGGTGCTGGGTGAGCCCGGCGACCTCCTGGGTCAGGCTCGCGACGACCGACCCCTGACCCTGCAGCGCGGCGACGAGCTGCTCGGCGAGCCGGTTGACGTCGGCCGGCTCGAGGGTGTCGAACAGCGGCTTGAACGCGTTGAACATCTCGGTCAGGTCCAGGGCCGGTGCGGTGCGGTCCGTGCCGATGACGGTGTCGATCGGCTGGCGCGTGCCGGGCCGCTTGGTGGGCTCGAGCGCGAGGTACTGCTGGCCCAGCAGGTTGAGGTAGGAGATCCGGGCGATGGTGTCGGTGCGGACGGGCTGGTCGCGGTCGACCGAGAAGGTCACCCGGGCGACGTCGCCGGCGAGGCGGCGCGACTCGACCCGCCCGACCCGGACGCCGGCCATCCGCACCTCGTCGCCGGGGCCCAGGCCCGAGGCATCGGTGAACTCGGCGGTGAACTCGCGGCGGTCGCCCTGGCCCTGGGCCAGGGTGTTGACCACCAGGCTCGTGAGCAGCAGCGACACCGCGACGAACCCGACCAGACCGGCGATCTCGCCCGGGACACGACGCAGCGTCCTCATGATGCACCGCCTCCCAGCAGGTCGAGCAGGAGCTTCTGCAGGCCCGTCGGTGCCTGGGCCGCGGGCGCGGGGGACCCGGGGATCGGTGCCGACGTGGCTCCGGGAGTGGGGGTTGGGGACGGGAGCGGCTTCCCGCTCGTGCCGTCCAGCCCGGCGAGCAGCTCCTGGATGTCCTCGACGTCGTCGGCGCTCGGCTCCGCCGGGCCCGTCGTCGGCTGCTGGGCCGGCATCTCGCCGCCACAGCCGCTCCCGGCGACGGATCCGTAGCGGGGGCAGTCACGGGCCGTGTAGGGATCGAGCGGGTCCAGCGCGATCAGGCCGTTCATCTGGATCGACTCACCGTCGACCGACCGGGCGCCGTTGTGCAGCACGCCCGGAGCGCCCGCCAGGACCGCGGCGAGCGAGTCGGTTCGCGCGGCGAGGATCCGCAACGGGTCGTCGGTCGTCGCCAGGAGCTTCTCGACCGCCGTGGCGTGGTGCCGGACGGTGCTGCCGACGGTGCCGGCCAGGGTCGTGGTCGACCCGATCAGCGCCCCGATGTCGTCCGACCGGTCGACCACGGTGTCGCCGGTCGTGCGGGCGTGCTCGGCGGCGCGGGTGGCGGCTGGGAGCATCGACTCGATGACGGCACCCGCCCGGGTCAGGTCGGTCAGGGTGTCGTAGAGCAGGGCCGCGTCGTCGTTGACCGTCGTGGCGAGGCGGTCGGCGCGCTCGATGAACTCGCCCAGGGCCTCCCCGCGCCCGTCGATCGCCGCCGCGAGCGTGCCGGTGGCCCGGCTGATGCCCTCGACGTCGACGGCCCGCAGCAGCTCCTGGGACTTCTCGAGCGATCCCATCAGCCGCAGCGTGTCCTCCGAGCGGTCCGCCGCGAGCCGTGAGCCGGCCGAGATGGGGTCGCCACCCGGCCGGGTCGGGGCGACGATCTCGACGTACTCCGAGCCGAAGACCGTCGCCGGCAGGACCCGGGCCGTCGAGCGGGCCGGGATCGCGTCGGCTTGGCCCGCGTCGACGAGCAGCGTCGCGACGGGCCCGTCACCGTCGGACTCGACCGAGTGCACCCGGCCCACGATGAGGCCGTCGTAGCGGACCTTGGCCCCGGGTCCGAGGGCGTCGCCGAACGACACCAGCTCGGCCTCGACCCGGACGTCCGAGCCCAGGAAGCCCAGGTAGGTCAGGCCGAGCTGTGCCCCCGCGCCCCCCAGGACGACGAGCGTCACGAGCCCCGCGAGGCCGCGCCGCCACGGTGCGGCCGTCATCCGGAGATCGTCACGTTCTGGTCCGGACCCCACAGGATCAGCGTCAACGCGATGTCGACGACCGTGATGAGGATGATGCTGGTGCGGATCGCGCGGCCCGTGGCGCGGCCGACGCCCTCGGGGCCGCCCGTCGCGTGGAACCCGTGGTAGCAGTGGACCAGCGTCACGATCGTGGTCAGGACCAGCACCTTGACCGCCGAGCACAGCACGTCGCGGATCGACACGAACATCGTGAAGTAGTGGTCGTACGTCCCCGCGGACTGGCCGTAGAACGTCGTCACTACCCAGTCGGTCGTGACGTAGGTGCCGACCAGCCCGATCAGGTAGAGCGGCAGGACGACCGTGATCGAGGCGACGAGCCGGGTCGCGACGAGGTGCACGACGGGCCGGATCGACATCGCCTCGAGGGCGTCGATCTCCTCGCTGATTCGCATCGCGCCGAGGCGGGAGGTGTAGCCGCAGCCGATCCGGGCGGCGAACGCCAGCGCGACGACGATCGGAGCGAGCTCGCGGGTGTTGGCGTAGCCGGAGATGAAACCCGTCAGCGGGGCGAGCCCGATGATGTCGAGGCCCTGGTGGCCCTCGACCCCGACCTCGGTCCCGGTGAATGCCGCGAGCAGGAACACGACGCCCACGGCGCCGCCACCGACGACCAGCGCACCGCCGCCGAGGCTGACGTCGGCGATCTGCCGGCCGATCTCGGCCCGGTGCCGGCGCAGGGCCTCGGGCACCGAGCGCACGACCAGCAGCGCGAACAGGACCTGGTCGCCGAGCCCGAGGAGGGGCGCGGTGACGGGTCGGGCGAGGGTGCCGGCGATGCTCACAGCCCGCCTCCCATGATGATCGTCGCGACCTGGGAGAGGACCAGGTTGGCCGCGAACAGCACCACGAAGTTGGCGACGACGGCGCGGGTCACGGCATCGCTGACGCCGGCCGGGCCATGCTTGGCGCCGAGGCCGACGTGCGCCGACACGATCGCGCAGAGGAAGCCGAACACCGCGGCCTTGGCCATCGAGATCATGAGGTCGGTCGGATCGGTCAGGAGTGCCGCCGAGGCGAGGTAGCCGCCGGCCGACAGGTCCTGCACGACGACGCTGACCAGCAACGTCGTCATGATCGAGAAGAACACCACGACCCCGTTGAGCAGGACCGCGACCGTCACGGTCGAGAGGGCCCGCGGCAGCACGAGCTGGTCGACGACCCGCACGCCCATGACCTCGAGCGCGTCGATCTCCTCGCGGATGCGGCGCGATCCCAGGTCGGCGCAGATCGCCGAGCCGGCGACACCCGCGAGCATCAGCGCCGTGATCATGGGGGCGGCCTGGCGGACGACCGCGAGCGTGTTGCCGGCGCCGGTGAACCCCGTCGCGCCGACCTCCTGGGCAAGGACCCCGACCTGCAGCGCCAGGATCACGCCGAACGGGATCGACACCGCCAGCGCCGGCAGGGTGCACACCCGGACCGTGAACCAGGTCTGTCGGACGTACTCCTCCAGCGGGAAGCGGCCCTGCGCGATGGTCCGCAGCAGCGCCCCGAAGACCCCGGCGATCAATGAGCCGATCCCGAGCACCTCGCGCACGACACCGAGCTCGGCGACGCTGCGCGACAGGACTGATGGACTCACAGAGCTCCCGACAGATCGACAATGACAGTGGCACTGTAACAGTGATGTGCCTCACGGAGTCAACCAGTCTCCGCCATGATTCCGGGATCGACTAGGCTGACACCCGTGACTGTGACAGTTGGCACCGCGTCGTGGACGATCGACGCCCTCGCTGCCGAGGCAGGGTTGTCGGTGCGCACCACGCGCTACTACATCTCCTTGGGCCTGCTCCCCGACGCCGAGCGGCACGGGCGCCAGGTGTTCTACGGCGAGCCCCACCTCGCGCGGCTGCGGCTCATCCGGACGCTCCAGGCGCACGGTCACACCCTCGCCGCGATCGAGGCCTATCTGCGCCGCATCCCCGGGGGGACCACGCCGGAGCACCTGGGCGTGCAGCGCTCGATCCTGAGCCTCTGGTCACCCGAGCCGATCCGGCCGATCTCCGCCGACGAGCTCGAGCGGCGCGCCGGCCGACGGCTCGAGGAGGAGGACCTGGTGCTGATGGAGCGCAGCGGGGTCCTGGAGCGCGTCGACGAGGGATTCCTCGTGCGGCCCGGCTTCGAGGTCAGCCTCGAGCTGTGCGACATGGACGTGCCACCCGAGGGTGTCGTCGCGGCGGCCCGGGCGATCGACGAGCACATGGCGCGCCTCGCCGACGATCTCGAGGACGTCATGCGTGAGCACGTGCTCCGCCCGCTCCGCGACGGCCGCCGGTCCGCGCCGTCCGAGGAGGTCATGGTGCGGCTCAACGCGCTGACGACCGAGGCCGTCGTCGCGGGGTTCCGTCGCGCGACCGAGGCCATGGTCAATCGCGAGGTCGACCGTCCCTGAAGGCGTCGAGCGCCTCGCCGACCGCCAGGAACGATGTCGCACACACCTCGACGACCTCGTCGCGGGTCGCCGTCAGGTGACCGTCCAGCCAGGCGCTGACGACCTGGGCGACGCCGCCGACCAGCAGCTCGGCGGTGACCAGCAGCCGTGGTCCGCCG
>NZ_JAOPXQ010000227.1 GCF_025965075.1 Aeromicrobium sp.
CGGACCGAGGAGTCCTCGGCCGTCGTGACGACGACGTCGTCGACCCCGAGGGCCGCGACGATGTGCGCGACGAGGCGGACGTCGTCACCCGCGACCTTGAGGTCGACGTGCGCCTTGATCCGTCCGGCGATCAGCTCCAGCACGCTGTCCAGGGTGACCAGGACGACCCCGGTGAACTCGTCGAGGCGGTGGCCGGCGATCGACAGGCGGCCGTCGACGCCGTCGAGCTCGTCGTCGTGGAAGATGACCGGCGTGCCGTCGGCGGTCAGCCGGACGTCGAACTCGACGTAGTCACAGCCCATCGCGATCGCCGCCTCGAAGGCGTCGAGCGTGTTCTGCGCCGAGTGCTCGTTGCCCGAGCCGCCCCGGTGCGCCGACACCAGTGCCATCCGCGGCGGCTAGGCCGTCTTGCCGTGCTGGAGCTGGGACCAGACCGTCGACTCGGTCGTCGTGTAGGCCGACAGGCCCCGCGCCTTGCGATAGGCCTTGACCGCGGCGACGGTCTTGGCGTCGTACACCCCGGTCAGCCGTGGGGTCAGGCCTGCGGCGGTCAGCGAGCGCTGGAGCCGCCAGACGGCCTCGCCGACCGAGCCCTGCTTGAGCACCCGCGGGGTCGACCCGCGGGACAGCAGGGCGGTCCACGTCGCCGCGGTCGTGCGGCCGGCCGGGTTCCAGCCCAGGGTCTTGCGATACGCGTCGATCGCGCGGACGGTGCCGGCGCTCAGCGTGGTGTTGGCGATCTTGACCAGGCCCTGCTGCTTGAGCAGGCACTCGAGCGCCGCGACCTGCGGACCCTTGCTGCCCAGCGCCAAGGTCGAGTAGGACGAGAACGACATCGGGACGTTGCACGGCAGGGTCTGCTTGGTCGCGACCGAGCCCTTGCCGACGTCGAGGAAGTTCTTGTCGATGTTGAGCGTCTTTCCGCCGTACGTCACGTCGATGCCGTTGTGGTACTGGTGGATCCGCTGGTGCTTGGCCCAGCCGTCGTCGGCGAGGTAGGGGCCGCCGTCGGTGTCGGCGACCTTGTTGACCCACGCGATCCACATCTGGTCCGGGAGGGTGAAGCCGGCGCGCTTGGACTTGCGGGCGGCGTCGATCGCCGCGATGGCCGCCGAGCCGCTGGAGTAGACGCCGGACTTGTAGCCCTGGTCGTGGAGGTACTCGGTCCACGCGTCGGCGAACTCCAGCACGATGCGGTCGCAGGCCGTCGTGCGGGCGTACCACTCGATGTCGAGGTAGGAGTAGCTCCCCTTGGCGAAGCCGTACTTCGTGAGCGCCGCGATGGTCTCCTTGGCCTCGGCGCGCGCCTGGCTGCGGGCCGTGCTGACCGTCGTCGACATTCGCTTCTTCTGCACGCGGCTGTCGGGGTTGTTCTTGAAGCAGGGGGCCTGCCGGCCGACGTGGATCGGCAGGAACCGCCACCCGTTCTTGGCGTTCGCCGCGACCCATGCCTTGCTGAGGTTGGGCTGGTAGGCGTCACCGCAGTAGCGCGAGTTGCCGGACACGTAGATCCCGATCGCGCTGAACGGCGAGCGGAGGTTCCACGCGTCCATCACGGTCTGGCTCGGCGCGACACACGCGTCGAAGCCGTGACCCGTGAAGTTGCCGGGAGCATGGGGGGACGCCGCGACGGCGGACGAGGACATCAGGAAGGGCGCGGCCAACGCGGTGAGGACACCGACGATCGTGAGCCGCGAGGTGGGGGAAGGCACCAGGCGCATCCCACGAGGATACGCCGGTGGGCGGGGGGTGTCACGAGACTCGTGAGGCTGGTGTGACGACGAGGGGTGGAAAACGCTACGCTTGGCCCATCGTGGTCCCGGTCCCTCCCCTGGATGACCGGGGCCACGTTCATATCTCCTGCGGGTTCCGCGGTGGTCAGACCTGGCGCTCGTTGTCGGCCCAGTAGGGCTTGCGCAGGTCGCGCTTCAGGATCTTGCCCGAGGGATTGCGCGGCAGCGCCTCCACGACGTCGATCGACGACGGGGTCTTGTAGCCCGCGAGCCGTTCCCGGGCGAACGCGATGAGCTCCTCGGCAGTCGCCGACTGGTCCGGCCGGAACGCCACGACGGCCTTGACGCTCTCGCCCCAGCGGTCGTCCGGGACGCCGATGATCGCGATCTCCGCGACGGCCGGGTGCTCGGCCAGGACACGCTCGACCTCGGGGGAGTAGACGTTCTCCCCGCCCGTGATGATCATGTCCTTCATCCGGTCCTCGATGAACAGGAAGCCGTCCTCGTCGACCCGGCCCAGGTCGCCGGTGCGGACCCAGCCGTCGGCCGTGATCAGCTCGGCCGTCGCGTCGGGCTTGCCGAGGTAGCCCGCCGTGGCCTGGGGGGTGCGGAACCACACCTCGCCGGAGGACCCGGCCGGGACCTCTTCCAACGTCGTGGGGTCGACGATCTTCATCTCCGCGTGCTGCACGGGCCGACCCGCCGAGACGAGCCGCTCGGGGTGCGACGCGTCCCGGTGCGCCTCGTCGGTCAGCACCGTGATGACGCCACCGAACTCGGTCATCCCGTAGACCTGCTGGAACTCGGTGTCGGGCCAGGCCTCCATCGCGGCCCGCAGCACCGGCAGCGGCATCGGCGCGGCGCCGTAGCCGAAGGCCTTGAGCCGGCCGAACAGCCCCATGACCTGCGGGCCGGCCGCGATCAGCGCCGTCACGACGGCCGGGACCAGGAACACGTGGGTGCAGCCGGCCATCATCGCGCCGGCGAGCAACGCCCCGTCGACCTCGGGGACGATGTAGCCAGGAGCGCCGACGACGGGGCCCAGCAGGGCGTACGACGTGCCGCCGACGTGGAACATCGGCATCGCGACCATGAGCATGTCGCCCTCGGTGTAGGTCGTCTCGCCCAGCCCGTTGACGCTGTGCTCGACCATGGCGTGCTGGCTGAGCTGGACGCCCTTGGGCCGCCCGGTCGTGCCGGAGCTGTACATCACGACGCAGATGTCCTCGGGCGTCACGTCGGGGCGGCGGTCGTTCGGCGTCCCCGCCGCGATCCACGCCTCGAGCTCGTCGTCCTCGCCGCCGACCACGATGACCTTGCGGACGTGCTCGAGCCGGTCGCGCACCAGGGCGAGCTCGTCGAGCAGCTGGTGGCCGACAAACACGACCTCGGCGCCGCAGTCGTTGAGGACGTAGTCGAGCTCGTCGCCGGCCAGCCGCCAGTTGACGACCGTCGTCGCGGCGCCGAGCTGGCAGCCGCCCAGCAGCACCTGCAGCACCGCGGGATTGTTCTTGTCGAGGATCGCGACCCGGTCACCGCGACCCACGCCGTCGGCCGCGAGCGCCCCGGCCGTACGCCGGACGGACTCCCACGCCTCGGCCCACGACCAGGTCCGGTCCCCGAAGACCCAGCACGGCAGGTCGGGCTTCTCGTCGGCCCGGGCTGCGAGGAAGTCGGGCAGGAAGGTGGCGTGGGGGATCGCGAAGGTCATGGGCGGCTCTCTGGAGAGTGACGTGGATCACGTCAGCCTAGTAGCCTCCCTCCCCGCTGGCAGTGACGTTCGCGCCCCGCAATCGACGATTCGGGGGCGGGAACGTCACTGTCAGCGGTCAGGGCTCGAGCTGGTCGGCCAGCCGGTCGAGGGTCTTGCGCATACCGCTCTTGGCCGCGGCCGGCATCTTGCTGCGCTTGAGGAAGAACTTCTGCCGGTCGCGCGACACGTCCCAGCTCTCGGTGACGAGGGTCCCGCCGTCGACGGGCTCGAGGACGTAGCGCCACACCCGGCCACCGATGAGCCCCTTCGCGCCGGTCGTGCGCCACGCGATGCGCCGGTCCGGCTCGAACTCCACGACCTCGTTGGCCGTCCGGTAGCCGACCCCCATGTGCATCGCCATGCCGAACCGCGTGCCGAGGCTCAGCGGCCGCGACTCCTGCCGGGTGCCGCGGACCGTGCCCGAGCCGTCGAAGTCGCTGTGCCGGGCGGCGTCGGACAGCAGGGCGAAGATGCTCGCCGGCGACGCGTTGATCGTGCGCTCGACGGAGATCGTGTCGGTGTCCATGTGCACATCTGATCGTCCCGGGAGCGGGATCGCAACCCGAATCCGTCCCCTACACTGGTGACGTGCCCCGCGGAGATGGACGCCTCACCCACGACCTCGATCCCCAGGACGCCGGACCCCAGGACGCCTGTGGCGTCTTCGGCGTCTGGGCCCCCGGCGAAGAGGTAGCCAAGCTCACCTACTTCGGTCTGTACGCCCTGCAGCACCGCGGCCAGGAGTCGGCCGGCATCGCGGTCAGCAACGGCCGCCAGATCCTGGTCTACAAGGACATGGGCCTCGTCTCCCAGGTGTTCGACGAGGCGACGCTCGAGTCGCTCAAGGGCGAGCTGGCGATCGGCCACACGCGCTACTCGACGACCGGCTCCAGCGTCTGGCACAACGCCCAGCCGACGTTCCGCCCGACCGCGGCCGGCTCGGTCGCCCTGGGCCACAACGGCAACCTGACCAACACCGCCGAGCTCGTCGAGCTGCTCCGCGAGCGTGACGCCGAGGCAGGTCGCGCCGCCGGCAAGGGCGAGACCGCGACCTCCGACACCGCCGTCATGGCGACGCTGCTGTCCTCCTACCCCGATCGCTCGGTCGAGGAGGCGGCGCTCGAGGTGCTGCCCCAGCTGCGGGGCGCGTTCTCCCTGGTCTTCATGGACGAGAACACGCTCTACGCCGCGCGCGACGCCCAGGGCATCCGTCCCCTGGTGCTCGGCCGGCTCGAGCGCGGCTGGGTCGTCGCGAGCGAGACCGCGGCCCTCGACATCGTGGGCGCCTCGTTCATCCGTGAGATCCAGCCCGGCGAGTTCATCGCGATCGACGAGGACGGCCTGCGCACCGAGCGGTTCGCCAAGGCCGAGCCCAAGGGCTGCATCTTCGAGTACGTCTACCTCGCCCGCCCCGACACCACGATCTCCGACCAGCGGGTGTTCTCGGTGCGCGCCGAGATCGGCCGCCGACTGGCCCGGGAGTACCCGGTCGACGCGGACCTGGTCATCCCGGTGCCGGAGTCCGGCACGCCGGCCGCGATCGGCTACGCCGAGGAGTCGGGCATCCCGTTCGGCCACGGGCTGGTCAAGAACTCGTACGTCGGCCGGACCTTCATCCAGCCCTCGCAGACGCTGCGCCAGCTCGGCATCCGGCTCAAGCTCAACCCGCTGCGCGACGTCATCGCCGGCAAGCGGCTCGTCGTCGTCGACGACTCGATCGTCCGCGGCAACACCCAGCGCGCGCTGGTCCGCATGCTGCGCGAGTTCGGCGCCGCCGAGGTCCATGTCCGGATCTCGTCCCCGCCGGTCAAGTGGCCCTGCTTCTACGGCATCGACTTCGCGTCGCGCGCCGAGCTCATCGCCAACGGGATCTCGGTCGAGGAGATCCGCCGCTCGATCGGCTCGGACTCGCTGGCGTACATCTCGCTGGACGAGCTGGTCGAGGCGACCAACCTGCCCAAGGACGATCTGTGCCGGGCCTGCTTCGACGGGATCTATCCCGTCGCCCTCCCCGAGGACGACGTGATCGGCAGGCACCTGCTCGACGTCCAGGAGACCCTACCCATCGAGGCCATCTGATGACGACCGAGCCGACCTCCTACGCCAGCGCCGGTGTCTCCATCGAGGAGGGCGACCGCGCGGTCGAGCTCATGAAGGAGTGGGTCGAGAAGGCCCGTCGCCCCGAGGTCGTGGGCGGCATCGGCGGCTTCGCCGGACTCTTCGACGCGACGGCCCTGAAGTCGTACACCAAGCCCTACCTGGCCACCTCCGCCGACGGCGTCGGCACCAAGGTCCAGATCGCCCAGCGGATGGACAAGCACGACACGATCGGCTTCGACCTGGTCGGCATGCTGGTCGACGACCTCGTGGTGTGCGGCGCCGAGCCGTTGTTCATGACCGACTACATCGCGACCGGCAAGGTCGTCCCCGAGCGGATCGCCGACATCGTCAAGGGCATCGCCCAGGCGTGCGCCGAGTCCGGCACGGCGCTGCTGGGCGGCGAGACCGCCGAGCACCCCGGCCTGCTGGGACCCGACGAGTACGACATCGCGGGCTCGACGACGGGCGTCGTCGAGGCCGACCAGCTGCTGGGCGCCGAGCTCGTCCGGCCCGGTGACGTCGTCATCGCGATGGCCTCGAGCGGGCTGCACTCCAACGGCTACTCGCTGGTCCGCCACGTGTTCTTCGGCAAGGCCGGCTGGGAGCTCGACCGCCACGTGCCCGAGTTCGGTCGTACGCTCGGCGAGGAGCTCCTGACGCCGACCCGCCTCTACACGCTCCCGTGCCTCGCGCTGGCCAAGCAGGTCGAGGTCCACGCAATGTCGCACATCACCGGGGGTGGTCTCGCGGCCAACCTCGCCCGGGTCCTGCCCGATGCGGTGTCGGTGCGCGTCGACCGTACGTCCTGGACCCCGCCCCCCGTGTTCGGTCTCGTCGGCTCGCTCGGCCGGGTCGCCCAGCCCGATCTGGACCTGGCGCTCAACATGGGCGTCGGCATGGTCGCGCTGGTCGCTGCGGACGCGGCTGACGCGGCGCTCCGGCTGCTCGCCGAGCACGGTGTCGACGCCTGGATCGCCGGCGACGTCGCCGCGGCCGGCGTGCACGGTGACGGTGGCACGGTGACCCTGACGGGGGACCAGCCCGGGGCCTGACCTGCGGTGGTTGCGAAATGCGCCACAGTTCGGGGGGTCGATGCGGGTTTTGTTGACCTCCTTGGGTAGGGTTGGCGTCACGACATACTGACTATTTCTCTGCGAGGGGGTCGGCACCTATGGGGCGCGGCCGTGCGAAAGCCAAACAGACCAAAGTTGCGCGCGACTTGAAGTACAGGACGCCGGACACCGACTTCAACACCTTGCAGCGAGAGCTCCATGGAGAGTCGGGCGAGCCGATCCCGGAGCAGTATCGCGATCTTGTCCGGGAGGACCCGGCAGCGAGTTGAGCGGGTCGTTCCTCCCCGCTCCTGCGACGTCGTCGCAGCCAGGCTTCGCCTGGACGCCGGTCCTGCCTTGCTCGGACTTGTGGTCATCTCGATCGCCGAGATGACCACAAGTCCGTTGCCTAGCGCGGCACGTACACCTGGCGGATGCGACCGATCTCTCGCATGCGCTGCTCGGCCATGCGGTCGGCGGCGATCGAGGGGGAGATGCCCTCGGCCTTGGCGCGCTCGAGCACGCCCAACGTCGTGTCGAAGATCCTGGCGGCCCGCATCTTGGCCCGGTCGAAGTCGAATCCTTCGAGCTCGTCGGCGACCTGCATGACGCCGCCGGCGTTGACGCAGTAGTCCGGGGCGTAGGTGATGCCACGCTCCTCGAGGCGCTTCTCGATGCCCTCGTGGTCGAGCTGGTTGTTGGCAGCGCCGCACACGACGGTCGCGGTCAGCACCTCGACGGTGTCGTCGTCCAGCGCCCCGCCGAGCGCGCACGGGGCGTAGATGTCGAGCGGCTCGCGGATCAGGGCGTCGGTGTCGACGACCGACGTGATCGACGGGTGGGTCTCGCGCAGCGCGGTGACCGCCGGCTCGTACGGATCGGTCACGACGACCTCCGCGCCCTCGGCCACGAGGTGGCCCACGAGGTGCCGGCCGACCTTGCCGACGCCCGCGACGCCGATGCGCCGCCCGGCCAGCGAGGTGTCGCCCCACAGGTGCTGCGCCGAGGCGCGCATGCCCTGATAGACGCCGAACGCCGTGAGGACCGAGGAGTCACCGGCGCCGCCGTGCTCGACGGTGCGGCCTGTGACGAACTCGCACTCCCGCGCGATGAGGTCCATGTCCGCGCTGAACGTGCCGACGTCGCACGCCGTGAAGTAGCGACCGCCCAGGGTCTGCACGAACCGGCCGTACGCCCGCAGCAGCGCCTCGGTCTTGAGCGTCTTCGGGTCGCCGATGATGACGGCCTTGCCGCCCCCGAGGTCGAGGCCGGCGAGCGCATTCTTGTAGGCCATGCCCTGGGAGAGGTTGAGGACGTCGGTGAGCGCGTCCTGCTCCGAGGCGTACGGATAGAAGCGGGTGCCGCCGAGGGCCGGGCCGAGGGCGGTGGAGTAGATCGCGATGATGGCCTTGAGGCCGGTCGCCTCGTCGTGGCAGAAGACGACTTGTTCGTGTCGGCTGCCGAAGGCTGAAGGGATGCTGCGAACGGTCACGGTAGTGCTCTCTGTCGTGGGTCACGGGGGAGCGTTGGTGGGCTCCTCCATCGGGTGGGACACGGGGTGATGTGCCTCACGGCCGAACTCTACCCGGGTCCCGGCCCCTCACGCAGCGGCCGGTGCCGGCGGGGTGCGCACCGCCGTGGTGGTGCCGTCGGCCCACACGACCAGGGCCGTGCGGTCGGCGCGGGTCGCGAGCCACTCGGCGGCGGCGGGCCCGTGGGCGTACGCCGCGGTGGCGTCGATGTCGGCCCATGTCAGCGAGCCGGTCACGACCGTGACGGAGGCGACGCCGGTCGGGACCGCTCCGGTCCGGGCGTCGACGAGGTGCTCGCCCCGGTGGGCCGTGCCCGAGGTCGCGACGGCGCCGTCGGTGATCGGCAGCCGCGCCAGGACGCGGGCGGGGTCGCGGGGGTCCTCGAGGCCGATCGACCATCCGGCGGACCCCGCCGCACGGGTCCGGCAGACCATGTCACCCCCGGCCGACAGGCAGCTGTCGGTGCCGTCGAGGCCGTCGAGCAGCCGGGCGGCCCGCTCGACGGCCCAGCCCTTGACCGCGCCGCTCGGGTCGAGGGCCCGGCCGCCGTCCGGTCCGGGGCGCCACGCGTCGAACGCCCCGCCGCTGGCGACGCGCGCCGCCTCGCAGAGCGCCAGCACCTCCACGACCTCGGGGGAGGCGAGGTCGTGGGTCAAGGTCCCGGCCCGCAGCCGCGAGATCTCGGAGTCCTCGCGGTAGGTGCTGAACACGCGATCCGCCGCCCGCAGCGAGTCCACGACCGCCGACCACGCGGCCACGCCCGCCGGGCCGGACGCGTCACGCCCACGCAGCACGAGCGTCACCGGCATGCCCATGACGTGCTCGACGAGACGGAGCTCGGGGAGGGTCACAGGTCCGCCTGGTCGAGGGCACCCTGCAGGGACTGCAGGTAGCCGGTGCTCGTGACGGTCGCGCCGCTGACCATGTCGATGCTCGCGCTCTGCGCCTGGATCGTCTCGTCGACGAGGATCGGCAGCGCATAGGAGTTGATCTGCTGGTCCTTGGGGTTCTCAGTCGGATAGACCGGGACCGTCACATCGGTGATCTTGCCGGCGGCGACCGTGATGGCGACCTGGACGGGTCCCCATTCGGTGCTGACCGACGGTCCGGTCACGGTCGAGTCACCGCTGTCCGACCCGGCGCCGTCCGAACCCGCGCTGCCCGACGCCGCGTCGCCACTGGCGGTCGAGGAGGACCCGGAGGACGGCGACTCGGCGACGATGCTGCCGTTTCCGCCGACGGGCCCGGAGGTGGAGGTGTGGTAGCCGAACAACAGGACCAGGACGGTCAGGGTGCTGAGGAACCAGGTGACGATGCGTTTCATGGGACTCACCAGCTGAAGCTCTCGAGATGGATCTGGTCGGGTGCCAGGCCGGCCGCCCGCAGGGTCGCGACGACCTGGCCGGCCCACACGGTGGGGCCGCAGACGTACACGTCGCGCTGGGTGATGTCGGGGACCCAGGACGTGAGCGCCGTGAGGTCGTCGGCGCGCCCGACATGGCCACCGAGCCACGAGTCGTCCGAGCGCCGGGCGCCGGGCAGCCACAGCAGCCCGAGGCCGCGCTCGGCCGACAGTCGTTCGAGCTCGAGCTGCATGAGGGGGCGGTCGCGGTAGCGGTGCAGCATGACGGCCTCGCCCGGCTCGTACGCCATGCCCTCCGCGAGGGCGCGCAGGGGGGTGATGCCGACGCCGGCGCCGATCAAGGCGATCTTGTCCCGGGTGCGGGCCCGGTCGCCGAGCCGCCCGAAGGGTCCCTCGAACAGCACCCGGGTGCCCACGGGGAGCTCCTTGAGCCGTCCGCTCTGGTCGCCGAGGTCCTTGACCGTGATGCGGAGGCTGTCGTGGGTCGGCGCGGCGGACAGGGAGTAGGGGTTGCCACGGGTCCGCCCCTCGCCGGTGAGGAACCGCCAGACGAAGAACTGGCCGGCCTCGGCGTGGAGGCGGTGCAGGTTGCGGCCGCCGAGGTGCACCGAGACGACCCCGTCGCCCTCCGCCACCACCGAGGTCACGTGGACCCGGTGACGCAGGTTGCGCCAGAGCGGGAGGCCGAGGCGGAACACGAGGACGGCAGCCGCGGCGACGGCCCAGGCCGACCACCAGAAGACCGACCTGCCGGTCGAGCCGACGAGCTCCGTGCCGGTCCACAGCTGGTGCGGGAGGGCCAGGCCCACGCCGAGGTACGCATAGAGGTGCAGCAGGTGCCACGACTCGTAGCGCAGCCTGGCCCGGGCCGCCTTGATGCTCGTGACCACGACCATGCCGAGGCACAGGGTGCCGGCGACGGCGATCAGCATCCCGGGGTCGTTCCACGTCATCCGCCACGTCTCGGCCGGGACGCCGGGGAGGGAGCCTCCGGCGTACCCCCAGACGATGAGGACGACGTGGGCGACCATGAGGGTGAACGATGTGAAGCCGACCAGGCGGTGCACGTGCGCGAGGCGGTCCTGGCCGAACGCGCGCTCGAGCAGGGGCAGGCGGGCCATCAGCAGCACCTGTACCAGCAGCAGGTCGGACGCGACGAGACCCGAGAGGCGACCCGTCGACAGCAGCCCGCTCTCCCAGCCGCCGAGGTCCTGGATGCCGCGTGCGGCGACCCACCAGTACGCCACCAGCAACAGGCTCAGCCAGAGCAGGCTGCCGGCGCCGAGTCGGATTGCGGCGTCGGTGCGTGCGCGACGGCCGCGCACGTGGGCGGCGGTCGCGGGTCGGAGGTGGATCGACAGGGCCATGCCCTCAGCGTGGCCACCCGACCTGAAGGCGGTCCGGGAGCAGCCTGTGAGCGCCCTGTCAGGCGCGCGGGGTCACAACACCCAGAAGAAGCCGATCACGGTCGGCACGAAGGCCACCACGACCCACGGCGACCGCAGGGTCGCCGCGAGGATCAGCCGCATCACGACGAACGTCACGAGGGCGAACACTGCCGACATGACCAGCAGCAGGACGGCGTCGGCGGTCCGGTCCTGGCCGTGCACGACGTGCGCCACGACGATCAGGCCGAGGACGCCGTGGATCGCGACCGCGAAGAAGGCGATCGCCGCGACACGACGCTGGACGCGGCGCAGGGCTGCAAGCTCGGCGGTGGTGTTGCGGGTGGTTGTCATACAGTCACGCTTTCGTGGGCCGCATCGATGATGCGATGGAGGACGGCGTTGGTGGCGGTGAGGTCGGACTCGTCCATGCCGAGGCGGGCCAGCATCGTGCCGGGCACCTGCAGGGCGTCACGGCGAAGCGCGCTGCCCTGCGGGGTGGGGCGCACGACGAGCACCCGCTCGTCCGCGGCCGACCGGGTGCGGGAGACCAGCCCGGCGGTCTCGAGTCGTTTGAGCAGTGGCGAGAGTGTTCCGGGGTCGAGGTGCAGCGTCTCGCTGAGGCGCTTGACCGAGAGCTCGCCGTGCTCCCAGAGGGCCAGCATCACGAGGTACTGCGGGTGGGTCAGCCCGAGCGGCTCGAGGACGCTGCGATAGGCCGCGACGACCTGACGGGACGCCACGGCGAGGGCGAAGCACACCTGCTCCTCGAGGGCGAGGGGATTACGGTTGGTCATGCTTCTAGTGTACCAATCATTGGTGCACCAACTAAGTGTGTTGCCTCACGTCCGGTCGGTCGCGGCGCGCTTCGCCAGCACCCGGTCCATCGCGCGGAACGCCGGCCGCAGGCCCGCGGTGACGACGCCGGGGACCGCCGCCATCGCGATCTCGGCAGCGGCGCCCTGCAGGCTCGTGACGCGCGTCGGCCGGTCCACGGCTGCCTTGACGAGCCAGTTGGCGGCCCGGTCGGCGCTCAGCATCGGCATCGCGCGATAGATGTCGGTGCCGCCGGACATCGGCGTGCGCACCATCGGGAAGTGGACGACGGTCGTCGAGATGCCGTCCGAGCCCAGCTCGGCGCTGAGTGACCGTGCGAACGACTCCAGCGCGGACTTGCTGGCGAGGTAGGCCGAGAACAGTGGGATCGGCACCTGGGTCGACATGCTGGACGAGATCACGACGTGACCGTGGCCCTGCTCGACGAATCGGGGGAGCAGCGCGAGCGTCAGCCGCACGGCGCCGAAGTAGTTGATCGCCATGGTGCGCTCGAAGTCGTGCATCCGGTCGACCGAGTCGACGATGGGGCGCCGGATCGAGCGTGCGGCGTTGTTGACCACGACGTCGATGTGGGGGTGCGCGACGAGCAGGCGCTCGACGACCAAGCGGGTCTGCTCGTCGTCGGTCAGGTCGACGGCGTACGTGTGTGCGTCCCCGCCGGCGGCCGCGATGTCGGCGCGGACGGCCTCCAGCTCGCCCTGGCGGCGGGCCAGCAGGCACACCGTGGCGCCCTGTCGGGCCAGCTTGCGGGCGGCCTCCGCGCCGATCCCGCTGGAGGCGCCGGTCAGCACGATGGTGCGGCCGGCGAGCCGGGCGCTCACTGCTCGGCCCCGTCGCCCTGCTCGTGCTCGGCCCCGCCGAGGATCGCCGTCAGCAGCCGCACGCAGCGCTGCATCATCTGGTCGGCGGTCTGCTCGGGGTGCGCGACCCACCAGTTCATCAGCGAGTCGACGATGCCGAGCCACACCGAGGTCATGGCCGAGATGTCGAGCTCGTCGTCGTTGCCGGCCAGCCCCATGAGCTCGGCGACGCCCTCCTCGGCGAGCCTGCCGATCCGCTCGGCGTACACCGATGTCGACTCGGCGATCGGTCCCGTGGTCGGCGCCGTGACGTCGAAGAACAGCCGCCACAGGTAGCGCCGCTGCTCCAGCAGGGCGAACATCCCGCCGAGCGTCTCCATGCCCCGCTCGATGCCGACCGCCTCGCCGCGGGCGATGCGCTCGATCTCGTCGGCCAGGAGGGACCCGCCCGCCACGAGGCAGGCCTCGTAGAGGCCCTCCTTGGAGCCGAAGTAGTTGTAGATCAACGGCTTGGAGATGCCGGCCCGCTCGGCGACCGCCGCGATCGAGGTCGCGGCGAAGCCCTGCGTGCCGAACTCCTCCGAGGCGAGCGCGAGGATCTGGGACTCACGGTCAAGGCGGGGGACACCCTTGGTGCCGGCATTGGGTCTGGCCACGGTCGGAGTCTAGCCGGGAGATATGAGCACGTGGTAACTTACTCAAGAGTCATATAGGAGGAACCGTGGAGACTCTCGACCCGTTGAAGAACCCGACGCTCGTGGCGGCGCCGTTCTTCGTGCTGACGCTGCTGATCGAGCTGGCGGCGTTCAAGTACCTCGAGACCGACGAGCCGATGCGCGGCTACGAGAAGAAGGACGCTGGGACGAGCCTGTTGATGGGTGTCGGCTCGCTGGTGTCGAGCGCGGTCTTCAAGATCGTGACCCTGGTGCTGTTCGTCGCGATGAGCGTCTATCTCGCGCCGTGGCACGTGCCGACCGACACCTGGTGGTCGTGGGCGCTGCTGATCGTGGGGCTCGACCTCGCGTTCTACCTGCAGCACCGGTTCGTGCACCGCGTCCGGATCGGCTGGGCGGCCCACCAGGCGCACCACTCCAGCGAGTACTTCAACTTCTCCACGGCGCTTCGCCAGAAGTGGAACCCGTGGGCCGAGGCGATCTTCTGGGCGCCGTTCCCGCTGCTGGGCTTCGAGCCGTGGGCGCTCTACGTCGCGTTCTCGTTCAACCTGATCTTCCAGTTCTTCCAGCACACCGAGCGGATCGGCACGATGTGGCGGCCGATCGAGCTGGTCTTCAACACGCCTTCGCACCACCGGGTCCACCACGGCAGCGACCCGGAGTACCTCGACAAGAACTACGCCGGGATCCTCATCGTCTGGGATCGGATGTTCGGCACGTTCCAGGCCGAGCTGCACCGTCCGACGTACGGCCTGACCGTGCCGGTCGACACCTACAACGTGCTCAAGCTGCAGTACGGACCGTTCGTCGCGCTGTTCCGCGACGTGCGGGCGGCGCGGCGCTGGCGGGACAAGATCGGGTACGTCGTGATGCCCCCGGGCTGGCACCCCGGGGAGAAGCGGGTCGAGGCCGAGCAGCCGCGCGCCGGGGTCGAGCAGTCCGCGTGACCCGGGCCGCCGCGCCGGTCGCGGCGGCCGTCGCCGCCTGGCTCACGGCGTGCGACCAGCTGTTCCACGTCCGGACCGGGACGCTGTCGTACGACTGGGGGCCGCAGGTCGCCGAGCAGACCGTCATCGTCCCGGTGACCTTCGCCCTGGCGGCCGCCTCGATGCTGGTGACGGCGGCACGCGGCGGGATCGCCCGCGCCGGGTCGTTGCCGCTGTCCGCGGGGCTCGCGACCGGGATGTACCTCGTGTCCGGCCTGCTGCCGGCGCGGTACGCCCTCGCGTACGCCGTGGCGCTCGTCGCGTGGTGGGTCGTGCGGATCGTCCGGCGCGGGGAGACCGCCCGGCTCGCCGTCGTGGGGCTCGCGATCGCCGCCGGCGGAGTCCTGGCCGAGGCGACGATGGCCGCGCTGGGCGAGTTCTCCTACGCGGACCCGGGCGTGCTGGGGACGCCGTGGTGGCTGTTCGGGCTCTACCTGCACGGCTCCCTGGCCGCGGTCGACCTCGCCTACAGGCTGCGGGTCAGCCCGCCGTCGACCGGCAGCATGACGCCGCTGAGGAAGCTCGCGGCGGGCGACAGCAGGAACGCCGCCGTCCGGCCGAACTCCGCCGGCTCGCCGTAGCGCCCCAACGGGATCGTCGCCTCGGCCCGGGCACGCGCGGCCTCGGGGTCGCCGGACTGCGCGTCCAGGTGCTGCACGCGCTCGGTGTTGATCCGTCCCGGCAGCAGCGCATTGACCCGGATCCCGCGGGGCCCGAGCTCGTCGGCGAGGTTCTTCGCCGCCATCGCGAGCCCGGGTCGCAGGCCGTTGGAGATGCCCAGCCCCGGGATCGGCGCCTTGGCCGACGTCGACAGGACGAACGCGATCGAGCCGCCCGCGCCGAGCTCCTCGGCCACCGCGACGGCGAGCCGGATCGCGCCGAGGAAGACCGACTCGAACGCCAGCCGCCAGTCGTCCTCGGTCCGGTCGAGGATCGGTCCCGCCGGCGGGCCGCCGACGCTGATCAGGATGCCGTCGAGGCGGCCGAACCCGGCCTGTGCGGCGGCGATGAGCTGCGCCGGCGCGGTCGCGTCGGCGTTGTCGACCGCGACGCCGATGGCACGGGGGCCGAGCGCCGCGCACGCCCTGTCGACCGACTCCTGGCTGCGGGAGGAGATCACGACGTTGGCGCCGTCGGCGACGAGCGCCTCGGCGGTCGCCAGGCCGAGACCACCCGAGGCGCCGGTGAGGATGTACGTACGATCCGTGAGTCCGAGGTCCATGCGGCCCAGACTAGGCGGGCGCCACGCGGCGGCTCCACAGATGGTGCGCCGTGACCGATCCGGCGCTACGGTTCATTCGTTCCTCGACGAAAGGCACGTCCATGTATTTCGGTGGCTCCATCGCCCTCCTCGCCATCGGCGCGATCCTCTCCTTCGCCGTGCGTGACAACATCAACTCGATCGACCTCGTGACGGTCGGCTACATCCTCATGGCGGCAGGCGCGCTCGGCATCGTCCTGTCGCTCGTCGTCAGCGGCCAGCGCAGCAACGCGGTCAAGCGTCGCGACGACGTGCCCCCGCGCTGAGCCCAGCACACATGACGAGGCCCGGGACCGCAGTCGGTCCCGGGCCTCGTGATGTCCGGGGTCGGACCGGCCAGACGTAGGGCAGGTCGTCCGGCACGCCTCCTGTGCCGGCGTCCGCCGTGATCGCACGGACGACCTGGATCGTCTCGACCCGCTGCTTGCCGAGTCGGGACCGGTCGAGGACCGCGGGCGAAGCGCCTGACCCGGGGCCGGTGCATCGGTCGCCCTTCGGGCGTTGGGTAGGGCGAGTGCTGCACCGCTCCGGCGGGGGTAGGGCGAGGGGGGACCCCAGGCCCGCTGCTCGCCGACAGACCCGGGCACAGACATGAGGAGAGGGACCCCGCAAAGAGCGCGGGATCCCTCTCCTCATGATGTGGCCAGGGCCGGGGTCGAACCGGCGACCCTCCGCTTTTCAGGCGGATGCTCGTACCAACTGAGCTACCTGGCCACCGCTCGCGAAGGAGCGACGATCACCTTATCGCACCGCCCCGGCGCTCAACCAATCGTGTCGGCCAAATGCTGCAGCAGCAGGGCCTCGGCGACGCAGACCCGGGCGAACTCGCCGAGGTGGAGACCCTCGTCGACGCCGTGGGCGCGGGTGTCGGGATCCTCGACCCCCGTCACCAGCACCGCGGCGTCCGGGAAGACCCGCGCGAACTCGGCGATGAACGGGATCGACCCGCCCATGCCGATGTCGACCGGCTCGGTGCCGTCCCACGCGTCGCGGAACGCCGAGCGGGCCGCGTCGTACGCCGGCCCGTCCGCGTCGATCGTGAACGGCTCGCCGACGTCGCCGCGCTCGACCGTGACCCGCGCACCGAAGGGCGCATTGCGCCGCAGGTGTGCCTCGAGCGCGTCGAGGTGGGCCGTGGCGTCGCCACCCGGGGCAACCCGCATGCCGATCTTGGCCCGCGCGCTCGGCGCCAGGGTGTTGGACGCCGTCGCGACCGGGGTGGCGTCGATGCCCAGCACGCTGACGGCCGGCTCAGCCCACAGCCGCTGGACGATCGAGCCGCGGCCGATCTGCCCGACGCCGGGCAGGACCGACGACTCCTCGCGGAACCGGTCCTCGGGATAGTCCAGCTCGGTCGCGGTGCCGTGGTGCAGGCCCTCGATCGCGACCGACCCCTCGTCGTCGTGCAAGGTCGCCATCAGCCGGCACAGCGTCGTGAGGGCGTCGGGCACGACCCCGCCCCAGATGCCGGAGTGCACGGCGTGGTCGAGCGTCTCGACCGTAACGACGCAGTCGACCATGCCGCGCAGGGTCACGGTCAGCGCCGGGACGCCGATCGACCAGTTGGCCGAGTCGGCGATGACGATCGCGTCGGCGGTCAGCTCGTCGCGGTGCTGCTCGAGCAGCGCCACGAGGCTGGGGGAACCGGACTCCTCTTCGCCCTCGACGAACACCGTGACGCCGATCGGCGGGTTGCCGTCATGGGCCCGGAACGCCGCCAGGTGCGCCGCCAACCCGGCCTTGTCGTCGGCGGCGCCGCGCCCGTAGAGGCGGTCACCGCGGCGGGTGGGCTCGAACGGCGGGGAGGTCCACAACGCCGGGTCGCCGGTCGGCTGCACGTCGTGGTGGGCGTAGAGCAGGACCGTGGGGGCGCCGGGCGGCGCCGGGTGGTGCGCGATGACGGCCGGCGCCCCACCCGCCTCGACGATCTGCGTGCGGGCGAAGCCGGCCTCCTGCAGCAGCCGCTCGACCTCGGCGGCCGACCGACGTACGTCGTCGCGGTGCTCGGGCTGGGCCCAGATCGACGGGATGCGGACGAGGGACTCGAGGTCGTCCAGCACCGAGGGGAGGAGGTCGTGGACGCGGGAGGTGAGATCGGCCATGACCTCAGACTGCCACGCGACCCGAGGAGGGTCGCGCGGCAGCCACGGGCGTCAGGCCGTCAGAATCGCGTCGTCGGCCGAGATGCGGGGGAGCCGGTCGAACCACGGGTTGTCACCCGGGTGACCGATGTTGATGACGAGCTGCGTACGCCACGCGGTGCCGGCGAAGAACTCCTCGTCGATGCCGGCGGCGTCGAAGCCACCCATCGGGCCCGCGGCCAGGCCGGCGGCCCGGATGCCGACGATGAAGAAGCCGGTCTGCAGCGCCGTGTTGTAGCGGGCGATGTCGGCGCGGGTGTCGGCGTTGCCCGCGAACATGTCGCCGGCGGTGGGGTTGTGCGGGAAGTGGGCGGCCATCGAGGTGTGGAAGTCGACGTCGGCAGCGACGACCGCGACGACGGGGGCGCTGGCCGTCTTGGCGCGGTTGCCCTCGGCCATCAGCGGCAGGAGCCGGTCGCGGCCCGCCCCCTGCTCGACCAGCAGGAGTCTCATCGGCTGGATGTTCATCATCGTCGGCCCGTACTTGACGAGCTCGAAGACCTCGCGGACGTCGTCGACCTTGACGGGCTGGTCGCTGAACGTGTTGGCGCTGCGGGCATCGCGGAACAGCACGTCCAGCGTCTCGTCGGGCAGTGTGAACGGGGACGTGATCGTGGGGGAGGTCATGTGGAGGTCAACCATCCGGGGGAAAGAGAACATCCCACGGTCCTCCGAAGAGGACCGTGGGATGTCTCACATGCGACCCCGACCGGACTCGAACCGGCGACCTCCGCCGTGACAGGGCGGCGCGCTAACCAACTGCGCCACGGGGCCTTGATGCTGTGCGGTGAACCGCGGACGCAACTCTAGCCCACGGTCCGCCCGGCCACCAAAACGGGTCCACCCATCCCCTCCGAAAGGACCCCGCTAGCACCGCGGAACCCCTCTGCAGCCGGGTGTCCACCGACTGGGAACGTGCCCACGCCGGTGCGGCATCGCGTTGCATGGAGCCCATGACCGCCCGCCCCACCACCGTCGCGCCCCTGTCGCTGGCCGAGCTCGCCGCACTGACGAGCTCCGTCGCCGATGACGTCAGCGCTGGCCTCCACGAGGTCCACGCCGATGAGGAGAACCGTTGGCACGTGCGACTGCGGTGTGACGACCAGGTCGACGTCTGGCTCATCAGCTGGACGCAGGAGCAGGGCACGCAGCTGCACGACCACGGCGGTTCGTCCGGGGCCTTCACGGTCGTCAGCGGCGAGCTGAGCGAGGCCGTGTGGACGCCCGGCGCGGAGGTGCTCCGGGAGACCAGCCGCTCCGCGGGCGACGCGGTGCTGTTCGGCGAGCACTACGTCCACGACGTCCGCAACGTCCGTCCCGAGGTCGCGGTGAGCGTGCACGCGTACTCGCCGCCGCTGTCGCAGATGAACTACTACGACGTCGACGGCCACCAGCTGACCCGGCTCGCCTCGGTGTGGACCGACGACCCCGAGGCGCCGGCACCGGACCTGCGGGCGGCGTCGTGACCGTCACGTTCGGCTCGGTCGACGACCTGCTCGCGTCGGCCCGCCACGACATCCAGCGACTCAGCCCGCTCGAGGCCCGCGACCGTACGCTCGACGGCGCGCTGATCGTCGACATCCGGCCGGCGTGGCAGCGCGAGATCGACGGCGAGATCCCCGGGTCGTACGTCGTGGAGCGCAATCACCTCGAGTGGCGCCTGCACCCCTCCTCGGGTGCCAACCTGCCCGTCGCGCGGGTCGGCCAGGAGTGGATCGTGGTGTGCACCGAGGGCTACACGTCCTCCCTGGCGGCCTTCGCCCTGGTGTCGCTCGGGCTGCCGGCGTACGACATCGACGGCGGGATCCACGCCTGGCGGGCGGCCGGCCTGCCGGTCGTCCCGGGGGCGACCCCGGTCGAGCAGCAGGTCCGCCTCGCCACCCCCGCGGGGTGAGATGTCGGCCATCTCCGATTGCCGCCGCCGGGCGATCACGACAGACTGGCGTGAGCCTGTTCCTTGCCTACCTACTGTCCCGGCGCGCCGGCGTCGAGCACGGAGGACCGCATGATCGAGTACCGCTCCATCGGCAAGACCTTCGCGGACGGGACGGAAGCGGTCGGCGACTTCAGCCTCGAGCTCCCCTCGCGGACCACCACGGTGTTCGTCGGCTCCTCCGGATGTGGCAAGACGACGCTGCTGCGGATGGTCAACCGCATGGTCGACCCGACCCGCGGCCAGGTCCTGATCGACGACGTCGACGTCGCGACGCGCAACAAGGTCGAGCTGCGGCGCAGCATCGGCTACGTCATGCAGCACGCGGGTCTCCTGCCGCACCGCAAGGTGATCGACAACGTCGCCACGGTCCTGCGCCTCAACGGCGTGGGTCGCAAGGAGGCGCGCGACCGGTCGTACGCAGTCCTGGAGACCGTCGGGCTCGACGCGTCGCTGGCCACGAAGTACCCCAGCCAGCTCTCCGGCGGCCAGCAGCAGCGCGTCGGCGTCGCGCGCGGACTGGTGTCGGACCCCAACATCCTGCTGATGGACGAGCCGTTCGGCGCGGTCGACCCCATCGTGCGCGACGAGCTGCAGCGCGAGCTGCTCCGCCTGCAGCACGAGCTCGACAAGACGATCGTGTTCGTCACCCACGACATCGACGAGGCCTTCCTGCTGGGGGACCAGGTCGTGATCCTGCGGCAGGGAGGGGTCGTCGCGCAGGTCGGGACGCCCGAGGAGATCATCGCCGAGCCCGCCGACGACTTCGTCCGCAGCTTCGTCGGGCTCGACAAGGGTCACCGTCGGCTGCACGTCGAGGAGCGCGACGGCGTCTCGATCGTCGTCGACGAGACGGGCAAGGCGACCGGGGTCCTGTCGGCATGAGCTGGCTGCTCGACAACGCCGACTACGTGTGGGACCTGACGGTCCGGCACATCTGGCTGAGTGCGATCCCGATCATGCTCGGTTTCGTGATCGCCCTCCCGATCGGGTGGTACGCCAACCGGCACCCGCGGCTGCGTGGCGGCCTGCTCGGCGGCGTGAGCATCCTCTACACCGTGCCGTCGTTGCCGCTGTTCGTGATCCTGCCGGGGATCCTCGGCACCGGGTTCCTCAGCGCCACCAACGTCGTCGTCGGCCTCACGATCTATGCCGTCGCGATCATGGTGCGCTCGGCGTCCGACGCATTCGGGTCGGTGTCGCCGGCGGTGCTCGACGCCGCCAGCGCCTCGGGCTTCTCGGCGAGGGGGCGGGCTCTGGCGGTCGAGCTGCCGCTCGCCGGACCGGTCCTGCTCGCCGGGCTGCGCGTCGTCGCCGTCAGCACCGTCAGCCTGGTCAGCGTCGGCGCCCTGATCGGCGTCAGCAGCCTCGGCTCGCTGTTCACGGACGGCTACCAGCGTGATTTCCGTACCGAGATCGTCATCGGGATCGTCGCGACGGTGATCGTCGCGCTGGTCTTCGACCTGCTGCTGGTCCTCAGCGGCAGGCTCCTGATGCCCTGGGCATCGACCAGCCGCCCGAAGGTGGGCGCGGCATGAGCATCGTGAACGACACGGTCGCGTGGCTGAGCGACTCGGCGCACTGGCACGGCGACGACGGCGTGCCGCACCGGCTCCTCGAGCACCTCGGCTACACGGCCCTGACGATCGGGATCGCCGGCGCGATCGCGATCCCGCTGGGGCTCTGGATCGGGCACACCGGCCGACTGCGCGGTGGCGCCGTCGCGCTCACCGGCGCGTTGCGCGCCCTGCCGACCCTCGGCCTGCTGACCTTCATCGTGCTCTACACCGGCATCGGGCTCACCGCACCGATCATCGCACTGACGGTGCTGTCGATCCCGCCGCTGCTCGCCGGTGCCTACTCGGGGCTCGAGGCGGTGGACCGGCAGACGATCGACGCCGCCCGTGCCGTCGGCATGACCGAGTGGCAGATCCTGACCAAGGTCGAGGTGCCGCTGGCGTTGCCCCTCATCGTCGGGGGCATCCGGTCGGCCGCGCTCCAGGTCGTCGCGACGGCGACCGTGGCGGCGTTCGTGAGTCTTGGTGGCCTCGGCCGCTACATCATCGACGGCCAGAAGGTCAGCGACTACCCGCAGATGGTGTCCGGATCCGTGCTCGTGGTCGCGCTCGCCCTCGTGATCGACGGGATCTTCGCCGTGCTGCAGAAGCTGGCGCTCGGCGCTCGCCCCTCCCCCCAACCTTCCCGCGCATGACCCACCCCCACCCAGGAGAAGACACATGACCATCAAGAAGCTCACCGCGGCCCTCGCCGCCACCGCCGTCGGGTTGACGCTCGCCGCGTGCGGTGGCGATCCCACCGAGGGCAAGAAGGCCGCGACCGACACCATCGTGATCGGCTCGGCCGAGTTCCCCGAGAACGCGATCATCGCCGAGATCTACGCCCAGGCGCTCGAGGCCAAGGGCGTCAAGGTGAAGAAGAAGCTCAACATCGGTGCGCGCGAGGCGTACATCAAGGCACTCGAGAACGGTGAGATCGACCTGGTGCCGGAGTACTCGGGCAACCTGCTGTCGTACTACGACCCGAAGACCACGGCGACCTCGCCGGAGCAGATCGACGATGCCCTCGCCGACGCGCTGCCGGAGACCCTCGAGGTCCTCGATGCGTCGAAGGCCGAGGACAAGGACTCGCTCAACGTGACGCCCGAGCTGGCCGCGAAGGAGGGCCTCACGACGATCGCCGACCTGAAGAAGATCGACGGTCTCAAGCTCGGCGCCAACCCCGAGTTCAAGACCCGCGCCTATGGCATCCCGGGTCTCGAGAAGGTCTACGGCATCACGGACATCTCGTTCACGCCCATCAGCGACGGCGGCGGACCCGCCACGCTGAAGGCGCTGCTCGGTGGCAAGGTCGACGTCGCGGACATCTACTCCACGACGCCGTCGATCCTCGCCAACAAGCTGGTCACGCTGCAGGACCCGGAGAACCTCATCGCGTCGCAGAACGTCGTCCCGCTGATCACCGAGAAGAAGGCCAGCGACAAGGTCGAGGACGTCCTGGACGAGATCTCGGCGACCCTCACGACCGAGGACCTGCTGGACCTCAACGCCAAGAACCAGGGCGACGACAAGACCGCCCCGGACGTCCTGGCCAAGCAGTGGCTGACCGACAAGGGCCTCATCTAGCCCACCCCACCGCTGGCAGTGACGTTTGCGCCCCGGAATCGACGATTCCGGGGCGCAAACGTCACTCTCAGCGGTCAGGCAGTGGACGCTAACGCACCGCCGCGGCGGCAGGATCGCTCTCGCTGATGCCGATCCGGTCGTGGAGTCGGCGCAGCGGACCCGGCGCCCACCAGTTGGCCCGGCCGAGCAGGGCCATGAGCGACGGAACCAGCATCGCCCGCACGATCGTGGCGTCGATCAGGACCGCGAGCGCCGTGCCGACGCCGAGCTCCTTGATGAAGATGATCTGCGACGTCGCGAAGGCGCCCAGCGCGATCGCGAACAGCAGCGCCGCCGCCGTCACGATCCGGCCGGTCCGCTGCAGCCCCAGCGCGACGGCCTCCCGCTCGCCGGCCCCGGCGTCCCGCGCCTCCTTGATCCGGGTCAGCAGGAACACCGCGTAGTCGGTCGAGAGCCCGAACACCACCGCGAACAGGAACACCGGCTGGGTCGACTCCAGCGCCCCCTGCGAGGTGAAGTCCAGCAGCCCCTCGAACCGTCCGTCCTGGAAGATCAGCACCAGGACGCCGAACGTCGCACTGATCGTCAGCACGTTCATCAGGAGCGCCTTGATCGGCAGGACGACCGATCCGGTCATCAGGAACAGGGTCGTGAACGTCAGCACCGCCAGGATCAGCAACGCCAGCGGGATGTTGTCCGCGATCGAGGCGACCTGGTCCACCTGCTCGGCGCTCGCCCCGCCCACCAGCGCCGTGCCGGGCGCGTCGACGTCCCGGATCTCGTCGACGAGGTCGAGGGTGCGCTCGTCGAGCGTCGTGGCTGACGGCACCACGTCGACCTGCCAGGTGCTGTCGCCGACGTACCGCGGCGGGGTGACCTGCGCCGCCCCGTCGAGGCCACCGAGCTCACGGGCGTACGCCGTCATGGCTCCCTCGGCCGACCGGGGTGCCGTGACGGCGACGATGACGGGGGAGGACTCGGCCCCGGCGAAGTCGCTGCGCAGCACCGTGTCGACGGTCTTGGCCGGGCTGCCGTCGGGCAGGACCGTGGCGTCGACGCCGGTGAACTTGACGCCCAGGAAGGGGGCGCCGAGGGCCAGCAGGATCGCCGCACCCGCCAGCGCCGTCCCGACCGGGAAGCGCATGACGACGTGGGACAGGCGGAACCAGAATCCCCTCGTCTCGGCGCGGGCGTCGGCGAGCTGCGCCTCGCGCCAGCGTCGCGGGGCCAGTGCGTTGACCCGGTGCTGCAGCACCGCGAACAGCGCCGGCAGGACGAGCAGCGAGACGGCCGCCGCGGCGAGCGCCACGATCGTGACGCCGATGCCCATCGAGTAGAGGAAGCGCAGCGGGAAGACCAGCAGCGCCAGGCCCGCGCCGGCGACCGTGACCGCGGAGAAGGCGACGGTACGCCCGGCGGTCGCGACGGTGCGGCGGACCGCCTCGGCGCCGGGGCCGACCCGCTCGAGCTCCTCGCGGAAGCGCGAGACCATGAACAGGGAGTAGTCGATCGCGAGGCCCAGGCCGAGCCCGGTGATGAGGTTGAGCGCGAACACCGAGATGTCGATGACCTCGTTGACGCCGCGCAGCACCAGCAACGACGTGACGATCGTCAGCCCGCCGACCAGCAGCGGCAGCAGCGCCGAGACTGCCGAGCGGAACACCAGCAGGGACACGATGAACAGCAGCGGGAATGCGATCAGCTCGGCCGTCACGAGATCGTCCTCGACGTGCTCGTTGACCTCCTGGTAGGCCGGGCCGAATCCGCCGACCTGTACGCCGTCGACCCGGCCGAGCTCGTCCCGGAGGCGTTCGGTGGTGTGGTCGGCGTCGGCGCCGGAGCGATAGATCGCCGCGACGTACGTCTGGTCGCCGTCCCGGGAGACGAACTGCTCGCCCGCCTCGGGGCCGCCGACGACCTGCGCGACGGCGGGATCGTCCTGCAGGATCCCGGCGGCCTCGGCGATCGCGGCGGTGTCGGCGGTGTCGACCAGCACGACGATGCTGGGGGCGGCATCCTGGCCGCTGGCCTCCTCGATCTGGGTGATGGCGCGGGCGCTGGACGCGCCGGTGTCGGAGAACGAGTCATTGTCGCTGTTGAGCAGGCCGGCGACCGGGCCGCCGAGGGCTCCGGCGACGACGAAGAACAGGACCGTGGCACCGAGGATGCGGCGTGGGTGGGTGCTCGCCAGGCGAGCGATGGT
The DNA here is from genome assembly GCF_025965075.1 of Aeromicrobium sp. GTDB lineage: Bacteria > Actinomycetota > Actinomycetes > Propionibacteriales > Nocardioidaceae > Aeromicrobium. Next base: position 24,897 of record NZ_JAOPXQ010000227.1, read on the forward strand.
GGTGAACATCAGAACTCCTTCACGACGGCGAGCGGATCGCCGTACAGCTCGGTGAGGTCGAGGGAGGCGACGACCGTCAGGAGCATCCCGTGAGCCATGAAGTCGCGGACCTCGTCGGCGGTCGCCCCGCTCAGCTCCGCGATCTCCTCCCAGATCTCGCGGTACGTCCGCTGGGCGACCTCCTTGATCGCCGGGTCGGACGCCGCGGCCCAGGTGTGCAGCTGGCAGCGCAGCGAGTTGACGTCGTCGGTCATGAGGGCGATGTAGGCCGTGCCCATCGCCTCCAGCGGTGACGTGTCGGGACCGCGCTGCTCGGCCGCCTCGCGGAAGGTCCGGCGCAGGTTGGTCGTGTGGTGCTCGATCGCGGCGGCGATGAGACCGGTCTTGGTGCCGAACAGTCGGAAGATGTACGGCTGCGAGACCCCCGCCCGCTCGGCGATGACCTCGACCGACGTGGCGTGCATGCCACCCCGGCCGTACTCGGCCATCGCCGCCTCGAGGATCAGGGCCTTGCGGTCCTCGGCCTTCATCCGCTTCCCAGTCACCATGGAATTGAAGTTAGTGAGCACTCACAACCATGTCAAGACCCTGCCGAGACTTCGCTGGCCCTGACGTTGGTGCAGACACGCCGACGGCGTGTCTGTCGAAACGTCAGGCCCAGCGGCATGGGGGATGGCATAGTCGGCACACGCCCATCAGGAGGTCTGCCTTGCCCGTCATCGAGGTCAACGGTGCCCAGGTCCACGTCGAGGACACCGGCGCGCCGGCCGGGCACCCCGACGCCCCGGCGATCGTCTTCGGGCACGGCCTGCTGTTCAGCGGGCGCATGTTCGCCGCCCAGGTCGAGCGCCTCCGCGACCGCTACCGCTGCGTCACGATCGACTGGCGCGGACAGGGCCGGTCGCCGGCGGCACGCGACGGCTACGACATGGACACGCTCGCCGGGGACGCCGTCGCCGTGATCGAGGGGCTGCGGGCCGGCCCCGTGCACTACGTCGGCCTGTCGATGGGCGGCTTCGTCGGGATGCGGTTGGGCGCCCGGCGCCCCGAGCTGCTGCGGTCACTGACCCTGCTCGACACCAGCGCCGGCCCGGAGGACCCCGACAAGGTCACGAAGTACCGCACGCTTGCCAAGGTCTATCGCGTCCTCGGGCTCGGCCCCGTCCGGGCCCAGGTCGAGCCGATCATGTTCGGCCCCACGTTCCTGGCGAGTCCCGCCGCGAAGCAGCACACCGACGCGTGGATGGCCGGCGTCAGGGCGGCGAGGCGCACCGGCGTGACGAAGGCGATCCACGGTGTCACCGACCGGGAGCCGATCCTGCCCGAGCTCGGCCGGATCACGACGCCGACCCTCGTGGTCGTCGGGGACGAGGACGTCGCGACCCCGCTCGCCAAGGCCGAGGTCATCGCGGACGCGATCGCCGGCGCGCGCCTCGAGGTCGTGGCCGGCAGCGGTCACTCCAGCACGATCGAGCAGCCCGACCGGCTCGGTGAGCTGATCGAGACGTTCGTCGACCAGCACTAGGTCGGCGGGACGAACACCCACGGCTCGCGGGGGATCGCCGCGAGGTCGAACGTGCTCAGCAGCTCCTGCGGCGTCGCCCGGTCCAGCCCCAACGACGACGTGATCGCGCCCAGCACGTCCACGCCGGCCGCGGTGAGGTCGGCGTACGTCACGGCACCGTCCCGCTTGGCCAGCCGGCGGCCGTCGACGTTGAGCGTCAGCGGGACGTGGACGTACGTCGGAGGGGTCGCGCCGAGGAGGGTCGCGAGGTACGCCTGGCGGGGCGCCGAGCTCAGCAGGTCGTCGGCGCGCACGACCTGGTCGACGCCCTGGTGGGCATCGTCGACGACGACCGCGAGGTTGTAGGCGACCGCGCCGTCGCCCCGGCGCAGGACGACGTCGTCCACCGCACCCTCGTACGTTCCGTGGATCGCGTCCTCGACGGTGAATGTCGCGGTGCCGGCCCGCAGCCGCAGCGCCGCCGGCCGCTCCCGGCGGCGCTGCGCCCGCTCGTCCTCGGTCAGGTCGCGGCACGTCCCGGGATAGGAGCCCGGCGGGGCGTGGGGGGCCGACGGCGCCTCGAGCACCTCCCGGCGCGTGCAGAAGCACTCGTAGACCAGCCCCCGGCCGGCCAGCGAGGCGAGGGCGGCGTCATAGAGGCGGGCCCGTTCGGACTGGCGCACGACGGGGCCGTCCCACGTCAGCCCCAACGACGCGAGATCCGCGAGCTGGCCCTCCTCGGCCCCCGGGCGTACCCGGTCGAGGTCCTCGACCCGGAGCAGGAACTCCCGGTCGCTCTGGCGGGCGCAGAGCCAGGCCAGCAGCGCGGTCCGCAGGTTGCCGACGTGCAGGTCGCCCGAGGGGGAGGGGGCGAATCGGCCGGCGGTCACCGTCCCATTGTGCCGACGCATGAAACGGGCCGGGACGGGCACTGCAGGAGCACCGCGTGCGAGCAGATGCAGCACGTCCACAGATCGCGAGAGGCACACCATGAGAGCACTGACCTGGCAGGGCAAGCAGAAGGTGAGCGTCGAGACGGTTCCCGATCCCAAGATCCAGCAGCCCGACGACATCATCATCGAGGTCACCACGACGGGGCTGTGCGGCTCGGACCTGCACCTGTACGACCCGCTCGGTCCCTTCCTGCACCCCGGCGACGTGCTGGGTCACGAGCCGATGGGGCGGGTCGTGGAGCGCGGCTCGGCGGTCACGAACCTCCAGGACGGCGACCGGGTCGTCATCCCGTTCCAGATCGCGTGCGGCTCGTGCTTCATGTGCGACCGTGGCCTGCAGACGCAGTGCGAGACGACCCAGGTCCGCGAGTTCGGCATGGGTGCCGCGCTGTTCGGCTTCACCGACCTCTACGGAGCGGTGCCCGGCGGTCAGGCGGAGTACCTGCGCGTCCCGCACGGCAACTACGGGCCGATCAAGGTCGAGGAGGGGCCGAGCGACGAGCGCTTCGTCTACCTCTCCGACGTGGCCCCGACCGCGTGGCAGGGCGTGGAGTACTCCGGCGTCACGTCCGGCGAGACGCTCCTCATCGTGGGGCTGGGCCCGATCGGCGAGATGGCGGCCCGCATCGCGCTGTTGCGCGACGTGCGGGTCATCGGCGTCGACCTGGTGCCCGAGCGGCTGGCCCGCTCGAGGTCGCTCGGCGTCGAGACGATCGACCTGACCGCCGGCGACCCCGTCGCCGCGATCCTGGAGAAGACCGCGGGCCGCGGTGCCGACGCCGCGATGGAGGCGGTCGGCATGGAGGCGCACGGCTCGGGTGTCGCCGAGGCGGCGCAGAAGGTCGTGGGCCTGCTCCCCAAGAAGATGTCTCGCCCGATCATGATGCACGCCAGCACCGACCGGCTGGCCGCGCTGGACCTCGCGTTCCAGGGCGTCCGTCGCGGTGGCACGGTGGCGATCAGCGGGGTCTACGCCGGCGCCCAGGACCCGATCTCGATGCAGCTGATCTTCGACAAGCAGCTGACCCTGCGGATGGGTCAGGCCAACGTCAAGCGCTGGGTCGACGACATCCTGCCCCTCGCCTACGACGATGCCGACCCTCTGGGCCTGGAGTCGTTCGCGACGCATCACCTCACGCTCGACGAGGCGCCGCAGGCGTACGAGATGTTCCAGAAGAAGCAGGACGGCGCGATCAAGGTGCTGTTCAAGCCCTGACCGTGGGCGCAGTGGTCACCGCCACGAGGCCGCGGTCCGGTCGAGGACGTCGTCCACGACCGACCGCAGGTCGAGGCCCGGCCCGGCCGCCGCGCGCTGCCGGGCCGACCCGGTCCCGTCCCGCAGCAGGCGCTCGATCCCGTCCTGGACCAGCCCGGCGTCCCCCGACCGGTCGAGGGCCGGGCCGATCGTCCGCACGAGCGTGGCCAGGGCCTCGGCGGCGGGCGCCGGGGCGCCGCTGGACGGGTCGATCAACGCGTCGCTGAGCCCGTCACGCCGGGCCCGCCAGCGCGCCGCGCGGAGCAGGTCGACCCGCCACGGCACGACGGCGGTGCCGGCGTGCCAGGCGCTCGCGCACGTGTCGACCAGGGCGCGCACGACCGCTACGACCAGGATCGTGTCGGCCAGGTCCGTGCAGACGTCCGCGACCCGGACCTCGACGGTGGGCAGGTGGTTGGACAGCCGGGCGTCGAAGTAGATCATGCCCTCGTCGAGCGCCGCCCCCGAGGAGATGATCGAGGCGATGGCACGTCGGTATCCGCTCGCGTCGCCGAACGGCTCGACGGCCCCGGCACTCGGCCAGGCCTCCCAGATCTGCGCCCGCCAGCTGGCGTACGCCGTGTCGACGCCCAGGTTGAACGGCGAGTTGGCCGACATCGCCAGGACCAGCGGCAGCCACGGCCGCAGCCGGTCGAGCACCGCCACGCCCTCCTCGTCGCCGGCGACGACGACGTGCACGTGGGTCCCGCACGCCATGGACTGCAGCCCGAGCCGACCGAACCGGGTCATCATGCGTTCGTACCGCTCCTTGGGGGTGACGACGCCCCCGTCGTCGGCCATGACCGGGGTGGCCATCGCCGCCACCCGGGCGCCGACCGCCACGGCCGCCTCCGACGCGGTCCGTCGGGTGGCGCGCAGGTCCTCGAGCAGCGCGGCCATGTCGCGACGGGGCTCGGTGCGGGTCTCGACCTGCTGGAGGAAGAGCTCCTGGCCGATCTCGTCCTGTGCGCCGACGGCGCCGATCACGCGGTCCGACGACCCGTCGAGGCGTCCGGTCGAGGGGTCGACGAGGAACATCTCCTCCTCGACACCCACGGTGCGGCACGTCATGTGCCCATCGTGCGGCCGGCCGCCGCGAACCGGCAACCGCCACAGTCCCCGCTCGGATACGATTTCTGACATGAATCCGTTGGTGCGACACCACGTCACCTTCGGTGGTCGCGAGTCGGGACCCACGCTCCTGCTCGCCCACGGGTTCGGCTGCGACCAGCACATGTGGCGATCCGTCACGCCGTTCCTCGAGGACGACCACCGGCTGGTGCTGTTCGACTACGTCGGCGCGGGTGCCTCGGTCACCAGCGCGTACGACCCGGCCCGCTACGCCTCGCTCGAGGGCTATGCCGACGACGTCATCGAGATCTGCGAGGCCCTCGGCCTGAGTGAGGTCGTCTTCGTCGGGCACTCGGTGTCGGCGATGATCGGTGCGCTGGCGGCCGGCAAGCGGCCCGACCTGTTCACGAAGCTCGTCATGGTCTCGCCCTCGGCCCGCTACATCGACGACGGCGAATACGTCGGTGGGTTCTCGCAGGCCGACATCGACGAGCTGCTCGACTCGATGGACCGCAACTACCTCGGCTGGTCACGGACCATGGCGCCGGTCATCATGGCCAACGGTGATCGGCCCGAGCTCGCGGGTGAGCTCCACGAGAGCTTCTGCCGGTCCGACCCGACGATCGCCAAGGCCTTCGCCAACGTCACGTTCCGCTCCGACAACCGCCAGGACCTCGCCGCCGTCCGGGCGCCGACCCTCGTGCTCCAGTCGCGGGAGGACCTCATCGCGCCCCAGTCCGCCGGGGAGTACGTGCGCGACCACCTCCGCGAGGTCGACTACGTCGTGCTGGACACGACCGGGCACTGCCCGCACCTCAGCGCCCCGGCGGAGACCGCGGCGGCGATCCGCTCGTTCCTCGGGTCCGGAGCCACGTGACCAGGACGGACCGGGACCACTTCGAGCTCGCGCCCTGCGGCTATCTCGAGCTGGGACCGGACAGCCGGATCCTCGCCGCCAACCGCAAGTTCCTCGACCTCGTCGGCCTCCCGCACGACGAGGTCGTGGGGGCCATGTCCCTGGTCGACTTCCTCGGCGTGGGCGACCGGATGTATCACGAGACCCACTACCGGCCGATGCTCGAGATGCAGGGCGAGGCGCACGAGATCGCGTTCGAGCTCAAGCGCCCGGACGGGTCGAGCATCCCGGTGCTGCTGAGCTCCAACGTCAGGCCGGGCGTGGACGGCGGCAGCGCCGTCATCCGCACGATCGTGTTCGAGGCGCGGGAGCGTCGGACGTACGAGGAGGAGCTGCTCACCGCGCGGCGGGCGGCCGAGGAGGCCGAGATCCGGGCGCTGACCCTGGGTCGCACGCTGCAGGAGACCTTCGTGCCCCCGGCGCCACCCGAGGTGGTGGGGATCGACATCGCCGGCGTCTACCGTCCGGCCGGAGATGGCAGTGAGGTCGGCGGGGACTTCTACGACGTGTTCCAGATCCGCGAGGGCGACTGGCTCGTCGCGCTGGGCGACGTCGCCGGCAAGGGCGTCGACGCGGCGGCGGTCACGACCTTCGTCCGGCACACCATCCGGGCCGTCGCCATTCCGTCCGGATCCACCGCCGAGATGCTCACGGGACTCAACACGGCGCTGCTCGGTGCGTCGTACGACCGGTTCTGCACCGTCGTGCTGCTGCGGCTGCAGAAGCGCGACGGCCGGTGGACTGCCTCGGTGTCGTGCGGCGGGCACGAGCTGCCGCTGCTGCGCGAGGCGACGGGAACGATCCGCGAGCTCGGGGAGTGGGGCTCGCTGCTCGGCGTCGTCGACCCACCCCAGCTGTCGCAGGAGCAGCGCGCGCTCAACGACGGCGACACGGTCCTGCTCTACACCGACGGCGTGACCGAGGCGCGGTGCGGGCTCGACATGTACGGACAGGAGCGGCTCACGGCGCTGCTCGCCTCGGCCGGCCGGTCGAGCCACGAGGTGGTCACCGCGGTG
>NZ_JAOPXQ010000246.1 GCF_025965075.1 Aeromicrobium sp.
GAGAGCCCCCGCCGGAGTCGGCGGGGGCTCTCGTACATCGACGGATCAGGCCGGGAAGCGCTCCCACACCCGGTGGCTGCCCAGCAGCTCGATGACGTGCGCGACCACGTCCGCCGCGTCGTCACCGAGGTAGACGCCCTCGGGTGCCGCCGGGAGCCCGCTGGCCTCGAGGACCGAGAGGGCGTCTCCCCAGCCGCCGAGGGCCTTGCCGTGGCGGTACGCCTCGGAGACCAGCAGCGCGACCCGCGGGTCGAGGACGCCGACGGTCGGCGCGCCGCCCTTGGCGTCCACGGCCGGATCGGCGTCCGGGGCCGGCGCCGGGGCACCGGCCAGCAGGATCGTGTCGAGCTCGATCGACCGGACCGTGAGGAACGTCCGCTGCACCGGCACGGGGTCGCCGGCCTCGTCGGTCAGCATCCCGCCGGTCGAGGCGATCACCAGCGGCACCATGCCCGCCGCGAAGATCGCGTCACGCGCGGCCCGGACGTCGCCGAGATCGTCGACCCCGTCCGGCACGACGATGCCCACGAGCCGTCCGTCGGCCGGCCACGTCCCACCGACCTGCGAGAGTGCCGGGCTGGGCACCTCGTCGGTCAACGGGATCGTCGGCTCCGGCGCGGGCAGGCCGAGGCCGGCCGCGACGGTGGCGCACAGGTCGGGGTCGATGTTGGCCAGTGCCAGCAGCTGGCGCTCCTTGATCGCCTGCTCGTAGCACTTGCCGAGCTCGAACGTGTACGACTGGGCGACGTGCGCCTGCTCGACCGGGGTCAGGCTCAACCAGAACAGCCGGGCCTGGCTGAAGTGGTCGTCGTACGTCGCGGGTGCCTCACGCACCTTGGTCGACGCCTCGACCGGCTGGGGCACGTCGATGAACGCGCTCATGTCCTCACCGGCGAGGAACGGGCAGCCGCCGTCGAGCGAGTTGGGCCTGTAGGGCGCGATCCCGGTGTGCACGGCGTCCTGGTGGAAGCCGTCCCGCAGCATGTCGTTGACCGGGGCGTGCGGCCGGTTGATCGGGATCTGGTCGAAGTTCGGCCCGCCCAGGCGGGTCAGCTGGGTGTCGAGGTAGGAGAACAGCCGGCCCTGGAACAGCGGGTCGTCGGTCGCGTCGATGCCCGGCACGAAGTGGCCGGCGTGGAACGCGACCTGCTCGGTCTCGGCGAAGTAGTTGCCCGGGTTGGCGTTGAGCGTCATGGTCCCGATGACCTGCACCGGGGCGAGCTCCTCGGGCACGAGCTTGGTCGAGTCGAGCAGGTCGATGCCCTCGAACATCTGGTCCGGGGTGTCGGGGAAGACCTGCACGGCGAGGTCCCACTCGGGGTGGGCGCCGGCCTCGATCGCGTCCGCGAGGTCCCGACGGTGGAAGTCCGGGTCGACGCCGGCGGCGAGCTGCGCCTCCTCCCAGGTCAGGGAGTGGACGCCGAGGCGCGGCTTCCAGTGGAACTTCACCAGGGTCGTCTCGCCCGCGGCGTTGACGAGGCGGAACGTGTGGACGCCGAAGCCCTCCATCATCCGGTACGACCGCGGGATGCCGCGGTCGGACATGTTCCAGATCGCGTGGTGCTGGCCCTCGGTGTGCAGGGACACGAAGTCCCAGAACGTGTCGTGCGCGCTCTGCGCCTGGGGGATCTCCAGATCCGGGTGCGGCTTGCCCGCGTGGATGACGTCCGGGAACTTGATCGCGTCCTGGATGAAGAAGACCGGGATGTTGTTGCCGACCAGGTCGAAGTTGCCCTCGGTCGTGTAGAACTTCACCGCGAAGCCGCGGGTGTCACGGACCGTGTCGGCCGAGCCGCGCGAGCCCAGGACGGTCGAGAACCTGGTGAACACCGGGGTCGTCGCACCCTTGGCGAGGAACGCCGCGCGGGTCAGCTCCGAGGCGGCGCCGTTCGAGGTGAAGACGCCGTGGGCGGCCGCGCCGCGGGCATGCACGACGCGCTCGGGGATGCGCTCGTGGTCGAAGTGCATGATCTTCTCGCGCAGGTGGTGGTCCTGCAGCAGGACCGGCCCGCGGGGTCCGGCCTTGAGTGAGTGATCGGTGTCGCGGAGCGGGACCCCGGTCGCGGTCGTGAGGTGCGCACCCTGCTGCGCCGCGGCGAGCTCGCCGTCCTTGGACGGTGCGCCGGTCGGGGAGTGCGGGACCGGTCCGTGCTGGGCGGGCTTGGGCGGCAGCGGGTCGTGCGGCTCGGTGGGCTCGTCGACGGTGGGTGTGCCGCTGCCCGGTGTGCCGGGGATGAGTGGCGCCGCGTCCGTCACGGCCTTCTTGGCCTCGTGCGCGACCTCGCCGGCGATGTCTCGTGCCTTGCCGGCCAGTCCGCCGGGCTCGTTCTTCGTCATGGTCCCCCTCGTGGTCGTGGTGCCGCGATCTGCGGACGTGCGCACGTACCCGGAGGGTCGCCCCGGCAAACGGCACAGATTTGACCCGAGGGACGTGGCGGGACTGTCACGATGCGGATCGCCGCATGATTTTATTTGCGGCGATCGTCCTTGCCAGCCTCTGTGACGCTGCGCATACTCGATGGGGAACTCAAGGTCGACGCAGACCTGGCGCACGGTTCTCCTCATACGGGAACCGGCCCAGATCGACAGGGTCACGCTGGACGTGACAGGACTCCGCCACCGGCTCACGCAGACAGGTGGCGGCACGTCGCGGCCTTGTCGGCGACGGAACCGAGGGGTTCCTCGCGGTGGCGTGTCGGCCCCGGGCCACGAGGCCGGCACGCCAACCGTTGGAGTTCGGGAGAAGTCGGCTGCGGCCCGAGGGAGGTGCGCCATGTATCCGTCCGACGACGCACGCCAGCTCGGCATGCTGTTGCGGATCAGTCGTCGCATCGACATCGTGGGGGATGTCAGCGTCAGCGTCGATGATCCCGCCGAGCTCCTGGCGTGGGCCACCACGCTGCCGTCACCGCAGGTCATCGCGTGGCGCGGGCTGGAGTCCGACAGGAGGTACGTCCAGGTGAGCGCCGCACATCACCGCAGCCCCATCCACGGCACGGCCACCGCTGTGCTGATCTGCGACGG
>NZ_JAOPXQ010000283.1 GCF_025965075.1 Aeromicrobium sp.
GGAGGCGGGTGTTGCGCGCGAACACGGGGTTGCACGCGGCGAGCCGGCGCGCATGGGTGAGGGCGCGGGCCAGCACCGCATCCTTCGGGTGGACCTCGGAGACCAGTCCAAGGCGGAGCGCCTCTGCCGCATCGATCTTCTCGCCGGTCAGCAGGAAGTAGCGAGCACGGTTGAAGCCGATGAGCAGTGGCCAGACCACCTGCACTCCGTCGCCGGGGACCAAGCCACTGGGGACGTGCGCCGCGTCCTGGAAGTAGGTGTCCTCCGAGCAGATGACGATGTCGCAGAGAAGTGCGAGCTCCGCATGCACATCCACCGGGCCGTTGACGGCCGCGATGACCGGCACCTCGATCGCCAGGAGGTGGTCCAGGAGGCGGTTGCCCTCGAAGAGCCCATCGTCCATCATGGCGGCGGTTGCCTTGCCCTGGGCAATGCCGACCTCGAACTCGGCGATCAGCTCGATGAAGCTCTGGCCGGTGCCGGTCAGCACGACGGCTCGGACCTTCCGGTCGGCTGCGACGCGCGCGAACACCTCCGGAAGCTCACGATGGGGCAGCCCGTTCCACCCAAGCGAGGCCCCTCGGGAATGGAGCTTCATGACCAGGACTCCGTCATCGTCCAGCGTGAGCTCAGCGGTCTTGAACGCTGTCAGGTAGTCATCGGTCATCGAGCTTGCTCCTTGTGAGTCGGCGGCCCGGAGGGTCTGACTCGCCTCGATAGGCCCACCCCGTCCGGGGTTCGCTCCTCCGAGCCTCGCCATCCAAGCACGACGAAAACTTTGCCGTCAAGATTGGCTGCAAAAAGTCTAAACCAACATAGAAAACTGTTGACGGCGGGTCGACCAAGATCTAATATGAATTCGAAAGAGTGTCGTGCGTCACACTGACGCAGCCGCGGAAGCCATCATGGCGAGGTTCGCGGACAGACTCTCCTCCATGTGCGTCGGATGACGTCGCCTCCTCGGGGCTGGATGCGACGCCGACCGGCACCCAACGAAAAGAGACGCTGTGAAGAAGACAGTTGCAGGGGGCCTCTCAGCGGTCCTCGGCCTGGCCGTCCTGGCCGCCTGTGGGTCAGGCTCGGACGATGGGTCGTCGCAGGCAGGGGGCAACGCAGATGAATGCGTCGCGGCCGCCAAGAAGATCGTCGACGCCGGCCGCGCCGACGTCACCCCGTTCCTGCCCGACGAGCCGGTCGACGCGTCGAAGGCGAAAGGGAAGACGGTCTGGATGATCCAGAGCACTGTCACCCCGCTGGTCACCGCCGTGACGAACGGTTTCAAGGCTTCCGGCAAGGATGCCGGGATCAACATCAAGGTCGTCAACGGTAATGGCAGCATCCCGACGACGGTCGGCGCCGTTTCGCAGGCCATCGCGCAGAAGGCAGACGGCATCGTCCTGTTCGCCATTGCGACGACGGCGGTCGAGGCGCAGGTTAAGGAAGCGAAGGCGGCCGGCATCCCTGTCGTGGATACCTACAACAGCAACATCGGCACGGACCTCACCGCGTCGGGATTCTTCGGCCACGTCTCCGCCGACTATGCGCAGGGTGGCAAGGAGGTCGCCGCGTGGATGATGGCCGACTCGAAGTGTGACGTCGACACGGCGATCATGGGAAATGCGGCGCTCCAGCCTCACAAGGCGCAGCGCGATGCCGCGCTGGGAGAGCTCAAGGAATGTGGCGGCAGCTGCAAGGGTGACTACATCACTCTCGACCTCCCGAAGCTGGCGACGATTGCCGGTCCCGAGGCCCAGCAGGCGCTGCGACGCGACCCCAACATGAAGTACATCTACTCGTTGCTCGACGGAGCCGTCACCTTCATCGCTCCGTCCGTGCAGCAGTCGGGCCGTACCGATGTCAAGGTTGCCTCGATGGGTGGCGACACCGCGTCGCTCGAGCGCATCCGCAGTGGCAAGAGCATCCACAAGGCCGTCGTGGCAATCCCGCCCCAGGCCTACCAGGGCTACGCGTTCATGGACCAGATCCTGCGAGCCATGACCGGCGGCGAGGCCGTCGACTGGAAGCTCACGACGCGCTTCATCGACGAGACCAACGTCGGCAAGTCGGACGCGGAAATCTTCCCGCAGTTCGACGGCGTCGAGGCCAAGTTCAACGCCCTGTGGGGGCTCAACTGATGAACACACGATCCGACATGACCGAGAAGGCCGCCGGGAGCGGAGTCGGGGCCGTCAGCCCGTCCTCGGCGCCGGCTGGGGCAGCGCATGCTGCTCCGGCCGGCGCCGGCGGGCGTCCGGTCGCGCGCATCGTCGCGCAGTACGGTGTCGTCTTCGCCCTGTTACTGCTGATCGTGGCGTTCTCGATCCTGCTTCCCGACACGTTCCCAACGCTGGGCAACGCCAAGACCATCGTCAATTCCTCGGCGGTCGTGCTGGTGCTCGCGCTGGCCGCCACGCTCCCGCTGCGAGCCGGTGGCTTCGACCTGTCGATCGCCGGCACGATGATCGTCAGCGCAGGCCTGGTGGCCAAGCTGACCGCTGACGGCACGCCGTGGTTCGTTGCGCTGGTCGTCGCGCTCGGCGTCGGCGCTGTCGTCGGTGCCATCAACGCTGCGCTGATCGTCCGCCTCGGGTTGGACGGGTTCGTCGTCACCCTCGGCACGCTGACCGCGCTGGAGGGTGTTGCGCTGGCCATCTCCGGTGGCGAGATCCTGACGGGGGTCTCGCAGCCCGTCATCAACATCGCGACCCACCAGGTCCTCGGCATCCAGTCGATGACGTGGTTCGCGTGGATCCTCGTGGTCGTGCTCTGGTACGTCTACAACCGCACACCTGCAGGGCGCTACCTCCTGTTCGTCGGTGGTAGCCCGGACGCCTCGAAGCTCGCGGGACTGCCCGTGACGCGGATACGCACCATCGCGCTGATGAGCGGCGGAGCAATCTCCGGATTCGCCGGCTTCCTGCTGGCGGGCAGCTTCGGGGCGGTCGACACGTCGATCGCGGGCCAATACCTGTTGCAGCCGTACGCCGCGGCATTCCTCGGTGCCACGACGATCGCCGTCGGCCGCTTCAACGCGATCGGCACCCTGATCGGCCTGTACCTGCTGGTGGTCGGCATCGCCGGTCTGCAGCTCTTCGGTGCCACCCAGTGGGCCACCAACTTCTTCAACGGGTGTGCCCTGATCGCAGCCATCACGTTCGCCAAGCTGGCCGCCAACCGGCGGGGTCGGGCATGACGTCCGAGGTGGGCGGGGACCTGCTCTCCCTGAGGGGGGTCGGCAAGAATTTCGGTGGGATCTGGGTCCTGCGCGACGTCGACCTCGAGGTCCGCAAGGGCGAGATCCTCGGACTGGTCGGCGAGAACGGGTCAGGCAAGTCGACCCTGGTCAAGATCCTCACTGGTTATCACACGCCTGACAGCGGCAGCATCCACATGGGCGGCGAGGAGCTCGACCTCCCGGTGAGGCAGCCGCAGGAGCTCGGCATCTCGGTGATCCATCAGGACCTCGGGTTGGTCGAGTCCATGACGGTCGCGGAGAACCTGGGCATCTCCTCGTCGTACGGCGCACGGGTCCTCGGACCGGTCCGCACCAGGGAGGAGGAGAAGCTCTGCCGGTCCCTGCTCGCGGCCTTCGGTGTCGACGTCGACATCCACCAACAGGTGTCGACCTTGGAGCCCGCAGTTCGCTCGGCAGTCGCCATCGCACGGTCCATCCGGGTGCTGCGTGGCTCTTCGGAGCACAACCTGTTGATCCTGGACGAGCCGACCGCGTACCTCGGACACGAGGACTCACTGCGTGTTCGTCGCCTCATGAGAAGTGCGGCCGACAACGGTGCCGGCGTCATCTTCATCTCCCACCACCTAGACGAGGTGACCGAGTCGTGCGACACCATCGCGGTCCTGCGCGACGGACGACTCATCGATACCTTCGGGGTGGAAGGAGTCGTGCGCGACGACGTCATCACCGCGATGCTCGGACGCTCCCTCGAGCGCTTCTACCCCGAGCCTCGTGACAACCAGCGCGAACGCCTGCTGAGCTTCAAGGGAGTCGCTGGAGGTCAGACCAAGAACTTCACTCTGGACCTGCACGCCGGAGAGGTCGTCGGAGTGACGGGCATCGTCGGCTCGGGGTTCCAGGAGGTCCCGTACCTCCTCGCCGGAATCCTCGAGTCGACGGCGGGCTCGGTCGAGCTGGATGGCAAGGACATCCTGGGGCTCGACCCGAAGGAGCTCCTGAGGCGCGGTGTCGCGGTGGTGCCCGGCAACCGTCAACGGGACGGTGTCTGGCTCGAGGGGACCGCGCAGGAGAACCTCTCCCTCCTGAGACTCAAGAAGTTCTTCCGCTGGCCGACCCTGCGGATCCGTGACGAGGCGGCAGACGCCAAGGCGTTGATGGAGCAGTTCGGAGTGCGACCCCTGGACCCCTCGCGACGCATGGACTCCTTCAGCGGTGGCAACCAGCAGAAGATGGTCATGGCCAAGTGGCTGTCGACGGGGCCCCGGGTCATGCTTCTCGACGAGCCCACGCAAGGCGTCGATGCCGGTGCGCGTCGCGACATCCTCGACATTGTGGCGGCCGCTGCTGACGCCGGTAGCGCAGTGGCGATCTTCTCGGCGGACGTCGAGCAGCTGTCGGAGATGTGCGACCGGGTGGTGGTGATGGCAGGCGGAGGCGTGGCGGCCGTGCTGCCGTCGACGGAGGCGACCCAGCCGCGCATCCTGAGTGCAGCACACGGAGGCGTCTAGTCGATGGCCGACGACCGGGCAACACCTCCGCGCCGGCCCAGCAGCATCCGCCGCACCACGTCCGTGGACGTGTCATGGCCCGAGGGTCGTGACGGGCTCGTCTGTTTCGAAGGGGTGGGTCGTGACATCGTGACCGACGAGGTCGGCGGGTTCTCTGTCGTGGAGCACGTGTCGGTGACGGTGGACGTCGACCCCGTCGACCGCCGCGTCGTGGCCATCGATGCGCCCACCGTGGAGGGCGCCTCCGCGGTGGTGGGCGCGCGAGTCGGTCGCGAGGTGAGGGGGGCCATGGTCGACCGCATGTCTGCGGACGTGACCCGGGGTGCGCCGGTCGTGCAGCTCTTCGACGACCTGACCGGTGCCTGGATCGTGGCGGCGTACGCGTTGTTCCTGTGGGGGCAGGGGGACACGGGTGTCCTGCTGGGCTCGACCGAGCGCCGTCAGATGGCTGGCGTCTGCCTGGGCTTCTCTCCCGGATCGAGTGCGCTGGCGCCCGACGGAGGGGTCAACGATCGTCACATGTCTGTAGACGTCGACGAGCTCGTCGACCCGGACGATCCGGACGGCTGGCACCGCCCCACGGAGCGACGAGACATGTCGTTGCGACGGGCCCGACGTCTGGACGTGTTCCTGACCGGTGACGAGGTCGTGATCGACTCCATGTTCCAGGACAGCTCCACGCAGCCGTCTGCGGGTCGGGCGGGCGTCCACCAGTACGGAGTCACGGCCCGAGTCGGCCGGGACGATCTCGTGCTCCGACTGCTCGACGCCGATCCGCGCGTCCTGCCGTACGGCGAATGTCCCATGGCGATGCTCGGGCTGCCCGGGTTGGTCGGGACGCCGCTGCTGGCGCTGCGTGACGACGTGGCGGCGCGCCTCCCGGGAGTGCACGGGTGCACGCATCTCAATGACGCAGTGAGAGCGCTGTCGCTGATGGAGGGACGGGCCGTCGCCCTGATGCGCGACTCCTCGCCCGCGGACTTGACTATCGCCGGAGATGTTGGCGCCAATATTGACGGATGTGCGTGACCCTCGTAACATCGTTCTAACATCGATTAGAGAAAAAGTGGTCGGAGCGCCGATCGCACTGAGAGGAACTGACATGGCGTCGGATTTGCAGGTCGCAACCAACGAACACTTCCAGAACGCGGAAGCCGAGGCCTTCCTCGCCCGAGGGGCGCACCGGCTGCTGATCGACGGCCACTGGGTCGCCGCGGTCTCCGGTGACGAGATCGATGTCATCGACCCGGCAACCGAGAAGGTCGTCTCCCGTGTCGCCGGTGGTGGCTCGGAGGATGTCGACCTCGCCGTCATCGCGGCGCGAGCGGCGTTCGAGAGCGGTCCCTGGTCGGGGATGAGCCCGCTCGAGCGGGGCAAGATCCTGCGGGCCTGGGCGGACCTCATCGAGCTGCACCTCGACGAGCTGGCCTACCTCGAGTCACTCGACAACGGCATGACTCTCGCGACGGCCACCGGCATGATCGGCGACGCGGCCGAGACGGTGCGCTTCTTCGCGGCCGGGGCGGAGCACATCCATGGGGACACGCCCCAGACTGCTGCCGGGTCGCTGAGCTATACGTTGCGCGACCCGATCGGTGTCTGCGGCGCGATCATCCCGTGGAACTCGCCCATCACCAACTTCGTCTGGAAGTCCTCGCCGATCCTCGCGGCGGGCAACACCCTGATCCTCAAGCCGGCCGAGTCGACGTCGCTGACTGCAGTCCGCCTGGGCGAGCTGCTCATCGAGGCAGGCCTGCCGCCGGGAGTCATCAACATCGTCACCGGCCTCGGTCATCTCGCCGGAAGCGCGATCGCCGAGCACCCCGGGATCGACAAGATCTCGTTCACGGGCTCCACGCCGACCGGTCGCAAGATCCTTCAGGCGTCCGTCAGCAATCTCAAGCGGGTCTCGCTCGAGCTCGGCGGCAAGTCGCCCAACATCGTGTTCGACGACGCCGACCTCGATGCGGCCGTCTCCGCGTCGCTCATCGGCTTCGTGGCCATCAGCGGCCAGGTGTGCCTCGCCGGGACCAGGCTCTTCGTGCAACGAGGCATCCACGACCGCTTCGTCGAGGCCATGGTGGCGGCTGTGTCCCAGCTGTCGGTAGGTGATCCGTTCGACCCGGGCACCGCGGTCGGTCCGCTCGCGTCGCAGCAGCAGTTCGAGAAGGTCTCCGGGTATCTGGCACTGGGCAAGGACGAGGGTGCCGTCGTCGCGGTCGGTGGCGAGGCCACCGGCGGCTCGGGCTACTACGTGCAGCCGACCGTGTTCACCGGCGTCCACAACAACATGCGGATCGCCCGGGAGGAGATCTTCGGCCCAGTGTTGTCCGTCATCGCCTTCGATGACGAGGAGGAGGCGATCCGTCTCGCGAACGACACCGAGTACGGTCTGGCGGCTGCGGTGTGGACCAAGGACCTACGTCGCGCACACACGGTGGCGAAGTCGATCAAGGCCGGCACGGTCTGGATCAACAATTACTTCCAGCTCGACCCGCGCATGCCGTTCGGTGGGTTCAAGCAGTCGGGTGTCGGTCGCGACTTCGGCCTCGACTGGTACCACTCGGTCACCGAGCCGAAGTCGGTCTTCGTCACCCTCTAGCCCTGACCCGAGCATGGACCCGGCCGATCGGCCGGGTCCATGCGTCGCCTCGCGCACCACCTCAGAAAGGCTGAACCATGGATTTCGCCCTGTCCGCCGAAGCCGAGCGCCTGAGCTCGTCGATGTGGGAGTTCATGCGGGACGAGGTGGTCCCGGCCGAGAAGGTGTGGGCCGAGCACCTGGCCGAGCACGGGGTCCACAGCCATCCAGCGGTCATGGAGGACCTCAAGGTGTCTGCCCGTGAGCGCGGACTCTGGAATCTCTTCCACCACAAGTACTCCGGCCTCTCCAACGTCGAGTACGCAGCGATCGCCGAGATCTCTGGGTGGTCACCGGTCCTCGCGCCCGAGGCGATCAACTGCCAGGCCCCGGACACGGGCAACATGGAGACGCTCGAGCTCTTCGCGACCCCCGAACAGCGGACGCAGTGGCTCGAGCCACTCCTCGACGGGACGATCCGGTCGGCGTTCGACATGACCGAGCCGGACGTCGCCTCGTCGGACGCCACGAACATCGAGACCTCGATCGTGAGCGATGGGGGCGACTGGGTCATCAACGGTCGCAAGTGGTGGATCACGGGAGTTGCTGACGAGCGGTGCCAGATGTTCATCGTGATGGGCAAGACCAGCCCTGACGCTGCTCCGC
>NZ_JAOPXQ010000019.1 GCF_025965075.1 Aeromicrobium sp.
CGCCCGCAGGGTCATGACATCATCCGCACCTGGCTGTTCTCCACGCTCGTCCGCTCGCACCTCGAGCACGGCTGCATCCCGTGGACGCACGCCGCGCTGTCGGGCTTCGTGGTCGACCCCGACCGCAAGAAGATGAGCAAGTCCAAGGGCAATGTCGTCGTGCCCGACGAGATCCTGTCGACGTACGGCGCCGACGCCGTCCGCTGGCGGGCCGCGGGCGCCCGTCCTGGCGCCGACTCGCCATTCGACGAGGCGCAGATGAAGGTCGGCCGCCGCCTCGCGATGAAGGTCCTCAACGCCAGCAAGTTCGTCCTGGCGGCCGAGGAGGCCTATGGGCTCGGCGCCGACGCGACCCACCTCGACCCTGCCCGGGTCACCGAGGCGCTCGACCTGGCGATGCTGAGCCGCCTGCGGCTCGTCGTCACCGAGGCCACCGCAGCCTTCGAGGCGTACGACTACGCCACGGCCCTCGAGGTCGCCGAGAAGTTCTTCTGGGACTTCTGCGACGACTACCTCGAGCTGGTCAAGGAGCGTGCCCGTCGCGACGACGCCGGCGGCGCATCGGCCAAGAGCGCGTTCGTGCTGGCCCTGTCGGTCCAGCTGCGGCTGCTGGCCCCGTTCCTGCCCTACGTGACCGAGGAGGTCTGGTCGTGGTGGCAGGAGGGGTCGATCCACCGTGCCGAGTGGCCCGTCAACGGCACCGACCTGACGACGTCCGAGCAGGACCCGACACTGCTGGCGTCCGCCGCTTCGGTGCTCGCCGACATCCGCGGTGCCAAGTCCGTGGCCAAGGTCAGCCAGAAGACCCCGATCAGCAGCCTGACGATCACCGCGACCAAGGACCGGCTCGACGTGCTCCGGCTCGCGATCGCCGACGTCGTCGCCGCGGGCCGCGTCTCGGTCGATCCGGTGTACTTCGCGGACAGCGCCGTCGAGTCGTACAAGGTCCAGGCCACGCCCGCGGCCGTGTGAATGACCCGCGCCTAGGTGTGCTGCGTCCAGCGCTCGCTCTGCGTCAGCCAGAACAGGTAGGCCAGCGCCGGCACGACGATGACCCCGGCGACGGCGACGACGACCAGCAGGCCCCACAGGGTGGCCGGTGCGCCGGCCACGTCGGCGATCTTGACCTCGTCGACCAGCATCCACGGGTACTGCGCGACGCCCCAGCCGATCAGGACCGAGGCCACGGCAGCGACAGCACCCAGCCGCGCTGGACCGTAGCGGCGGCGCAACAACAGGACCAGGGTCGCCGCACCGGCGACCCCAGAGGCCACGATGAACGGTGCGGCGGGGCCGAGCAGCCGGTCGCTCAGGGTCGGTGAGTCCTGCTTGATCGGCACGAGGGCGGCGAAGACGATGACGCCCGTCGCGATGCCCACGCCCAGCGTGCGGATGCGCAGCGTCTCCGCCAGGACCTCGTGGCCGGTACGAGCCGCGTCCGCCGTCAGGAACACCCCAGCCAGGAAGGCGCAGGTTCCGACCGCGATCAGGCCGCCGAACAGCGACGTGGGGTGGAGCCATGAGTCGAAAGGATCGCCGTTGCCCTCCGCCGGCACGCGGCCGGAGGCGACAGCTCCGGCCGCGGCGCCGAGGAAGAACGGCGTGATGAGCGAGGAGCCGGCGAAGACCGCCCCGAACAGCCGGGCCTGGGCCAGAGTCGCAGAGTACTTCCGGAAGGCGAAGCTCGCCCCGCGAAGCACGATGCCCACGAGCGCCAGCGCGAGCGGGAGCATGAGGGTGGTTGTCGCAGCTGCGAACGACTCGGGGAAGCCGGTCCACCACATCACCAGGATGTAGATCAGCCAGACGTGGTTGGCCTCCCACACCGGTCCGATGCTGTGGTCGATCAGGATTCGCAGCTCGCCGCCCCGCTCCGAGCCGCCGGCGGTCAGGTCGAAGAAACCCGAGCCGAAGTCGGCGCCGCCGAACAGCCCGTAGAGCACGATGCCGGCGAACATCGCGATCGCCACGAGGACGGCCAGGCTCATCGGGACCGCGCCTCGTCCACCGCGGAGTCACCGGGGCCGTAGGGACTCGGCAGGTCCTCCTCACCTGCCCGCCACCGCCGCGCCATCGAGCGCAGCACCACGACCGCGCCGATCGTCATGCCGACGTAGATCACCACGGCGCCGGCATAGCTCCACCACAGCCCGCCGCTCTCGCTGGCGGCATCGGTCGTTCGCAGGATCTGCCACACGGTCCAGGGCTGCCGCCCGACCTCCGTGGCGATCCACCCGCACTCCATCGCGAGCACGGCGAGCGGACCCGCGACGACCGCGCCGCGCAGGAACCAGCGGTTGCCGATCAGGTCCCGGCGACGCCAGCGGGCGAACCAGTAGACCGCGACCGCGAACGCCAGCAGCGTGCCGATGCCGACCATCGACTGGAACGCCAGGTGGGTGATGTTGACCGGCGGCCGGTCCCCAGGCGGGATGCTGTCGAGCCCGGACACGGGCTTCTCGAAGGAGTTGCGGGCGATCAGCGAGCCGATCCGTGGGATGTCGATCGCGCCGCGCACCTGACCGTCGACCAGGATCCCCCCGAGCCGCAGCGGTGCCGGCTGCTCGGTCGTCGTCGCGAGCTCGAACGCCGCGAGCTTCGACGGCTGCGTCGTCGCAATCCGCAGGCCCAGCAGGTGCCCGATGAAGGGCTGCACCAGCGCGGCGACCGTGGCGAACGCGAACGGCACGGTGAAGCCGAGCCGGTGGTGCGCGTCGACCCGGCCCCGCAGCATCCCCGCGGCGTACACGCCGGCCACGACGAAGCCCACGACCATGAAAGCGGCGACCCACATGTGCGTGAACTGCAGCCACACGCCATCGTTGAACATCGCCCGCCACGGGTTGACGTCGGTCACCTCGCCATCGACGAGGCGAAAACCGGTGGGATTGTTCATCCAGGCGTTGACCGCGACGACGCAGAACGTGCCGACGACTCCCGCCACCCCCATCGGGATCAGCATCGCCAGGTGCCGGCGTGCGGGCATCCGGCCCCAGCCGTAGAGGTAGATGCCCAGGAAGATCGCCTCGACGAAGAACGAGAGCCCCTCGAACGCGAACGGCAGCCCGAGGACGTCGCCGAACCGGCCCATCAACCCGGGCCAGAGCAGGCCCATCTCGAAGCTCAGCACCGTGCCGGAGACCGCGCCGATCGCGAACAGCACCGCGGACACCTTGGCCCAGCGCTTCGCCAGCGTGAGCGCGACGGCGTCCTCACGGACGATCCCGCGCCGGTGCACGACGTAGATCATGGTCGGGAACGCCACGCCGAAGCAGGCCAGCACGATGTGCCAGCCGAGCGACAAGGCCATCTGCTGGCGAGCCGGGAGGAGCCCCGGCGGCCCGTTGCTCGAGGTCAGGACGTGGGTGGCGACTCCGACGAGGTCCATCGCTTCACCCTACGACCCACGGGGCGACGTGCCCGTCGAGCGGGTGTGCCGTCGTCAGAGCGTCCGGAAGGTGATGCCCGCCCGGTCGAGCCGCTCGATCAGGGCATCGCCCATCGCGACGGCGGTCGTGGTCTGGCCCGACACCTGCGGCAGGTCGTCGAACGCCAATGACAGCGCCGCCTCGCTGAGCATCTTGGCGGTCTCGGTGTAGCCGGGGTCGCCACCGCTGACCTGGGTCGTGACGGTCTTGCCGCCCCCCTCGCCCACGAGCCGGAGGTTGAACCACGACGAGGCGCGCTTGTCCTCGTCGGGCCCGTCGCCCTGGGCCTTGAGCTTCAGCAGCAGGCTCCGGGTGGGCGCCAGCTGGGCACCGGCCAGCAGCACCGCTCCCCCGGCCAGCGTGCCGACCAGCATCGGGAGCTTCTTGAACTGGGCGAAGTGCGAGTAGGTGAACTCCGGGCCGTACCGGTCGAGCGACCGCGCCGAGCGCAGGACGATCTGCGGGTCGATCGTCGGGAGGGGCAGCGCCCAGCCCTTGCCGCCGGCGCCGCGGCCGATCTTGCCGCCGCCCCGGATCCGGCGCCCCTCGGGACGGGCCTCGAGCTTCGTGCGCTCGGCCGCGGTACGCGCCGCGTGACGAATGCGGGAGAACGCCCCGATCGCCGAGTGGTAGGTCCCACCGGAAGCGGTGCCGCCGGCGCGGATGTAGCCGCTGACCGAGAGCGGCACGCCCTCCGGGAGCTGCTGGACGGTGTAGAGGACGCCGAGGTCGTAGGGGATCGAGTCAAAGCCGCACGCGTGGATGATGCGGGCGCCGGTCTTGCGCGCCACGGCGTCGTACTTGAGCCACATCGTGTCGGCGAACTCCGGCTCGCCGGTCAGGTCGACGTACGCGATGCCGGCCTCGGCGGCGGCCTTGACCGCAGGCTCGCCGTGCTGGACGTACGGTCCGACCGTCGTGGCGAGCACCCGCGTGCTCTTGGCGAGCGCCGCCATCGAGTCGGCGTTGCCGGTGTCGGCCGAGATGATCTCGGGGCGCAGCCCGCCGAGCATCTCGACACGGTCGGCGACCGCCTCGAGCTTGGCCTGGTTGCGGCCCGCAACGGCCCACGTGGCGCCGTCCGGCAGGTGGGTGGCGAGGTAGTCGGCGGTGAGGCCACCGGTGAACCCGGTGGCACCCAGCAGGGCGATGTCGACAGAAGTCATGCCGACAACCTACCGGGAGGTAACCAGCACCGCCGCCACTAGGAAGCCTTCTTGGCGGCCTCGTCGTGCGTCAGGATCTGCGGGCCCTCCAGGCCGGCGACCGTCGCGGCCGTCACGATGACCTTCGCGACGTCGTCCCGGCTCGGGATCTCGTACATGACCGGCTCGAGCACGGCCTCGATGATCGAGCGCAGGCCACGGGCCCCGGTGCCGCGGTCGAGCGCCAGGTCGGCCATCGCCTCGCTCGCCTCCTGGCTGAACTCGAGCTCGACACCGTCGATCTCGAACAGCCGGACGTACTGCTTGGTCAGCGCGTTGCGGGGCTCGGTGAGGATCGCGACGAGCGCGTCCTTGTCGAGGTTGTCGACCGCGGCGATGACCGGCAGGCGGCCGATGAACTCGGGGATCAGGCCGAACTTGAGCAGATCCTCCGGCAGCACCTTGGAGTAGAGCTTGTGCGGCTCGGTCTTCTTGCCGATGTCCTGCTGGCCGGTGTTGAAGCCCAGGCTCATCTTGCCGCTGCGCTGCTCGATGATCTGGTCGAGACCCGCGAAGGCCCCGCCGACGATGAACAGCACGTTGGTCGTGTCGATCTGGATGAACTCCTGGTGCGGGTGCTTGCGGCCGCCCTGCGGCGGCACCGAGGCGGTCGTGCCCTCGAGGATCTTGAGCAGGGCCTGCTGCACGCCCTCTCCCGACACGTCACGGGTGATCGAGGGGTTCTCGCTCTTGCGCGAGATCTTGTCGACCTCGTCGATGTAGATGATGCCGGTCTCGGCCTTCTTGACGTCGTAGTCGGCGGCCTGGATCAGCTTCAGCAGGATGTTCTCGACGTCCTCGCCGACGTAGCCGGCCTCGGTCAGCGCCGTGGCGTCGGCGATCGCGAACGGGACGTTCAGCATGCGCGCCAGCGTCTGCGCCAGGTAGGTCTTGCCACAACCGGTGGGGCCGACCATCAAGATGTTGGACTTAGCCAGCTCGACCTGGTCGTCCTTGCCGCGTCCCGTGGCCGTCTGGGCCTGGACGCGCTTGTAGTGGTTGTAGACCGCGACGGCGAGGGACTTCTTCGCGCCGTCCTGGCCGTTCACGTAGCCGTTGAGGAAGTCGTAGATCTCGTGCGGCTTGGGCAGCTCACCGAG
>NZ_JAOPXQ010000021.1 GCF_025965075.1 Aeromicrobium sp.
GTTCACCTACTCGATCACGGCGGGCATCGGTGCCGGCTTCGTCGCGTTCGTCCTGCTCAAGGTCGTCAAGGGCAAGGTCGGTCAGGTCCACCCGCTCATGTGGGTCGTCAGCGCGCTGTTCGTGGTCTACTTCGCGATCGACCCGCTGACGCGCTGGCTGACCTGACGCGCGGTCCGCGGCCGACGACGGCACGTCCCGGTACGTTGAGGACATGCTGATCGCTCTCGGAGACAAGGTCCCCCAGGTCGCGGACGGTGCGTGGGTCGCGCCGACGGCCGTGCTCGCCGGCTCCGTCGTGGTCGGGCCGGGGGCCAGCATCTGGTACGGCGCGGTGCTCCGCGCCGACAACGAGCCCATCACGATCGGTGCGCGCTCGAACGTGCAGGACAACTGCGCGTTCCACGTCGACAAGGGCAAGCCCGTCGTCCTCGGCGAGGGCGTCTCGGTCGGGCACGGCGCGGTGATCCACGGTGCGACGGTCGAGGACCACGTCCTGGTCGGCATGAGCGCGACGATCATGAACGGTGCGGTCATCGGCACCGAGTCCCTGATCGCCGCCGGTGCCCTGGTCGTGGAGGGCACGGTCGTGCCGCCACGCTCGCTCGTCGCGGGAGTGCCGGCCAAGGTGCGCCGCGAGCTCACCGACGCCGAGGTCCAGAAGCTGCACACCAACGCCGGGATCTACGAGGAGCACCGCGAGCTGCACCGTGCGGGCACGGTCCTGGACTGACCTGCCCCGGTCAGCCGAGGTGCGTCACGACGTGGTCGATCGAGCGGGTCAGCCGGGTGATGTCGTCGGGGTCGATCGCGGGGAACATCGCGATGCGCAGCTGGTTGCGGCCCAGACCGCGGTAGCCCGCGACGTCGACGATCCCGTTGTCCCGCAGCACTGACACGACCTCGGCGGCGTCGACGCCCTGGAGGTCGATCGTGCCG
Source organism: Aeromicrobium sp. (assembly GCF_025965075.1). Classification (GTDB taxonomy): domain Bacteria; phylum Actinomycetota; class Actinomycetes; order Propionibacteriales; family Nocardioidaceae; genus Aeromicrobium. Next base: position 938 of record NZ_JAOPXQ010000021.1, read on the forward strand.
ACGACCAGCGAGCGCTCGGCCGGGGCGGTGACGAACGGCGTCGCGTACGACGACGACTCGGCCCATGCGTACAGGCGCGACGAGGAGTCGGTCGTCCGCTCGACGGCCCAGTCGAGCCCGCCCCGCTGGTTGATCCACCGGACCTGGTCGTCGAGCAGGAACAGCGTCGCCAGGGCGGGGGTGTTGTAGGTCTGGTCCTGCCGCGAGTTGGTGATCGCGATGGGCAGGTCGATGAATCCCGGGATGTGCCGGCCGCCGGCCTTGACCTGCTCGGCGCGCTCGATCGCCGCCGGCGACATGATCGCGATCCACAGCCCGCCGTCGGAGGCGAAGGACTTCTGCGGCGCGAAGTAGTAGGCGTCGGTCTGGGCGATGTCGACCGGGAGCCCGCCGGCGCCCGACGTGGCGTCGACCAGCATCAGGGCGCCGTCGTCGGCCCCGGCGACGCGCTCGACCGGGACCATGACGCCGCTCGAGGTCTCGTTGTGGGCCCAGGCGTACGCATCGACGCCCGGCTCGGCCACCAGGCTCGGGTGCGTCGACGGATCGCTCTCCAGGACGTGCGGATCGGCCAGGAACGGGGCCGCCGCGACAGCCTTGGCGAACTTCGCGGTGAACTCGCCGTGGACGAGGTGCTGGCTGCGCTCCCGCACGAGGCCGAACGTCGCGGCGTCGAAGAACGCGTGCGAGCCGCCCACGCCGAGCACGACCTCGTGGCCGTCCGGCACGGAGAACAGCGCGGCGAGCCCCTCGCGGAGGCTGCCGACCAGGTTCTTGACCGGCGCCTGGCGGTGCGAGGTGCCCATGAGGGACGTGCCGGTCGCGGCCAGCGCGTCGAGCGCCTCGGTGCGGACCTTCGACGGGCCGGAGCCGAATCGGCCGTCCGCGGGCAACAGCTCTGCTGGGATCTTCACGCGCCCAGTCTCTCAGGACCGGGTGGGCCTACGGTTGAGGGCGTGTGGACATGGGTGGACGGGGCCGAGGACATCGCGACCGACGAAGGATTCGCGGTCGGTGACGCGATCGCCTGGCCGGTCCTGACCGAGGACTTCGCCGAGCTCCTGCCGCAGCTGCCGGCCGACTTCGACGGCGAGGTCGCCAGTGCCGCCGACGATGACGGCGACACCGTGCTGACCGGCACGATCGTGCGGATCCTCATGGCGACGGGCCGCCGGCGCACCGTCGCGCACGACATCACCGCGACCCCCGCGGAGCACGTCCAGGTCCTCGACATGGCCGGATTCCTCGTCGAGGTCGACCCGGCGTGACGTCATGCGTTCGTCACATTCATCACATTGAGTGGCCCGCATCACGGCTGGTTCGTACGATGCCCCTTATGTCCTCCGACGGTTCCACCCCCGACGTCCAGCTCAGCGAAGGCCTCGAGCACACGCTGGACGAGTGGGAGAAGGCCGCCGCGGCCGTGCTCCGCAAGTCCCGCAAGCTCGCCGACGACGCCCCCGACACGGATGTGTGGTCGCGGCTCGGCACCACGACGCTCGACGGCATCGCCGTCACCCCGCTCGGCACCCCGAGCCTGAGCGCCGGGCTGCCGGACGGCGGGCTGCCCGGCCAGGCGCCGTTCACGCGCGGCAGCACCGCGACGCGCGAGCTGGACGGCTGGGACGTCCGGGCCTGGTTCACCGACCCCGATCCGGAGCGCACCGCCAAGGACGTCGTGACCGACCTGGAGAACGGCGTCAACTCGCTGTGGCTCTCCCTCGGCACCGGGGGCGTCCCGATCGATGCCCTCGCGACGGTCCTCGAACCGGTCTTCGTCGACCTCGCCGCCATCGTGATCGACGCGCCGTTCGAACCCGTGGAGGCCGCACAGGCGCTGGCCGACGTCATCGCCGACAAGGCCGTCACCGCGGCGCCCGGGACGAGCCTCGGCGCCGACCCGATCGGCGCGACCCTCCGGGATCGCGGCGTGACCGACCTCGACGTCGCGGTCCGGGTCGCGCGCATCGCCCAGCCGCTGGGCGTCCGCGCCGTGACGGTCGACGCGACCGCGGTCCACGACACCGGTGCCTCCGACGTGCAGGAGCTGGCCTACTCGCTGGCCGCCGGCGCGACCTACCTGCGGGTCCTCACCGAGGCCGGCTTCACGGTCGAGGAGGCCGCGGGGCTGATCGACTTCCGTTACGCCGCGACCGACGAGCAGTTCCCGACGATCGCCAAGCTGCGCGCGGCGCGCCGCCTCTGGAACCGGGTCGTCGAGCTGAGCGGGGTCACGTCCGCCGCCGCGGGCCAGCTGCAGCACGCCGTGACCTCGCGGCCGATGATGTCGCGGTACGACCCCTACGTGAACATGCTCCGCACGACCGTCGCCGCGTTCTCCGCTGGCGTCGGCGGGGCCGCGTCCGTCACGGTCCTGCCGTTCGACGAGCCGCTGGGCCTGCCGGAGCCGTTCAGCCGGCGGATCGCCCGCAACACGTCGAGCCTCCTGATCAGCGAGTCCCACGTCGCCGCGGTGACCGATCCCGCCGGCGGCTCGCACGCCGTCGAGAAGCTCACCGACGACCTCGCCCGGGCCGCGTGGGAGCTGTTCGGCCGGATCGACGCGACCGACGATCTCGACGCGGCCCTCGGCCTGGTCCGGTCCGCGGTCGGCGAGACGGTCTCGGCCCGCGCGCTCGACATCGCCAGGCGCACCCGCCCGCTGACCGGCGTCTCGGAGTTCCCGAACCTGCACGAGACGCTGCCCGAGCGTCGTCCGTACGACCGCCCGCTCGAGGTGCACCGCTACGGCGGTGAGTTCGAGGCGCTGCGCGACGACCGCGCCGCTGACCCGGTGTTCCTGGCCTCACTGGGGACCGTTGCCGGCTACACGGCTCGCGCGACGTTCGCCGCCAACCTGCTCGCGGCCGGCGGCGTCGACACCGTGGTCGGCGGACCGTCCGAGGGCGTCGAGGACGTCCTCGCGGCGTACGACGAGGCGGGCAAGCCCTCCGTCGTGGTCCTGGTCGGCAACGACGCTGCCTACGAGACGTGGGGCGCCGACCTCGTCACGGCGCTGCGCGAGGCGGGAGCGACGTACGTCGTCCTGGCCGGCAAGGCTGCCGTGGGCGCCGACACGACCATCGCGATGGGGCTGGACGCACTGGCCTTCCTCCGCTCGATCCGACAGGAGCTCGGCGCATGAGCATTCCCGAGAGCTTCCACGGCCTTCCGCTCGATCCCGAGCAGGCCTACGAGCCCGACCCCGCGGCGTACGCCCGCGCGACCGGCGGTGCCGCGCCGTGGGCAGCGCCGGAGGGCATCGAGGTCGAGGGCCTCTACACCGCTGACGACCTCGAGGGCCTTGACGCGCTCGACACCTATCCGGGCCTCACGCCGTTCCTGCGCGGCCCCTACCCGGCGATGTACACGACCCAGCCGTGGACGATCCGGCAGTATGCCGGCTTCTCCACCGCCGAGGAGTCCAACGCGTTCTACCGCCGCAACCTCGCGGCCGGCCAGAAGGGCCTGTCGGTCGCGTTCGACCTGGCGACCCACCGCGGCTACGACTCGGACAACCCGCGGGTCGTCGGCGACGTCGGCATGGCGGGTGTCGCGATCGACTCGATCTACGACACCCGCAAGCTCTTCGAGGGCATCCCGCTCGACGAGATGAGCGTGTCGATGACGATGAACGGCGCCGTCCTGCCGGTGCTCGCGCTGTACATCGTCGCGGCGGAGGAGCAGGGCGTGCCGCCCGAGAAGCTCTCCGGGACCATCCAGAACGACATCCTCAAGGAGTTCATGGTCCGCA
>NZ_JAOPXQ010000051.1 GCF_025965075.1 Aeromicrobium sp.
CCGACGACGGGACGTTCATGCTCGTCGAGCCGATGGCCGGTGACCACATCGAGGACAACCTGCACCCGATCGGGCGCGTGTTCTACGGCGCCTCGACGCTGGTGTGCACGCCCTCGTCGCTCGCCCAACCCGGGCAGCGCGCCCTCGGTCCGCAGGCGGGTCCGGCCGTCCTGACGTCGATGCTCAAGGACGCCGGCTTCAGCCGGGTCCGCGTCGCCACCACGACACCGGTCAACCTCGTGATCGAGGCCCGCCCGTGAGCAGCGCGGACCCAGGAGGGGCCCCAAGATGACGGCACAGCACGCATCGCCGGCTCGCTGGCTGGGCGTCGGAGCGGCGGCGGTGATGCTGGCCGGATCCTCCGGGCTGGTGAGCCCTGCCGTCGCAGTATCCAGCGGCGGGGTCACGGCGTGCGTGGACGGGGCGGGCTGTCACTCGACGCTGAGCGCGGCGCTCTCGGCTGCCGGTCCGGGTGCCGTCGTCCGGTTGTCCGCCGGAGTCTTCACCGGGGGTGTCACGATCGTTCGGCCGGTGACCCTGATCGGAACGGGGGCCGGGCGGACCGTGATCGCCGGTGGCGGTCCCGTGATCACCGTCGAGCCCACGGCCGAAGCCACGCGTGTGGTCGGCGTGACGATCACCGGAGGGGTCACGCACGGCGACGGGGTGGAGGCGTTCGGTGGGGGTGTGCTCGTCCGGGCTGGGTCCGGAGACGCGCCGGGGGCCTCGCTGACGCTGTCGCGCTCCGTGGTGAAGGGCAACCGGACCGAGCCGACTCGGACCAGTCCGTCACCGAGCGGCGTCCGGTGCCCCGAGTCGGACTGCCCCTACGCAGGCTCCTTCGGTGCTGGCATCGCGACCCGGGGTGACCTGACCCTCGACCGGGTCCGGATCTCCGACAACCTGGCCGGCGGGGCGGCGAGCGACGCCGACGGTGCAGGGGTGTGGGCTCGCGGTGGAGACGTTGTCGTCCGTCGCTCGTCGGTGGTCCGCAATGACGCCGTGCCACGCGAGATCGGGCGCTTCGCCGAGGGCGCCGGTCTCTTCGTGGAGGGCGGGTCCCTCGACGTCGACCGCAGCGACGTCAGCCACAACCGCGCCGACCTCCAGACCCGCTGGCCGGTCCTGGGACAGGGCGAGCTCATCGAGATGGGCGCACATGCCGGGGGCATCCATGTCGGTGGCGGCGCGGCCGGCACGCTGATCACGCGATCCCGGATCAATCACAACGTCGTCAGGACCGTGGACCCCGTCGGGGAGCCGCTGGCCTTCGATGCCGCGCTGCTGTCCCACCTGACCCCGCTGACCATGCGCGACACCGAGATCAGCCACAATCGGGTGATCAGCGAGGTTGCGACCACCGATGACATCCTGCCGGTCGGTTCCGTCGTCGAGATCAACGCCGGAGGGACCGTCTCCGACACCCGGATCACCGACAACTCCGTCACGATCCACAGCGTGGACGGATCGGCCGTGGGGAGCTCTGGACTGGCGGTCTACGACTTCGTCGGCAACGCCGACCCGGTCGACCTGACGCGGGTCGTGGTCAGCGGCAACCGGGTTCGGGCGAGCAGCACGCACGGGTCCGCCGGCGTCCTCGGGGTCGGCATCTTCAACAACACCGTCCTCCGAGCCCGCTCGTCGACCGTGCGCAACAACACCGGGACGGCGCGCGCTCCGGTGACGATGGCCCAGGGCGGGGGGATCTGGAACGGTGCCTTCCTCTCCGGCCCGCCGGTCGATCTCGCGCTCACGAGCTCCCGGGTCGTCCACAACAGTGTCGCGGCCACCGACGCCTCCTCGGCGCAGGGCGGTGGGATCTACAACGCCGGGACCGTCACGCTCGCACGCTCCCAGGTCGCCCACAACCGCCCGGACGACTGCTTCGCGTGCGACCCGTCGGCCCCCGGACCGTCCGCAGGGCGTGCCGCCCGACCCGGGCCCACACACGATCCGCTCCGCTGGCGGTGACCCGTCGCACCACGACGGCACCCTCGCTGGTCCCGACCGCCGCTCGGTATCGTGAACGAATGCGAACCAAGCCGGGACGTCCGCGACAGCTCACCGTCGACCAGATCATCGACGCGGTGCTGGCCGAGGGGCTGGCGACGTTCTCGATGCCGCAGATCGCCAGACGCCTCAACGTGGCCCACTCGGGGCTCTACCGGTACGTCGACAGTCGCGAGCACCTGCTGGTCCTGGCCATGGACCGGATCGCCCGCGAAGCGCCTTGGCCCTCCACCGACCTGGACTGGCGTGACGAGATCACCGCCATCGGCGAGACCCTGTGGGGGCTGTGCCAGCGCTACACCGGCTATGACGTCGCGGCAGTGACCGCACGCAACATCTCTCCGGGGTTCGTGGAGAAGCTGACGCCTCATGTCGAGTCCCTGTGCGAGCACGGCCTCGACCTGATCGATGCCACGGCCGCGATCGACTTCATCCGGACCCTGGTGCTCAACTCCTCGATCGACGCTGCCCGCATGCAGAGCCTGACCACCGACCAGGACGTGCCCGAGCACTCGATCCCGGGCTTCACCGATCCCGAGAAGTGGTCGGGTCGCGGCTGGTACCAACGTCACCTCGACACCCACCTGGACGGCCTCGCCCAGCGTCTGCGCTGACCGCGTCCCGGCGGTGCGTGTGTCGTGGCTCAGCCCCGTGAGCGGGACCGGCCGGCCGTGGCCGACGTGGGCAGGGTGTGCGTGTGTGCCGCCGCTGCCGCGGCGGCGTCGTCGAGCGTTCCGGTCGCCGCACGGTGCCGGCCCATCGCGACGGCCATCAGGACACCCAGGACGCTGAACACCACCATCAGCCAGGACGCCGCAGCCAGACCCGACGCGAGCGCGTCGCCCCTCGCCGCACCGTCGTCGGTCCGGTTGTCGATCACGGTTCCGTAGATCGTGGCCGCCAGCGCGGTCGCGACGGCCGCACCGACGTACCGCGCCATGTTCGAGACGCCGGAGGCGCCACCGACCTGCCTCTCGGGGACGGACGCCGTGGCCGCCGACGAGGCGGGGCCGTTGGACATGCCCATGCCCACCGCGATCGCGACGAGCGGGAGCAGGAACGCGCCGTAGGTCCACGAGGCGTCGACCAGGCCGACGATGACGAAGCCGATCGTCGTGAGGATGAATCCGAGGCACACGGTCTGTCGGCCACCCATCCGCTGGGCCAGACGCGGCACCAGCGGGGCCACCGCGACCAGTCCGACCGTGGCCGGCAGCGTCGCCAGTCCGGCCTCGAGCGGGCTGAAGCCGAGGGTGGCAGGATCTGGAAGTACAGGCTGAGCAAATACATCAGCGCGTTGATCGTGCCGGCGCCGATCAGGATCGCGATGGTCGAGCCGACCAGGACCCGGTTGCGCAGCAGCGCGAGGTCCAGCAGCGGCACCGCGACCTTCTGCTCGACGGCCACGAACGCCACCCCGGACGCGACCGAGATCGCGAAGCAGCCGAGGGTTGGCGCCGAGATCCATCCCCAGTCGCCGCTCTTGGAGACCCCGAGGATCAGTGGCGTCAGCACCAGCGCAATGAGCAGGGTGCCGGCGAAGTCGATGGTCCGGGGACGATCGGGGTCCCGCGACTCCCCCACGGTCGCCGCCGTCATCAGCACGCAGGCGCCGGCGACGGTGGCATCGACCCAGAACAGTCCCTGCCACCCGGTGACGTCGACGAGGACACCGCCCAGCAGTGGTCCGGCCGCAGCCCCGACAGCGGCGGCCGCACCCCACAGGGAGACCGACCGCAGCTGCGAGCCCTCGTTGGACCGGCACCTCTGCCGACGTGTTGCCGTTGACCACGAGCGTCGAGATGCACGTGACGACCAGGATGCCTCGCGCGCCCGTGCTCGCCTGTGCGACATGACCCATGGCCTGCCCCTTACGCGTGCCGACCCGCCACGGGCGAGGGCCAGTCTCCTCCGGTTGTCGGGCGGCGAACCTGGCAGCAGAATGTAGGAGCCGCCCGTCCGGGGCGGCCACTTCGCACCCAGGAGGACGTATGACGACCACCCCCGAAGAGCCGCTCAACGACGACGACATCACCAGCAGCCCGGCCAGTGGCACACCGACGCCCGGCGGCGATGCCGACGGGACGGACGGCGGGGACGCCGACGGGACCGATGGCGACGCCACGGACACGACCGACGGCGACACCACGGACTCCGACGGCACCGACGGCGACGGG
>NZ_JAOPXQ010000058.1 GCF_025965075.1 Aeromicrobium sp.
CGCCGATCGGCAGGCTCATCAGGGTGTCCTTCGCGAGGAACCGCGGCGGGATGCCCTGGTCGACCATGAAGTGCGAGATCAGGAAGGGGTCGAGGTGGGAGATGTGGTTGGGGGCCAGGACCCAGCCACCCGCGGGGAGGTTCTCCTGGCCCTGCCAGTCCCGCTTCGTGACCAGCATGAGGATCGGCCGGAGGAACAGCACGATGACCCTCAGGGTCTTCGGGAAGTGGCGGCGATGCATGGGAGCGAGCCTAATCGGTCGCCCGGCCGACTAGGGTGATCGGCATGCAGGGCACCGTGGCGAGCTTCGACGAGGGCACCCGGTCAGGTCACGTCCTGACCGACCAGGGGCATCGGCTCGACTTCGCCGCCGAGTCCCTCGCCGAGCACATCCGCCACCTCCGCGTCGGCCAGCGGGTCTTCCTCCAGACCGACGACGACGTGGTCACGTCCGTAGCCATCTGGCGCTGACGCGTGGGTTATCGCCGCTGACGCGTGGGTTACGACAGGCGCAACCCACGCGTCACCGGGCGGAACCCACGCGTCAGCGAGAGGGGGTCAGAGGGTGACGGGCTTGAACGTCGGACGCTTCGCCTCGTACGTCACGATGTCCTCTTCGTGGCTCAGCGTGATGCCGACGTCGTCGAGGCCCTCCAGCAGGCGCCAGCGGGTGTAGTCGTCGATCGTGAACGAGTCCTCGATCGCGTCGACGCCCTCGCCGGCCCTGACCGTCCGGGTCTCGAGGTCGACCGTGACGGACGCGCCCGGGTTGGCGTCGAGGTAGTCCCACAGCCGCTGGACGACCTTCTCGTCGACCTCGGCCGCGAGCAGCCCGGCCTTGCCGGAGTTGCCGCGGAAGATGTCGCCGAAGCGCGGGGAGATGACGGCCTTGAAGCCATAGTTCTGCAGCGCCCAGACGGCGTGCTCCCGCGACGAGCCGGTGCCGAAGTCGGGTCCGGCGACCAGGACCGTGGCGTCCTTGTAGGCGTCCTGGTTCAGCACGAACGCCGGATCGCTGCGCCAGGCCGAGAACAGGCCCTCCTCGAAGCCGTCCCGGGTGACCTTCTTGAGCCACACGGCCGGGATGATCTGGTCGGTGTCGACGTTGCTGCGGCGCAGCGGAGCGCCGACACCGGTGTGCGTGGAGAACTTGTCCATGGTCAGGCTCCTGCCTTCTCGAGCTCGGCAAGGTCGGCGGGGCCGGCGAGGTGACCGAGGATCCCGGTCGCCACGGCGACGTCGGGCGACACGAGGTGCGTACGGCCACCCTTGCCCTGACGTCCCTCGAAGTTGCGGTTGGACGTCGACGCGGCGCGCTCGCCGACCGTCAGCTGGTCGGGGTTCATGCCCAGGCACATCGAGCACCCGGCACCACGCCACTCGGCGCCGGCGTCCTTGAAGATCACGTCGAGGCCCTCCTGCTCGGCCTGCAGGCGTACGCGCACCGATCCGGGCACCACGAGGATGCGGGTGTCGGCGGCGACCTTGTGGCCCTCGATCAGTGACGCGGCGACCCGCAGGTCCTCGATGCGACCGTTGGTGCACGAGCCGATGAAGACCGTGTCGACCTGGATGTCCTTCATCGGGGTGCCGGCCTCGAGGCCCATGTAGCGCAGGGCGTTCTCGGCGGCGATGCGCTCGTTGTCGTCCTCGAACGACGCGGGGTCAGGGACGTTGCCCGACAGCGGCACGCCCTGGCCGGGGTTGGTCCCCCACGTCACGAACGGCGTGATGGTCGAGGCGTCGATCGTGATGACCTTGTCGAACTCGGCGTCCTCGTCGGTCACCAGGCTGTCCCAGTGCTCGACGGCGGCGTCCCAGTCGGCGCCGGTCGGCGCCGACGGGCGGCCCTTGAGGTAGTCGTACGTCGTCTGGTCCGGCGCGATGAGCCCGGCCTTGGCGCCCCACTCGATCGACATGTTGCAGATCGTCATGCGGGCTTCCATCGACAGCGCACGGATCGCGTCGCCGCGGTACTCCACGATGTAGCCCTGGCCGCCGCCGGTGGTCTCCTGCGTGATGAGCGCCAGGATCAGGTCCTTCGCGGTCGAGCCGGCCGGCAGGTCACCGACGACCTCGACGGCCATCATCTTGGGCTTGGCCTGCGACAGCGACTGCGTCGCGAGGACGTGCTCGACCTCGGACGTGCCGATGCCGAATGCGATCGAGCCGAACGCGCCGTGCGTCGACGTGTGCGAGTCACCGCACACGATCGTCATGCCGGGCTGCGTCAGTCCGAGCTGCGGGCCGACAACGTGCACGATGCCCTGGTCGATGTCGCCCATGGGGTGCAGGCGGACACCGAACTCGGCGCAGTTGCGGCGCAGCGTCTCGACCTGCGTGCGCGACACGAGGTCGGCGATCGGCTTGTCGAGGTCGGTCGTCGGGATGTTGTGGTCCTCGGTGGCGAGGGTCAGGTCGGGCCGGCGGACGCTACGTCCGGAGAGCCGCAGGCCGTCGAACGCCTGCGGGCTGGTGACCTCGTGAATGAGGTGGAGATCGATGTAGAGAAGGTCGGGCTCGCCCTCGTGACGGCGTACGACGTGTTCTTCCCAGATCTTCTCGGCAAGAGTCTTGCCCATGGTGCTCTCCTAGCTCTTCGCTACTTGCGTCTCACAATGCGATACGGCAGTATCAAGACATGGACAACTCTAGCGGAGTCGGCGTTCTCGACAAAGCCGCACTCGTGCTCGCTGCGCTCGAGCCGGGCCCCGCCACGCTCGCCGGACTCGTCGCGAGCACCGGGCTCGCCCGGCCCACGGCTCACCGCCTGGCCGTGGCCCTCGAACATCATCGGCTCGTCGCCCGCGACATGCAAGGACGGTTCATCCTCGGCCCGCGTCTCGGCGAGCTCGCCGCGGCCGCCGGCGAGGACCGCCTGCTGGCCGCCGCCGGCCCGGTCCTGGCCCGTCTGCGGGACATCACCGGCGAGTCGGCCCAGCTGTTCCGCCGCCAGGGCGACTTCCGGGTGTGCGTCGCGGCCGCCGATCGTCCGACCGGACTGCGCGACTCGATCCCCGTCGGTGGCCAGCTGACGATGTCTGCCGGCTCCGCGGCCCAGATCCTGCTGTCGTGGGAGGATCCCGAGCGTATGAACAAGGGACTGCTCAAGGCGACCTTCTCGGCCGCCGAGCTGTCGGCCGTACGCCGTCGCGGCTGGGCCCAGAGCGTCGGCGAGCGGGAGAACGGCGTCGGGTCGGTCTCCGCCCCGGTCCGCTCCCCCTCCGGCAAGGTCGTCGCCGCCGTGTCGGTGTCCGGGCCGCTGGAGCGCCTGACCCGCCAGCCCGGCCGCATGCACGCGCCGGCCGTGGTCGCCGCCGCCGAGCGCCTGTCGCAGAGCCTGCGCCGCACGTCCTGACCCGGGACACCGAGTCCAGGCCGCGAAGTCGTCCGCCGCGGGCACTCGGTCACGTGCGTCGTCCACAGCCTTGCGCCGTCACGGGTGAGTCAGACCAGGGCGGCGAGCAGCTGCTCCTTGCGCATCCGGGAGCAGCCGACGACGCCCTGGTCACGGGCCGCGGCACGCAGCTGGGCCACGGTCCACGTCGCCTGCGGCAACGGCGGGGCGTCCCGCAGGGCGAGTGGCTCTGCACGCGGGTGGTCGGCGATGGTGTGCCGGAGCTGCTTCCCGGCCTTCTTGCCCGCCCGCCTGCGTGCCGCCTCGGACGCTGCCGCGACGGCCTTCTCGGCCTCGTCCCGGATCTTCCGCGCCCGGGATCGCTGCTTGCGGGCGCGCTTGCGCCACATGTCGGCCTCGGCCTCGAGCGTGCGGACCCGGGCGCGCAGTGCCCGGACCTGGGTGGTCAGCTCCTCGACCTCGGCGGTCGCGGCTGCGAGCTTCTTGTGGGTCTTGCCGGGCCGGGGAGCCGACGTGCCGGACTTCGTCCCCATGTTCACCTCCGGGATCGCTGGGTCACGTCGATCCTGACCCGCCCGGGTGAACGCGAGGCGAACTGACGTCAGATTCCGCGCACGCGGTTGTTGCGCGGCTCGTGGGTCAGCTCGGCCAGGCCCAGCCGTTCGAGCAGCGGCGGCAGGTACATCCCGAACCGGCCGCGATAGCCCGCCCGCAGGCCGTACCAGCCGCCGACCGGGTTGGCCTCGTCCCGGCCGAACGCCTCGACGGTGCCGGGCGTGGCCGGCTTCTTCTCGTCGGCGGCGCCGAGGTCGACCCAGTCACCCCGCTCGAGCAGCCAGGCGTGCAGGTCCTCGATCGCCTCGGCGCGGTAGGACAGCCAGGTCGTGCCGACCACGCAGCGCAGCGACGGCGGCGTGGTCGACTCGGTGCGATACATCTCGTACGTCGAGGAGCCCGGTGCCGTGGTGAGCAGCCACGGGTCGTCCTTGGTGCCGCTGGCGTCCGTCATGTGCCCAGCATGGACTGCGCCCGGCGGCTAGAAGAGGCCGGGCTGCTCGAGGTCGAGCAGGATCCGCTTGCGCTCGACCCCGCCGGCATAGCCCGTCAGGGTGCCGTCGGCCCCGATGACCCGGTGGCACGGGACCACGATCGGGATCGGGTTGGCGCCGTTGGCGGCCCCGACGGCCCGGGAGATGACCGGCTCGTAGCCCAGCCGGCGGGCGATCTCGCCGTAGCTCGCGGTCTCGCCGTACGGGATGCGGACCAGCTCGGCCCACACCTTCTTCTGGAACTCGGAGCCGTCGTTGGCCAGCGGCAGGTCGAACGCGGTGCGCTCGCCGGCGAAGTACTCGCCCAGCTGCTGCTCGGCGCGGTCGAGGACGGGGTCCGCGGTCCTCGCGCCCCGCGGCGTGGCGCCGAAGTCGATCGCGGTGACCAGCCCGGCCGAGGCGTGCAGGCGCAGACCACCGATGGGTGAGTCCATCCAGCGTGTCGTCATGGGATTGCCCTTTCGAAGGCGGGGGTGGAGCGCCACAGGTGCATGCCGGCGTAGGAGCGCCACGGGCGCCACCGCTCGGTGTCCTGCGGCGTGATGCCGCGGCGCTCGAGCTCGCGCTTGAGCACCAGATCGGTCGTCAGGAGGATGTCGGGGTGCGCCAGCGCGCGCATCACGACGTAGTCGGCGGTCCACGGCCCGATGCCGCGCATCGCCAGGAGCTGCTCGCGGACCTCGTCGCGGTCGACGCCGGGATCGAGGACGAGCTTGCCGTCGGCGACGGCCTGCGCGAGGCCGATGACGGCGCGGGCCCGCGATCGCGGCATCCCGAAGGTCTCGTCGTCGGCCTCGGCCAGCGCCGCCGGGGACGGGAACGCGTGGGTCAGCCCGAACGTCCGCGCGAGCGCCAGGTCGACCGGGGTGCCGAACGTGCCGATGTGCCGGCCGAGGACCGTGTTGGCCCCAGCGACGGACACCTGCTGCCCCACGATCGTGCGAACCGCGACCTCGAAGCCGTCGACGTGCGCCGGCACCCGCAGGCCCGGAGCGGCGAGCACGAGGTCCCGCAGCGCCGGATCGGCGGACAGCACCTCGTCGATCGCGTCCGGATCGGCATCGAGGTCGAGCATCCGGCGCACCCGGTCGACCGCGGTCGACATGTCTCGCAGGTCGACGAGCTCCAGCTCGAGCGAGACGTGGTCGTCGGCGAGGGTCGCCGCCATGGCGCCCAGCCCGTGCGGCAGGCGGAGCACCCGCGCGTACGTCCGGCCGTCGACCGCCTCGACACCGGGCACGACGTGGGCGCGCAGGAAGTCGACCAGCGCCTCGGCGTGGAACGGCCGACGCACCGCGAGTCGGACCGTGATCTGTCCCGTCACCGCTCCCCGACGACGCCTCCCCCGCATCTGCGAGGGCGTGAGGTCGTACGTCCGCCGGATCGAGTCGTTGAACTGGCGGATCGAGGAGAAGCCGGCCGCGAACGCGATGTCGGCCATCGGCATGTCGGTCGTCTCGATCAGCGTGCGGGCCGCGTGCGAACGATTGCTGCGGGCCAGGGCGAGCGGTCCCGCCCCGAGCTGCTGGGTCAGCATCCGGTTGACGTGTCGCTGGCTGTAGCCCAGCCGGGCGGCCAGCCCCTCCACGCCCTCGCGCTCGACGACGCCGTCGCCGATGAGCCGCATCGCGCGTCCGACCGCGTCGGCCCGGACATCCCACTCCGGCGAGCCCGGGGTCGTGTCGGGACGGCAGCGGCGGCAGGCCCGGAAGCCCGCGTCCTGGGCCGCAGCGGCGGTCGCGTAGAAGGTCACGTTCTGCACCCGCGGCGTCACCGCGGGGCACGACGGGCGGCAGTAGATGCCGGTCGTCCGGACCGCGGTGTAGAACACCCCGTCGAACCGGGCGTCGCGGGACTGGACGGCCCGGTAGCAGCGCTCGTGATCGGTGAACATGTCACCATCATGCCGCGTGCCGCCGACAGCTACTGGCGGGATTCGGACGCGTACGCAGGCACGGTCAGGCGCGAGCCATGCGCCGGACCACGGCGAGTCCGGCATCGCCACCCCGCCAGTGCCGTTCCACCGCCTCGGGCCCGGCCCGCCGCACGACCGAGCGCAGCACGAGGGCGACGAGGATGACGTCGTCCGCCTGGCCCAGCACCGGGACGAAGTCCGGGACCAGGTCGATCGGCATCGCCAGATAGGCCACGAGCAGCCAGATCCTGATCCGCACGCCGCGCGGCAGGCTCGTGTCGCCCGCGAGTCGGCGCACCAGCCCGATCACGTCCGGCAGGAGGCGCAGCGCGTCGCCGAGCCTGAGGTCCGTGGGACGCCTCCACCACAGCAGCAGCATCCCGGCGACCCACAGGACGACCAGCGTCCCGAGGACCGAGAGCACGACGTCGAGCATCACCCCGCGATCTTCACACACCGGCGCCGGCCCGGAGCCTCCCCGATCCGTCTGCGTACGCCTATCCGCGCGTGGGCCACAGGCGGGGCGGTCGGCGCGCGGCGACGTCCTCGACCCAGCCGACCGCCAGGACGACGAGCGCCAGGAACGGCCAGACCAGGACGTACTGCATCCACGGCGAGTAGAGCCACGGGACGTACTGGGTGACGATCTCGTACTGGCCCATCCGGTCGATCAGCGGGACGAGGGCCATCAGCACCAGGCAGTGCCACAGGTAGATCGTGATGGCGCGCTGGTTCATCAGCGTCACCGGCTTGTCGAGGCGCCGCAGCGCGCGGGGGAAGGACGACCACGACGGCGAGATCCTCAGCAGCATGGCGCAGAATCCCAGCGACCACAGCGCCGTGGCCATCGGCATCAGCCCCAGGTCCCAGCCGGTGCCGTCCCGCCCGGTCGAGACCCACAGCAGCCCCAGGCTCATCAGCGCGATCCCGCCGACGAAGACGAGGTCCCGCGGGATCCGGCGCAGCAGCCCGTCGTGGTGGGCGAAGCCCAGGATCCAGCACGGCGCGTACGCGCAGAAGTCCCACGCGACCGAGTCGAGCTGCGCCGGCAGGGACACCGGCGTGACGTAGAGCGCGACGAGCAGCGCCAGCGGCGTCAGCATCGTGGTCCACGGCATCTGCCGGAACGCCCTCAGCAGGAGGGGCGACAGCAGCACGAACCAGAAGTACGCCCGGATGTACCAGAGGATGTCGGCCGACTGCAGGCCCCACGTCGCCTCCAGGAGACCTGCGTCCGACCCGATGGTGTTCGGGAACGGCGGGTCCCCGATCGGGACGAACCACAGCAGCAGCTTGAGGGACCACTCGACGGCGCCGTCCGAGCCCGCCCGCCAGCCCTGCAGGAGGAGACCGGTCAGCACCGTGGCGCTGTAGACCCACAGGGGCAGCAGCAGTCGCCTCGAGCGGCGCCTCAGCACCCCGGCCGCCGGGCGTTCCAGCGAGCGGGCCATCAACGAGCCGGCCAGCGCGAACATGACGCCGATCGACGGGAAGACGACGGTCAGCCAGCTCGCCGTGTAGAAGGTGTGCAGCGTGACGATGCGGGTCAGCGCGATGGCGCGCAGGAGGTCGAGGTAGCGGTCGCGCCCGGTCGGATGCGAGGCCCGTGCGGTGTCGGGCCGGGCTTGTCGCGCGGCGGCGCTCGGACCGCGATCGTCCTCCAGCAGCACGATGGTTGCGAGGTCGTGGGAGTGGCGTCTCATGCCGCGAGGCTAGGGCCGGGCTCGGCGCCGCCGCAGCCGGTTCGCCACCGGTTGCGGTTCCACGCCACGACGCGTGCGAGCAACCGCAACGGGGCCGCGGTGTCGCGCAACCGCCCGCTCGTTGACGAGGATGCTGTTGGGGCAGGCCGTTGAACCGATCCGACCCTTGGTGCGTGTCATGAGACGGAGGTGCACCACGAAGTCATGGCCGACGATCCGCGGATGCTGATGGAGCAGCTGCACGACGCGCACGCGGCCGCGTTGTGGGGCTTCTGCCTGCACCTGACCGGGGACCCGGTCCGCGCCGAGGACGTCGTCCAGGAGACGCTGCTGCGTGCCTGGCAGCGCCCGCAGGTCCTCGACGAGACCCGCGGATCGATCCGCTCCTGGCTGTTCACCGTCGCCCGCAACATCGTCGTCGATGAGTGGCGCAGCAAGCGCTATCGCAACGAGCGCCCGACCGAGGCACTGCCCGAGCCGGCGACTCCGGTCGACCCGACCGACACGCTGCTCCAGTCCTGGGTCGTCGCCGAGGCGGTCACCCAGCTCTCGGCCGATCACCGCGCCATCCTGTTGGAGTGCTACTACCGCGGACGGTCCGTCGCCGAGGCCTCCCGCGAGCTCGGCATCCCGGAAGGCACCGTCAAGAGCCGGACACACTACGCACTGCGCGCCCTGCGGCTCGCTCTGGAGGAGATGGGGGTGGGCGGCGCATGAGCGACTGCGGACACGAGCACGAGGACAGCGCCTACGTCCTCGGCGCACTCTCGCCGGGAGACCGGACGGCATACGAACGCCACCTGCCCGGCTGCGCGTCCTGCCGGCAGTCGGTCCGGCAGCTGGCCGGTCTGCCCGGGCTCCTGGCCCGGGTCCCGATCGAGGTCTTCGACGACCGGCGCAACCAGCCGCCGGTCCCGGACACCCTGCTTCCCGCGCTCGTGCGCCGCGCGCGCCAGGCCCAGCGTCGGCGGATGTCCATCGTGGCCGGCATCGCCGCGGCGGCCGTGATCGCGGTCGCCATCGGCACCGCCGTGGTCACCAACAACGACGACGGGCCGCCGTCCGCGAGCCCGACGGTCGCGGCGCGCACCGCCGCTCCCGAACAGCTCACCCCGGTCGGCGCGCAGCCCATCTCCGGCTGGGTGTCACTGACGCCGGTCACGTGGGGCACCCGGCTCGACCTGGACTGCACCTACGCCACCGCGAGCCCTGGCTATCCGGCCGAGACCAGGACCTGGACCTACAGCATGGTCGTCACCCACACCGACGGCCGCCGCGAGGAGGTCACCTCCTGGAAGGCGCTGCCCGGCAGGACGATCCACTTGTCCACCGGCACCGCGGCCACCCTCGAGGACATCAAGGACGTCACCATCCGGGCCAGCGACGGCCACACCGTGCTGAGGCTCCGCTAGCCGTGCGGAGCCGCCGGACCGAACGCGGTCAGGAACCGATCGCGGAAGGTGTCCATCCGCCACACCGATGCGTCCGGCGCCGGCCGCAGCCCGGGCTGCCATTGCCAGCGGTCGATCCGCTTCATGACCCCGGGGTCGGAGGCGATCACGCTGATCGGCACGTCGTGGCCGGGGCTGTCGCCGCTCACGTAGCCGTGCGGTTGGTGGTCACCGAGCACGACCAGGACCATGTTGGGGTCGCGGTAGGCCGTCAGGAACGAGGTCAGCGTCTTCCAGGTGTACTCGACGGTCCTTCCGTACATCGCCTTGACCGCGTCCGGGTCACCGAAGATCTGGGTGGAGGTGGGCGTCAACGGCATCGCGTCGTAGACGGACCCGTCACCGACCTGGCTCCACGGGATCAGCTGCGGCACCGGGGTCCACGGGTGGTGGCTGGACGTCAGGTCGATCTCCGCCATCACCGGCCTCCTCGCACCGGGCGTGAGCTCCTCACGTCGGAAGTGCTCGAGGGTGTACTGGTCCGGCACGGGCGAGTAGCCGAACTTCGGGCCCCGGTAGCCGACGTCGCGCGAGTCCGAGTAGCTCTGGAAGCGGTAGAAGTCCTTGCCCGCGGGCCAGTCCTCGGTGTTGGCGGGCACGTCGAACACCGTGTGCCAGCCCGCCCTGCCGAACAGCCTGGTCAGGGTGAGCCGGTCCGTGCCGAGCAGCTGCCGGTAGCGGCGCTCGCTGTCGACCCAGAGGCCGGACTGCAGTGACGAGTGCGCCAGCCAGGATCCCGCACCGAACGTCGGCGAGGTCAGGAACGCGCTGCGGGAGTGGTAGCCGGCGGCGTCCAGGACGGCGGTCCCCTCGTCGAGCACCTGGGTGATGCCCCGCGAGTACGAGGTGCCCTGGACGGCAGCGCGGCCGTAGCTCTCCACGAACACCAGCAGCACGTCCTTGCCCGCCAGCCCGGAGAGGAGGGAGGCGGGGTCGCGCCGCGCGGTGACGGCGTAGTGGTCAGCCGCGATCTCGGCGGCGAAGGCCTGGCGGTCGGCCAGCCCGGCTCGGACGGCACCCACCTCGGTCACGGTCAGGTCGGCGGCTCCCGCTGCGGGGACCGTCGTCCCGGCGGTGGCGAGCAGTCCCCAGACCAGTCCGAACCCGGCCGCCGCGGCGATCGATGCCCGTCGATGCTCCGCCGCGACCGCGACCAGCCGGACGACTGCGAGCGGGACGCCGACCAGCACCGCCGCCACGGCGAGCGCAGCGAGGGCGGCGGCGACGTGCGCCCACCCCGACCCGATCGAGTCGCCGAGCACGCCGACCCCCGGACCCAGGTAGGACCAGTCGCCGACCGGGTCGAAGGAGCGGTCGAAGACCGCCTGGAACCCGAGATCGAGCGCGGTCAGCAGCACCAGGACGGCGAGCAGCACTCCGACCAGAGCGGCGATCGCCGTCCGGGACTTGCGCCACGGGAGCAGCGCCAGCCCCGTCACCAGCAGGACCTCCAGCGGCAGCCGCAGGAACACGGCTCCGCTCAGCTGCTCGCGGTCGGTCGGCACCACCAGCGCAGCCCAGACCACGGCGAACGCGATCACGGTCACGCCACGCGGCCGCAGCACCGGACGCGGTGCCCGCCAGCGGTCGACGGCCTCGTGCAGGAATGATTCCGCGAGCAGCAGCGCGACGCCGACCACGAGAGACGCCGCCATCACCGACGGCATCGGCACCGTCGCGACCACCGCGAGCACGATGCCGACCGAAGCGGCGACGACCTTGCACCAGTACCGCGGCCGGACCGGCGGCGTGCGAAGTGACGGGACGAGCGTGAACAGCGCACCGAACGCATACCGGGCGACGCCGACGCCGAGCACCCAGACCCCCAGGTCGCCCGCCACGACCGCACTGAGCACCAGGATCAGCAGCGCATCCGACTCCTGGTCGAGCCGCGCGCCGAGCGGGGTGACGGTGCCGAGCGCCCGGGCCAGGCGGCCGTCGACGAAGTCGCTGACGAGGGCGATCGCGGCCAGCGCACCGAGGAGCTCCCGCGGGCCGTCGAGCAGCGCGACCACGGCCACCGCGGCCGCCAGGACGAAACGGACCCCCGTGACCAGGTTCGCCGCCGAGAGCAGCTTCTGCGGCTTGATCTGAACCTGATGCACTGCGCCTCCGTGTTCTCAGTACGGGGGCAACACGAACAGCGCGCCCGCCGGGTTCAACCGGGGCCGCGGGACGGAGACCGACGTGCAGGAACAGGCGTTCTGGGTCAGCCGTGGCCGGGGCGAGATCCGGCCCGTCGCGGTCGGCCGTCCGACAGCCGGTCAGGTCCGGGTCCGCACGGTGCGCTCGGCGATCAGCCGGGGCACCGAGACGCTGGTGTTCCGCGGCGCCGTCCCGGTCGACCAGTTCGAACGGATGCGGGCGCCGCACCAGGAGGGTGACTTCCCCGGACCGGTGAAGTACGGCTACCTGAGCGTCGGCGTGGTCGAGGACGGCGACGCCGCCCTGCTGGGTCGGACCGTGTTCTGCCTGCACCCCCACCAGACCGCCTACGTCGTCCCGGCGACCGCCGTGACGGTCGTCCCGGACCGCGTCCCGGCCGACCGCGCCGTCCTGGCCGGCACCGTCGAGACCGCCGTGAACGCGCTCTGGGACGCCGCCCCGCTGATCGGTGACCGGATCGCCGTCGTCGGCGCCGGCATGGTCGGTTGCTGCGTGGCCCGGTTGCTCGCCGACGTCCCGGGGGTCGAGGCGACCCTGGTCGACGTGGACCCGGCGCGCGCCACGGTCGCCGAGATGCTGGGCGTGGAGTTCGCGCACCCCGACGAGGTCAGCGGCGACCGCGACCTGGTGCTGCACGCCAGTGCGACGTCGACCGGGCTGCGACGCTCCCTCGAGCTGCTGGCCCAGGACGGCGAGGTCATCGACCTGAGCTGGTACGGCGACACCCCGGTCAGACTCGACCTCGGAGGCGCGTTCCACTCTGGACGGCTGCGGATCCGGGCCAGCCAGGTCGGCGAGGTCGCGCTGCGCCGCCGGCACCGCCGCACTCGTTCGCAGCGGCTGGCCCTGGCCCTGGATCTGCTCCGCGACCCCGCCTACGACGCCCTGCTCACCGGCTCCTCACCGTTCGAGGACCTGCCGACCGTGATGGCCGAGCTCGCCACCGGACGGCGCACCGCGCTCTGCCACAGCATCACCTACGGCTCTGTGCTCGATCCTGGGGAGGCCTGATGTTCGCCGTGACCGTTCGCGACCACGTGATGATCGCGCACAGCTTCGAGGGGGAGGTCTTCGGACCGGCCCAACGCCTGCACGGCGCGACGTACGTCGTCGACGTGACCTTCCGCGGACCCGACCTCGGCCCGGACGGGATCCTGGTCGACATCGGCCGCGCTGCGGACGAGCTCAAGGACGTCCTCGCCGCGGTGCACTGCCGCAACCTGGACGACGAGGACGAGTTCAAGGGCCTCAACACCTCGACCGAGGTGATCGCCCGCTGGGTGGCCGACCGCCTCGCTCCCCGGTTCGCCGGTGATGCGGTGACGGAGCTCGAGGTGACCCTGCACGAGTCGCACATCGCCTGGGCCGGCTACACGAGGCCGTTGTGATCATCCACCTGCTGGTCCCGGCCGGCTTCGCGGACCGACCCAGCGGCGGCAACGTCTACGACCGGCACCTGCACGCCGCACTGGTCGCACGCGGCTGGGACGTCGTCACCCACGAGGTCCGGCCCGACGAGGCGAGCCACGCGGCCGCCGCGATGCCCACCGGAAGCACCGTGCTCGTCGACAGCGTGGTCGCCTCCTGGGCTCCCGAGGCCTTCCTCGATGCCGCGATCCACGTCGTGCCGCTGGTGCACATGATCTTCGGTGTCCCGGGCGAGAGCGAGCTGTTCGCCGACGCCCCGGCGGTGATCACCACCAGTGAATGGACCCGACGCACGCTGCTGCGCCGCCACCTCGACCCGCGTCGGGTGCACGTCGCCACCCCTGGCGTCCCGCGCGTCCTGCCCACCCTCGGCTCGGTCGCCGGCAACGAGCTGCTCTGCGTCGCCACGCTGGCTCCCGCCAAGGGCCACGACATCCTGCTCGCCGCCCTCGGCGCGCTGGCCGACCTCGACTGGACCTGCACCCTGGTCGGCTCCGTGGATGTCGACCACCCGTTCGTCGACCGGCTCCGCAAGCAGGCAGCCGACGCCGGCATCACCGACCGGATCCGCTTCGTCGGGGAGCTGTCGAGCGCGGGAGTGCACGCCACCTACGCGTCGTCCGACCTCGCCCTGCTGCCCTCGCGCGCGGAGACCTACGGAATGGTCGTCACCGAGGCCCTCGCCCACGGGCTCCCGGTCGTGGGCAGCGCTGTCGGCGGTGTCCCCGAGGCGTTGGGAACCGTCAGCGACGACAGCCCCGGCATGCTGGTCCGCCCGGACGACCCCGAACCCCTGGCCCGCTCCCTGCGCCTCTGGCTCGAGGACCCGACCCTGCGCCGCTGGATCCGGCACGCCGTCCGGGTCCGCCGCCGCACGTTGCCCACCTGGGAAGCCACCGCCGCCGCCGTCGCGACCGCCTTGGAGCCCCTCCGATGACGATCCCCACGACGGTCGCGGCACGCTGGCGCAGCAACCGCCGCGAACCCACCTGGGTCCACCACCGCGCGACTCGCCTCGCCGCCGGCCTGGTGGTCCTGCTCGTCCTGTTCCGGCAGCTCGGAGCCGGACCGTTCCTCGACGGCCTCCTCGCCGTCCGGCCGTGGGCGGTGCTGGCAGCGCTCCTCATCACCGCGGCCACGACCTACTGCTGCGCCAAGCGATGGACCCTGGTGGCCAGCCGCTACGACGCCCCACTCCCCCTCGGGACGGCGTACGCGGCCTACTACCGCTCGCAGCTCATCAACGTCGCCCTCCCGGGTGGTGTCGTCGGTGATCTGCACCGTGGTGTCCGCCATGGCTGGCGCGCCGTGCTGCTGGAGCGCGGCATCGGTCAGGTGGTGCAGGTCGCGCTGGTCGGCGCACTGCTGCTGCCGGGTCCCTGGCGGTGGTGGGGAGTGGCCGCGGTGGCGCTGGCGCTGCCGGCTCTTGGCGCGGTCGCGGTGTTGTCCGCGCTGAGCACCGCCGGGCACCTGCTGGTCTTCGTCATCGCGGCCCAGTCCACCCACCTCCCCCTCACCACCCTGCTGCCCATCGGAGCCCTCGTCCTCCTCGGCGCCGCCCTCCCCCTCAACATCGCCGGTTGGGGCCCGCGCGAAGGCGTCGCCGCCTATGCGTTCACCGCGTTCGGCTCCACCACCGCAACAGGCCTGACGGTCGCCGTCACCTTCGGCGTCCTCTCCAGCCTGGCCACGCTTCCCGGCCTCCTGGTGCTGGCCTCGCGCGCCCCCGCGGAGGGCACGACGTCATGAGGCCCTACACGATCCTGTCCTGCTGCATGTCCCTCGACGGCTACCTGGACGACGGCAGCGACCACCGCCTGCTGCTCTCCAACGACGCCGACTTCGACCGCGTCGACGAGCTGCGCAGCGAGAGCGACGCGATCCTGGTCGGCGCCGCGACGGTCCGCAACGACGACCCCCGCCTCCAGGTCCGCTCCCCCGACCGGATCACCCGCCGCTGCACCGACGGCCGGGCCCCGCAGCCGACCAAGGTCACCGTCACCAACCGAGCCAAGCTCTCCCCGGAAGCCCGGTTCTTCACCGTCGGCGACGCACCCAAGCTCGTCTACTGCGCCACCGACAGCCTGGCCACGGCCACCGAGCAGCTCGGCTCGCTGGCGACCGTGATCGACGGCGGCCGCCCGGTGGAGCTGGCTGCCGTCGGTGCAGACCTCTACGAGCGCGGTGTCCGCCGGCTGATGGTCGAGGGCGGTGGCGAGGTGCACACGCAGTTCCTCACCGAGGGCCTGGCCGACGAGCTCCAGCTGGTCGTCGCCCCGCTCTTCGTCGGCAACGCCGAGGCGACCCGCTTCGTCGGACCCGGCACCTTCCCCTTCACCGGAGGCGACCGCGCCCACCTGGTCGAGACCCGGCCCATCGGGGACGTCGTCCTGCTCCGCTACGTGTTGAACCACTCCGGCGCTGCGGACGTGTCTACAGAAGAAGACCAAGGAGGTCAGTCATGACGGCAGCTCGAATGGTCGGCGCACTGGCGGCAGTCGTGTCCGCGGTGGTCCACCTGTATCTGTGGTTCGACGGCGTGAAGGACCAAGGGACCGTCGGTGCCCTCTTCGTCGTCAACGTCGTCGCCGGCTTCGGCATCGCGGCGGCCCTGCTGGTCTGGAAGCACTGGCTCCCGTTGTTCGCCCTCGCCGGCTTCGGTGCCACGACCCTGCTCTGCTTCCTGATCGCGGTGAACGGCGAGCTGTTCGGCATCCACACCGACTGGAGCTGGTACGCCTGGGTGGCGGCGGCATCCGAGGTGCTCGCGGTGTTGGCCGGTGCCTACGGGCTGAATGAGGAACGACCCAACCGTGGCGCCACCGGGCGGAGGACCACGGGATCCCCCGGCGGTTGACGTCGCGACTGCTTGTCAGACCCGGTCCCTAGACTGGAGGAAAGACCGCAACCGCAGGGGATATCATGCTCGACGACCAGCAGATGATCGATCAGATCGTGGTGCGTCGTCAGGCCCTGGCCTCGTTGGAGGCCGGCGAGGCCGCCGTGGTGCTGGACTAAGTCGATCGGGCCCGGACCGCCGGTGAACGGGCCGGTGTCGTGGAGCTTGGACGCCTGCGGGTCGAGGCCGCGGTGCACGAGCTGTCGTTGGCGATGACACTGCCCGTGCCGACGATCGAGCGCCGGGTCGCCCGGGCCCGCCGGTTGCGGGCGACGATGCCGCAGGTGTGGCAGGCCTGGCACGACGGGCGCATCAGCACCGCCCACGTGATCGGCATC
>NZ_JAOPXQ010000069.1 GCF_025965075.1 Aeromicrobium sp.
CCATGACGCTCAGCCGTCACGCGCCCGATCGTCCCGAAGCGCTCGGCGTCGTCCCTGTTGCCAAGGACTTCGGCGTTGACCTCGGCCGAGACCTCGACGAGCGTCGTGTAGGCCGGCACCTCCGAGCCGTACAGGTCCGACAGCGCCCGCGCGAACCTTGCGCGGAGCGCCGTCGGCGACACGGCGGACCCGTGCTCAGACAAACTCGACGCCCTGGGCCAGCGGCAGCTCGGTGGAGTAGTTGACGGTGTTGGTCGACCGGCGCATGTAGGCCCGCCAGGCGTCCGAGCCCGACTCACGACCGCCGCCGGTCTCCTTCTCGCCGCCGAACGCGCCACCGATCTCGGCGCCGGACGGCCCGATGTTGACGTTGGCGATGCCGCAGTCGGAGCCGACGACCGACATGAACGTCTCGGCCTCGCGGAGGTCGAGGGTGAAGATCGACGACGACAGCCCCTGCGCGACCTCGTTGTGCAGCACCACGGCCTCGGCGAAGTCCGCGTAGGTCAGCACGTACAGCAACGGGGCGAACGTCTCCGCCTTGACGATCTCGGTCTGCTTGGGCATGTCGACGATCGCGGGGTGCACGTAGAACCCCGCGCCGTCGACGTCGGCGCGGCTGCCACCCGTGACGAGCTCGCCACCGTCGCCCTGGGCCGTGGCGACGGCCGCGCCGAACGCCGTGAACGCGGTCTCGTCGACCAGCGGACCGACCAGCGTCGAGGCCTCCAGCGGGGAGCCGATCGGCAGCGTCTCGTACGCGGCCTTGAGCCGGGCCACGAGATCGTCCTTGATCGACTCGTGCACGATGATGCGCCGCAGCGAGGTGCACCGCTGGCCGGCCGTGCCGACGGCGGAGAACACGATGCCGCGGACCGCGAGGTCCAGGTCCGCCGACGGGGCGACGATCGCGGCGTTGTTGCCGCCGAGCTCCAGCAGCGTACGTCCGAGGCGGGCCGCGACACGGGGCGCGACCTCCTTGCCCATGCGGGTCGATCCGGTCGCCGAGACGAGCGGGACGCGCGGGTCGTCGACCAGCACCTCACCGACCGTGCGGTCGCCGACCAGCACCGCCGACAACCCGTCGGGCACGCCGGCGCGCCGGCCGGCCTCCGCCGCGAGCGCCTGGCACGCGAGCGCCGTCAGCAGCGTCTTCTCCGAGGGCTTCCACACCACGGCGTCGCCGCAGACGAAGGCCAGCGCGGCGTTCCACGACCACACCGCGACCGGGAAGTTGAACGCCGAGATGACGCCGATGACCCCCAGCGGGTGCCACTGCTCCATCATCCGGTGCCCCGGCCGCTCGGTCGCGATCGTCAGGCCGTGCAGCTGGCGCGACAGGCCGACGGCCAGGTCGCAGATGTCGATCATCTCCTGCACCTCGCCGAGGCCCTCCGAGACGATCTTGCCGGCCTCGATCGAGACCAGGGCGCCGAGATCGTCCTTGTGCTCGCGCAGCAGCTCGCCGAGCTCACGGACGTACTGGCCCCGGACGGGCGCCGGGACGGTCCGCCACTGCTCGAACGCGTGCTGCGCGCGGCCGATGACGTCGGCGGCCTCCTCGGCGGTGTGGGACCGCAGGCGCCCCAGCTCGCTGCCGTCGATCGGCGATCGGCTGACCAGGTCGCCGTCGGCCGTGAAGGGATCCCCCACGCCGAGGCGGGCCAGGATCTCCTGCGTCCGGGTGGTGGTGTCGGTCATCAGACTCTCCCCTGCTCTGCGAAGTGGCGGCCCGCCTGCGTCGAGAACAGGGCCTCCAACGTGATGTCTTCCTGCTTGATGAAGCCCGTCACCGGTAGCTTGCCGTCCGCGACGAGCTCGACGACGCTGACCGCCGAGGCGGCCGTCGTCCACGAGATCGCGCGCCACGTGCGCCCGGAGATGTCGAGCGGCTTGTAGGCGCGGACGTGGTTCTCCCGGAACGGGTGACCATTCTTGCGCCCCTCGACGGCGGCGTGGATGTAGACCACGTCGTCGCTGACCGGCGGCTTGGCGTCGACCAGCATCTGGCCGACCAGCTCGCGCTGCTCGCGCAGGTTGAGCTCGTCGAAGAGGAAGTGCATCTGGTCGAAGTGGCCGGGATAGCGCAGCGTCTTGTAGTCGAGGCGGTGCACCGAGCCCTCGTACGTCTCGCACATCGTGCCGAGCCCGCCGGACGTCAGCGCGGCCTCGAGCTCGATGCCGCCGATGAAGACGCGCTCCTTCTCGGTCATCGCCGGCACCATCTGGCGGTGTCCCTGGCGGAGCACCTCGCAGTCGTTGAGGTACTCGTTGACGACGCCCTCGGGCGACCAGTTGATCGCATAGCCCAGCAGGCCGGTCGGGTTCTGCGGCAGCGCGCCGACCTTGAGCTCGATCGAGCGGATCTCGTCGAACGTCTTCGCGATCGAGGCCCCGATGATCCCGATCAGGCCCGGTGCGAGCCCGCACTGGGGGGCGAACGCGGCGGCCGGCCGGTCGCCGGCCAGCTCGATGACCCGGTTGGTCGTCGGGACGTCCTCGGTCAGGTCGAAGTAGTGGACCCGCGCGTCGTACGCGGCCTCGGCGACCTCGATGTTGAGGTGGAACGGCAGGCACGACACGACGGCGTCGACGCCGCGCAGCGACTCGCGCAGGACCGCGGCGTCGCGGACGTCGAGCGGCTTGACCTCGAACCCGAGGTCCTCGCGGGGGGCGGCGTCATAGCCGATGACCTTGAAGCCCGACTCGCCGAGCAGGTCGGCGACGAGCTCGCCGACCTTGCCGAGCCCGAACACGGCGACCTGGTTGATGATGCGCGTCACGGTTCCTCCTCAAGCCCCCGGCGGGTTGCGCCGTGGGACGGACGTTGCGCCGAAGGGTGATCGGCGTCACGTCGAGCGTACCGCGAACCGGGCCGATCACTGTACCGGCCGGTACAGTGACACGTCGCACATCCGGAACACCGCGGGAAGCACGGTGGGGGGCCTGGTGCTGGTGTGGGCGCTCGCCCCGGTCCGCCTGGTGGTCGACCAGCGGCGAGCGGCCGCGCGCTGACCTACCCCGGGATCGTCTGCGCCTCGGCGCGGTTGGCTGCCGACACCACCGCGCGCAGGGAGGCCGTCACGATGTTCTCGTGGATCCCGACGCCCCAGACGGTCTCGCCGGCGACGTTGCACTCGACGTACGCCGCGGCGCGGGTCGTCGCGCCCTCGGTCCCGGGTGCCAGCGCGTGCTCGGAGTAGTCGAGCAGGCGGATGTCCGCCCCGGCCTGGCGCAGGCTGTCCACGAACGCCGCCACCGGACCGTTGCCGACGCCCTTGAACTGCTGGACCTCGCCGCGGACCCGCAGGTCGACGATCTGCTGGTCGCTGCCGTCGGGTGACGTCGTGGAGCTGAAGCTCTCCAGGCGGTAGGGCTCGTCCCGCTCGAGGTACTCGCCCTCGAACGCCGACCAGATCTCGGCGGGCTCGATCTCGCCGGCCTCGCCCTCGGTCAGCTGCTGGACGACCTGGCTGAACTCGATCTGCAGGCGACGCGGCAGGTCGAGCTGGTGGTCGTTCTTGAGGATGTACGCCACGCCACCCTTGCCGGACTGGCTGTTGACCCGGATGACCGCCTCGTACGACCGGCCGACATCCTTCGGGTCGATCGGCAGGTACGGGACCGCCCACGGCATGTCGTCGACGGCTCGACCCTCGGCGTGCGCGTCGATCGCCAGGTGCTCAAAGCCCTTCTTGATGGCGTCCTGGTGCGAGCCGCTGAACGCGGTGTAGACCAGGTCGCCGCCGTAGGGGTGACGCTCCGGCACGGGCAGCTCGTTGCAGTACTCGACCGTGCGGCGGATCTCGTCGATGTCGTGGAAGTCGATCTGCGGGTCGATGCCCTGGCTGAACATGTTGAGCCCCAGCGTCACCAGGCAGACGTTGCCGGTGCGCTCGCCGTTGCCGAACAGGCAGCCCTCGATGCGATCGGCACCGGCCATGTAGCCCAGCTCCGCCGCCGCGACGCCGGTCCCCCGGTCGTTGTGCGGGTGCAGCGACAAGATGATGCTGTCGCGACGGGGCAGGTGCCGGTGCATCCACTCGATCGAGTCGGCGTAGACGTTGGGCACCGCCATCTCGACCGTCGCGGGCAGGTTGATGATGAGCGGCCAGTCCGGCGTCGGGTCGATGACCTCGATGACGGCCGAGCAGATCTCCAGGGCGTAGTCGAGCTCGGTGCCGGTGTAGGACTCGGGCGAGTACTCGTAGGAGATCCTGGTGTCCGGGGTGTGGATCTCGGCGTACTTCATGCACAGGCGGGCGCCCTGCGTCGCGATGTCGGTGATGCCGTCCTTGTCCAGGCCGAACACGACCCGGCGCTGCAGCGTCGACGTCGAGTTGTAGAAGTGGACGATGGCCTGCTTGGCGCCGACCAGCGACTCGAAGGTGCGGTCGATCAGCGGCTCGCGGCACTGGGTCAGGACCTGGATCACGACGTCGTCGGGGATGTGGTCGCCCTCGATGAGCTGGCGCACGAAGTCGTAGTCGGTCTGGCTCGCGCTGGGGAAGCCGACCTCGATCTCCTTGTAGCCCATCCGCACGAGCAGCTGGAACATCGCCAGCTTGCGGGCCGGGGTCATGGGGTCGATCAGGGCCTGGTTGCCGTCACGCAGGTCGACGGCGCACCAGCGCGGCGCCTGCGTGATGGTCTTGGCCGGCCACGTGCGGTCCGGCAGGTCGACCGGCACGAAGGGGGCGTAGCGCTGGAACGGCATGCCGCTCGGCTGCTGGGGGGTGTTGACGTAGGTGCTCATCGGAATCCTCGGGGTGCTTGTCTGGTGGTCCGTCAGGGGCTTGGCGGCCGGGACGTGACAAACTCCGCGCCGAGGGGTCCGACCTAGAGGACCTCGACGCGGCAGAGAAGGAGCAGGCTCTGGATCCGCATGGTCCGCCTAGGTTATCAGGACCCGGAACCTGTGCGGCGTACGAGGTCCGGTTCGGGCCGCGCCCGCTGGCCGCTGGGCGCGCCGGCGCCCGACTGCCTAGGGTGAAGGACATGAACACCGACAGCAGCCCCGGGTCCTACGTCGAGCCGGGCAAGGAGTTCGACCGGGACATGAACTACATCCCCGACCGGATCACCCGGGACGGCAGCGCCCCGACCGAGGGTCCTGCCGACGTCCCGACCTGGCCCGTCGAGGCGGGGCGCTACCGGCTCGTCGTCGCGCGCGCGTGCCCGTGGGCCAACCGGGCGATCATCGTGCGGCGCCTGCTGGGGCTCGAGGACGTCATCTCGATCGGCTACTGCGGGCCGACCCACGACGCGCGCAGCTGGACGTTCGACCTGGATCCCGGCGGCGTCGACCCCGTGCTCGGCATCGAGCGGATCCAGGAGGCGTACCTCAAGCGCTATCCCGACTACCCGCGCGGGATCACGGTCCCGGCGATCGTCGACGTGCCGACCGGGGAGGTCGTCACGAACGACTTCCCGTGGATCACCCACGACTTCGCGACCGAGTGGACGGACCTGCACCGCGAGGGCGCCCCCGATCTCTGGCCCGCCGACGTGCGGGACGAGATGGAGCAGGTCATGAAGCGCATCTTCACCGAGGTCAACAACGGGGTCTACCGGTGCGGCTTCGCCGGATCGCAGGAGGCGTACGAGATCGCCTACGGCCGGCTGTGGACCGCGCTGGACTGGCTCGAGGAGCGCCTGGCCGACCGCCGTTACCTGATGGGCGACTCGATCACCGAGGCCGACGTGCGGCTGTTCACGACGCTCGTCCGGTTCGATCCGGTCTATCACGGCCACTTCAAGTGCAACCGGCAGAAGCTCACCGAGATGCCGGTGCTGTGGGCGTACGCGCGCGACCTGTTCCAGACCGCGGGCTTCGGCGAGACGGTCGACTTCGACCAGATCAAGAAGCACTACTACGTCGTGCACTCCGACATCAACCCGACCGGGATCGTCCCGAAGGGGCCGGAGGAGGAGGTGTGGCTGACCCCGCACGGCCGCGAGGTCCTGGGCGGACGCCCGTTCGGGGACGGCACCCCGCCCGACACCGAGCTCTGATCGGACAGGGCAGGTCAGGTCGCGGGCTCGGTGCCGGGCTCGAAGCGCAGGACCGGTGCGCGGCCGGCGATCGACTCCGGCAGCAGCGTCGCCCGCAGGCGTTCCCGCTTGCCGGCGCCCGCCCGGATCGACCTGGCCACGGCCCTGAGGTCGGCGAGCCCGTTGCCGTCGACGTCGGCGTCGCGGGCGAACCGCTCGCGCTCGACCCGCCGCAACAGGGCGTCGAGCGCCGTCACGTCGATCCCCGGCCGCCGGCGCAGCCGCGCCGCGAAGCCCCGGGGCGTGTCGGCCGCCGACACCGCGATGCCGTGGTCCCGGGAGAGGTCCTCGAGCTCACGCCACAGCGGGTCGACGCTGCCGCCGCCCCGGCTGAGCCGCCACTGACGGCGCACCCAGCGCACGAGCCCCGGGACGGCACAGACGAGCAGGAGTCCCGGCACGATCACGAGCGCGCTGCGCGAGGCGGTCTGGGCCGGGCTGGACGATGACGAGGTCGGCGTCCCGCTGTCGACCCGGTCCGCGCCCCGTGTCCCGCCGGTCGTCGTCTCCGGCGCCGCGCCACCGGTGTCGGACGTCGGGTCCGACGCCGGCTCGAAGAATGCCGTCGCGCTGCCGATGCTCGTGGTGGGCTCGAACTGCACCCACCCGACGCCCTGGAAGTAGAGCTCGGGCCAGGCGTGCAGGTCATCAGACGTCACCTTGTACTCGGTGTCGCCGTTCCGCTGGCCGACCGGGCTGCCCGGCGCGTAGCCGACCGCTATCCGGGCGGGGATGCCCAGCGACCGGGCCATGACGGCCATCGCCGAGGAGAAGTGCACGCAGTAGCCGGCCTTGACGTCGAGGAACTTCGCGATCACGCCGACCCCGTTGCCGTCGTAGTCGTCGGCGACCGGCGCGGTCTCGGAGTAGCGGAAGCCACCCTCGGAGCGGAACCAGGCCTGCAGCGCCATCGCGCGGTCGTAGTTGTTGTCCGCGTCGGCCGTGACCTTCCTGGCGGTCTCCGCGATGACCTCGGGCATGTCGGCGGGCAGCTCGAGGTAGGGCTCCACGCTCGACCCGATGAAGCTGTCGATCGACCTCATCTGCTCGGCCGTCGGCTCCCGGTCGAGACTCGTGACGGTGTACGTCTGCCCGCGCGAGTCGGCGGTCTCCGAGGACAGCGTCAGGCCGACCCGGTTGAACCGCCACGCCCCCTCGAGCCCGATGACGTTGGGAAGGGCCGGGTAGGGCACCGGCAGCATCGAGCTGCGTAGGTTGCGGATCGACACCGTCGTCCTGACCGGCTCGACGTCGATGTCGCTGCGCAGCACGACCTGGCCCTCGTTCTGGTCCATCAGCCCGGGCGTCGTCGCCGGCCGCCAGGTCTTGCCGGAGAAGTCCCGCAGCGTCGCGACCTTGAGGTAGGGCGCCGAGCGCAGCTCCGTCGTGTAGGTCAGCGCCGTGACCGAGCTGTTGCGACGCAGGTTCTGGCCCAGCTCCAGCATCGGGTTGATCCCCCGACCGAACACCGTCGACGGCGGCTTGCCCCACGCCGTCGCGACGGCGCCGACGTCCGGTGAGACCAGCGGGAACAGCATCGCCGCGACCAGGGCGCCGCTGCCGAGGACCAGCGCCGGGCTCGACCCGCGCGACACGAATGCGGTCGTGGCGGTGCGCGAGCGCAGGAGCACGAGCCACAGGGCGGCCACCGAGACGAACAGCCACACCGACGGCGTCTCGCCGGAGATCAGGGCTGGGGTGGCATAGACCGCGACGAGCAGGACCCCCACGAGCGCTGCCGCACGCCGGGTCTGCAGCAGCAGGTCGGCGACGATGACGATCAGCCCGAACGACGCCGCGACGACCAGGACGATGGGCTTGGCGGCGCCGACCGGCGCCTGCTCCTCCACGATGATCATGCGGGCCGTGTAGGCCAGGTCGTTGAGGCCCCGCACCGTATCGAGGGTCGGCAGGAAGGCGCTCAACGTCTCCGGCACGAAGATCCACGCCAGTGCGTACAGCTCGACCACGCCCGCGACGGGGGCCACGAAGCGGAAGCCGAGCCCCCGCAGGACAGCGCACGTCACCCCCGACATGAGGGCGACGAGCAGCGTCGTGACCCACCAGTCGTTGCCGGTCACGATCGAGCCGTAGCCCGTCAGGAGCAGCACCAGCGCCAGCGCCAGGACCGCGTGGTCGAACCACGTCTCGCGGGTCGAGCGGGACGGCGCCCGGCGCCCGGGGTCAGCCCTGAGCATGGCTCGTCGCTCCGTCGAACCGGGACCACAGGTCGGTGAGGTCGTCGCCCGGTGCATAGCTGACGACGCGCCAGCGCGCGCCGTCGAGGAGGTCCAGCGCCTCGGCGGACGTGCCGCGCTCGACGAGCGCCAGGACGGCCCGCGACGAGGACAGGGCGGTCGCCCAGTGCTGCGCCCGAGCGAGCGTCACCCGTCCCAGCACGACGTACGTCGCTCGCTCCGCCGCGACCCGGCCGCCGGCGTCGGTGTCCTCCGCCTCGACCACGGCGAGGTCGACCAGCGCGTCCTCGAGCGTGTCCTGGCCCTCGGCGACGAGCCGGTCGACGCCACGGCCGCTCGACTGCACCGCCACGACGTAGCCGGCCTTGACCAGGTGTGCCGCGATCGACGCGGCGGCGACGACGCACCACTCGAACGGCGTCGAGTACTCCCACCGCCCGCCCCGGTCGCGCGCCGTGCCCTGCGTCGCGGGATCGCAGTCCAGGACCACCGCCGCCCGGGGGGTGGTCTGCTGCTCCTCCTGGCGCACCATCAGCTCGCTGCGGTGCGCCGTCGCCTTCCAGTGGATGCGCTTGAGCGCGTCACCGGGCAGATAGCTGCGGGCGATGATGTCGTCGTCTCCGACGCCGACACTGTGCGGTGCCGGTCGGGTCGCACCGTCGTCGGTCGCGCCCCGCGGGGCGATCGGCGGGAGGTCGACCCGCCGGGGCAGCACCGTGAGCGGCTCCTGGTCGCCGAACGAGTGACGGCGGAACACCAGGCCGAACGGGTCGTGCACGTTGACCTGCAGGGGGCCGATGTCGTACCGGCCACGACGCAGTCCCTGCAGCGCGTAGGTGAACGACACCCGCGACGAGCTGCTGTGGCTGCCGCCCAGCGCCGGCAGCATCCCCGCCGCGTCCCCCGTGACGCCGTGCGGCAGCCGGTCCTCCCAGTGCGCCTCGAGGCACGGCAGCGAGGACAGGTTGGTGACGCGGACCGTGGCCCGGGTGAGCGCGCCGGGCGGGAGGACCTGGGGCGTGAACGACCGCTCGATCCGGACCCGGGAGTGCCCCACGAAGACGAAGACCGACGACAGCACGACGAGCCCGAGCAGGAGCCCCGTGACAGAGAGCAGCGCCGGCAGCGACAGGGCCGGCGCCAGGACGAACGAGACGACGGCCGCGACGACGAAGCCGATGCCCCGACGGGTCAGCACGACGGAGCTCGCTGCCCGTCGCAGGCGTCCCGACTCGGCCCCGGACATGGTCAGCTCGGCTGGACGGCGCCGGCGGGTACGGGGGTCTCGGCGACGATGCGGTCGACGACGTCCTCGACCGAGGACACCCCACGCATCGGGATGAGACGGTGCGGGAGCACGACGGGCACCAGGGCGTCGACGTCGTCGGGCAGGACGAAGTCCCGGCCCTGGACGGCGGCGCGGGCCTTGGCCGCGCGCAGCAGCTGCAGCGTGGCTCGGGGACTCGCGCCGAGGCGCAGGTCCGGGTCGACGCGGGTGGCCTGGGCGATGTCGACGGCATACCGCTCGACCGGCGGCGACACGTGGACCGCGCGGGCCGTCGCGATCATGGCCTGCACGTCCTCGATCGAGGCGACCGGCTCGAGGCCGTCGAACGGGTTCTCGGCGTCCCGCCCCCGCACCATCGCGAGCTCCGCGGCGGCGTCGGGGTAGCCCATCGAGATGCGCGCCATGAAGCGGTCGCGCTGGGCCTCGGGCAGGGCGTACGTGCCCTCCATCTCGAACGGGTTCTGGGTCGCGACGACCGTGAACGGGCTCGCGAGGACGTACGTCGTGCCGTCGACCGTGACCTGTCGCTCCTCCATCGCCTCGAGCAGGGCGGACTGGGTCTTGGGCGAGGCGCGGTTGATCTCGTCGCCGATCACGATGTTGGCGAACACGGCTCCGGGCTTGAACTCGAACTCGCGCTCGACCTGGTTGTAGACCGAGACGCCCGTGATGTCCGACGGCAGCAGGTCGGGGGTGAACTGGATCCGGCGGACCGAGCAGCTCACGGACCGCCCGAGTGCCTTGGCCAGGACGGTCTTGCCGACGCCCGGGACGTCCTCGATCAACAGGTGGCCCTCCGCGAGGAACACCACCAGGGCGGCCTCCGCGGCTTTCGGCTTGCCGTCGATGACCGTCTCGATGTTGGCGAGAATGGCACGAGCGACTGTCTCGAACTCCATATGTGAGGATAAGCACATTCGCACAAACGCGCAGCCACACATCCGTTTCCGAGGTCGCTAGCGTGAGCGCATGGCCACCCTGCTGATCGTCCATCACTCCCCCACCGCCGCGACGGCGGCACTGACGGAGGCCGTCGTCGCCGGCGCCTCCGACGACGTGATCGACGGCGTCGAGGTCGTCGTCCGAGCGGCGCTGGAGGTGACGGTGGACGAGGCCCGCGACGCCGACGGGTTCCTGCTCGGGACCAGCGCCAACTTCGGCTACATGAGCGGGGCGCTCAAGCACTTCTTCGACTCGACGTTCCTCCAGCTCGGGGGTGCGCTGTCCGACGACGGCTCAGCGGGCGGCGGTGCGGGGGGCCGCAAGCCGTACGGGCTCTGGGTGCACGGGCGCTACGACACGACGGGTGCCGTGCGATCCGTGCAGAGCATCGTGCAGGCGCTGCCGTGGACGCAGTCGGCAGCGGTGCTCGAGGTCATGGGCGACGTGGAGCAGTCCGACCTCGACGCGGCGCACGAGCTCGGTGGCACGGTGGCCGCGCTGCTGATGGGCTGAACCCGTCGCGGATCGTGGCGTCCCGGGAGAAGATGGGGTCATGGCCGTCCCCGACTCGCTCCCCACCCTGTCCGCCGGATCCCACGACGCGAGCCACGGCGAGGCCTGCGTCATGGAGTACGTCTCGCTGCTCGCCGGCGAGGAGTGGAGCGACCGCCCCGAGTGCACCCACGAGATCCTCGCCCACGAGGCCCGCACGACCAATGACCTCCTGCGAGACAGCGACCGGTCCCGGCTGGTGCCGTTGATCGGCCGCCTGTTCGGCACGACCGAGGACTCCTCAGACCTCCGCGCCCGCCTGCGCCTGGCCCAGGCCCGGCAGGTCATCGCACTGCTCGAGCCCGACTCCCGCGGCCCGGCCCTGGCGGCGGTCGCCCGGGCCGAGGAGTGGATCGGACACGACGGCGACGAGGAGGACGTCAGCGACGCCCTCTCGACCTCCGCCCTGTTCACCCTCCCGGACGGCGATCTCGACCACGAGCACGTCGACCACCACCGGACGGCCGCGCGGCTGTTCATGTTCGCGCACTGGACCGAGATCGAGGCCGCGGAGGCCTACGCCATGGCGGCCCTGTCGATCGCCCACACGATCGCCGCCTCCGGCGAGTGCCGCGCGGACTGCGGCAACGCCCCGGCCCGCGCCCGCCGGATGGTCCGCGGCCTGGCCGACCTGATCGACGTGTACGACGAGGTGACGGGGCGCGTGGCCCGCGAGGTCACGCCCGCCGAGATCCGGGAGCTGTCGGCCGCCCTGGCCTGACTCCTACCGCTTGCGGTGTGACCACTCCAGCAGGCGCTCGACGGGCCAGGTCGTCACGATCCGGTCGGCCGGCACGTGGTTGGCGGTCGCGCGCGCGGCCCCGAAGTCCAGGAAGTCCAGCTGGCCGGGCGCATGGGCGTCGGTGTCGATCGCGAACAGGCACCCGGCCTCCAGCGCGATCGCGATGAGGTCGTCGGGCGGGTCCTGCCGCTCGGGGCGCGCGTTGATCTCGACCGCGACGTCGAAGGCCGCGCAGGCCCCGAACACCGCCCGGGCGTCGAACTCGGACTGCGGCCGCTGGCCCCGCCCTCCCGCGACGAGCCGGCCGGTGCAGTGCCCGAGGACGTTGGTGTGCGGGTCGCCGATCGCGGTGATCATGCGCAGCGTCATGGCGCGCGCATCCATCCGGAGCTTGGAGTGGACGCTCGCCACGACGACGTCGAGCCGCTCGAGCATCTCGTCGGTCTGGTCGAGCGACCCGTCGTCGAGGATGTCGACCTCGATCCCGCTGAGCAGGCGGAAGTCGTCGTGGGCCGCGTCCACGGCGGCCACGACGCCGAGCTGCTCCGCGAGGCGTTCGGCGGTCAGCCCGTTGGCGATCGTCAGCCGCGGCGAGTGATCGGTGAGGACCTGGTACTCCCGCCCCCGCCAGCGCGCCGCCCGGGCCATCTCCTGGATCGACGATCCGCCATCGGACCAGTCGGAGTGGCTGTGCAGGTCGCCCCGCAGCAGCGCCCGCAGCTCGACCCCACCCTCGGCGAGTGGTGCGGCCCCGGCGGCGCGGAGCTCGACCAGGTAGTCCGGCACCTCCCCGCCCACCGCCTGGCGCACGACCCCGAACGTACGGTCACCGATCCCCTTGACCCGCTTGAGCCGGCCGTCACGCACCTGCGCCGCGAGCTCGTCGGCGTCGAGGTGCTCGATCGCGGCCGCCGCCTTGCGGAACGCCTCGACCCGGTACGTCTTGGCCTGCTCGCGCTCGAGCCAGAAGGCGATCTCGGTCAGCGCGTCGACGGCGTCCATGCGACCTGCTTACCCCATCAGGACGCGGGGCGCACCGGGATGGCCGGCAAGGCACCAGCGCATCCCGTGCCACCGCACGAGTGCTATCGTCCACCACTCCGATGACGCCCACTCGACGAATCTATGCCCGCTGCTACAGCCTGTTGCGACGCGTCCACCACCGACTCCTGCTCGGTCGGCCGATCACACGGCCCATCGAGGTCGCTCGCGGGCCACGTCGCGACCTCCTGCTGGACGCTCTCGCCCAGGAGCTGACGGCGTCGGGGATCTCCTTCACGACCGCCGGCAAGGTCAACCAGCTGCGCCCACGCCTCCACTTCCACATCCGGGACCGGGCGGCCGTCGTCGCCCTGCTCACGCGATCGCTGGACGCCGGTGGCTGCTCGGCCCTCTTCCAGCAGTGGCCGGCACCGCTGCGCCCGACGTCCCAGCTGGCCGGGACGGTCGACCGTGACGACCTGCTGCGGTTCGACGTGTGGATCCAGGAGAAGCAGGGGGTCTCCAGCGGCTCGGAGACCCGCAGCGTGGTCGAGATCGACTTCTGGCAGGAGTCGGTGAGCGCGCTCAAGGGAAGCGACTACGCCCAGGCTCCGCGGACCAACGACATCCTGACGGACGCGCGATGGAAGGCGTTCGAGGACGTCATCGCCCCACGGGGCGAACGACCGCGGTTCCTCGGCGACACCGACGCCGCTCCCGACCTGTACGGACGCGACTTCCCGATCGATGTCGTCTTCACGTGGGTCGACGACCAGGACCCGGCATGGCTCGCCGCCAAGGCAGCCCACCGGTGGGAGCCCGGCGATCACGAGGACCATCAGGGCCGGGCCGACCTGCCCGAGCGGTTCCGCAACCGCGACGAGCTGAAGTACTCGTTGCGCTCGATCGAGATGTTCGCGCCGTTCGTCCGGAAGATCTTCCTGGTCACGATGGACCAGACCCCGTCCTGGCTCGACGTCTCGCACCCGCAGATCGAGGTCGTGTCCCACCGTGACATCTACAGCGATCACGAGTCCCTCCCGACGTTCAACTCCAGCTCGATCGAGACCCAGCTCCACCACATCGAGGGCCTGGCCGAGCACTTCATCTACTTCAACGACGACATGTTCCTGGGCAAGCCGTGCTCCTGGGAGGACTTCTTCTTCGCCAACGGCATGATGAAGTTCTTCCCGGCCGGCCACTCGATCTCGGCCGACCTGATCAACTCCACGTCCGAGGAGTACCTCGTCGCGGACCGCAACGCCGTGGACCTGTTCCGTGAACACTTCGGGTTCGTCGTGCACAAGCAGATGAGCCACGTGCCCTACCCGGTCCGACGTTCCGTGCTGTACGAGCTGGAGGAACGCTTCCAGGCCGAGTTCGACGCCTGCCAGCGCGAGCAGTTCCGATCGCCGAACGACCTCCGGCCGATCGCGTTCATGGCCCCGCACTTCGGATTCGCCACCGGTCGCGCCGCGCCCGGCCGGCTCAGGCAGCGCTATCTCGCCCTGTGGAAGCCCGTGATCGACGAGCAGCTCGCCAATGTCCTCGCGAGCCGCAAGCACCACACGTTCTGCATCAACGACGCGGGAGTCCCGCCGGAGCGCGAGGCCGTCGTCGACGGGCTCGTCCGGACGTTCCTCGAGGCGTACTTCCCCCACCCGTCGTCCTTCGAGCTGGGTGCGTCATGACGCCCCACCCTAGGGTGGCAACCAACCAGATCACGCCGCGGGCGCACACCATGACCCGTCACGGCAATGAAAGTGGAGAGTGATGACAAGTTCAGCGGACAGCCGCCCGTCCCCGCCCCGTGCCGTCCACGGCGTGGTCCAGGTCATGACGGCCAGGAGAGCGGTGGGCTGGGTCGCCGGCGACGCCGAGCAGTTCCCGGTCCGGGTCGACCTGTGCCTCAACGACCTCGTCGTCATGACGACCTGGGCCGATCACCCTTCCCAGGTCAACACCAACGGCACCGCGAAGGGATTCCTGTTCGCGATCCGGGACCTGTGGTCCTACGTCAAGACGACCGACCAGGTCAGCTTCCGGGTCGACGGTGAACCCCTGCCGATCGCCGGCAAGGGCCTGTTCAAGCGCCGGGGCACCGACGGCGAGTTCGACGTCGACGACCTGCGGCGGAAGTTCGCCGAGGGATTCGTGTTCGACCGCTCGGGCCGCCTGCAGCTCTCCAAGAAGCTCGACACGCAGTGGCAGTCCGAGGTCATCAGCCTCTACGAACGCACGGCGGAGGTCGTCAAGGCGACCACCGGTTACGACATCTTCGTCTTCTACGGCAGCCTGCTCGGGCAGGTCCGCGAGGGCGGGTTCATCGGGCACGACAACGACTTCGACACGGCCTACGTGTCGAAGCACTCCGACGGCCCGACGGCGGCCGCGGAGCTCCGGGACGTGGCCTTCGCCCTCGTCGATGCCGGCATGGACGTGGAGTGCAAGTACTCCGCCCTGCACATCCACGACTCGGCCGATCCGCGCCTGCGGATCGACCTGTTCCACACGTACTTCGACGCCGATGACAACCTCGCGCTGCCGTTCGGGCGGGCCGGCGACCGCCCGTACCGCCGCGACGACTGGAGTGGCGTCACCAAGGGCACGATGGCCGGTCACGACGTCGCCGTCCCGGTCAACGCCGAGAAGCTCGTCGCTCACCTGTACGGGGAGAACTGGTCCGTGCCCCAGGCCGGCTTCTCGTGGGACGAGGCCAGGACCGAGCGGGACAGGACGGGTCTGGTCTCGCAGCCTGACCGCGAAGCCGTCTACTGGACCAACTTCTACGCCCGCCACGAGTTCACCTCGGGATCCACCTTCTTCGACAAGGTCAATGCCGTCAGCGGTCTCCCCGGGACCGTCCTGGACATCGGCTCCGGCGACGGGCGCGACAGCTTCGCGTTCGCCAAGGCCGGCCGACGGGCCATCGGGCTCGACCGTTCGGCCGTCGGGGTCGAGCACGCGACCAAGAAGTCGGAGCAGGCCGGCCTGAGCGACTTCCTGTCGTTCACCACGTGCGACGTGTCGGACGTGGCGAGCGTCCGCACCGCGATCAAGAACGCACGCGCCCAGGCGGACGGCGGCGCCATCCTGTTCTACCTGCGCTTCTTCCTGCACTCGATCCCCGAGGACGTGCAGGAGGGCCTGATGAAGGCGCTGGCCGACTCCGCCCGGCCCGGCGACCACCTCGCTGCCGAGTTCCGGACCGACGAGGACGAGGCGAAGGCCAAGACGTACGGCAAGCACTACCGGCGCTTCCAGAACGGGCCCGCGTTCGGCCGCTCCCTGAGCGAGCGTTTCGGGTTCACCGTGCTCGAGGAGCAGGAGGGCACGGGCCTCTCGGTCTACAAGGACGAGGATCCCGTGCTCTACCGCGTGATCGCCCGCCAGGGACCCGCTGCGAGCACTCCCCCGGCGCGGGGTCGTCGCTGGGGTCGTCGCGGCTGAGCGGCCCGGGCTCGGGTCCTGAGGTCAGAACCCGAGCTTGCGGAGCTGCTTGGGGTCGCGCTGCCACTCCTTGGCGACCTTGACGTGCAGGTCGAGGAACACCGGGGTGCCGAGCAGCTTCTCGATCTGTGAGCGGGAGTCGCTGCCGATCTGGCGCAGCCGGGTCCCCTGCTTGCCGATGATGATGCCCTTCTGGCTGTCCCGCTCGACGTAGACGCTGACCCGGACGTCGATCAGCGGCTTGTCGTCAGGGCGGTCGGCGCGCGGCACCATCTCCTCGACCATCACGGCGATCGAGTGCGGGAGCTCGTCGCGGACGCCCTCGAGCGCCGACTCGCGGATGATCTCCGCGATCAGGGTCTCCTCGGGCTCGTCGGTGAGCTGCCCCTCGGGGTAGAGCGCCGGTCCGGGCGGGAGCGTGCCGATCAGCAGGTCGGCGAGCAGGTCGATCTGCTCGTCGGCGACCGCCGAGACGGGGATGATCTCCTGCCACTGCAGCCCGGCGTCGGCGCCGGCCTGCTGGATCGCGAGCAGGTGGTCGCGGAGCCGGTCGGGCTTGACCAGGTCGGTCTTGGTCGCGATCGCGAACACCGGCTTGCGCCGGATCTGGGCCAGCTCCTTGATCAGGAACTTGTCGCCCTCGCCGACGCTCTCGTTGGCCGGCAGGCACATCCCGATCGTGTCGACCTCGGACCACGTCGACCGGACGAGGGCGTTGAGCCGCTCGCCCAGCAGGGTGTGCGGCTTGTGCAGTCCCGGGGTGTCGATCAGGATCAGCTGCGCGTCGTCGCGGTTGACCAGCCCACGGATCGCGTGGCGTGTCGTCTGCGGCTTGGACGAGGTGATCGCGATCTTGCCGCCGACCAGGGCGTTGGTCAGCGTCGACTTGCCGGCATTGGGTCGGCCGACGAAACAGGCGAAGCCCGAGCGGTGCTGTGCGGTGGAGCCGGCGCTCATGTCGTCCTCACCCGCACGACGGTGCCCGCCGGGTCGGCGAGGTAGACGCTGATGCCGTGGCCCGACACGTCGCGGACGGCCGTGCCGTTGACGAGCGGCTCGGGCACCATCTCGCCGACCAGCGCGGCGGCCTCGATGCCGGTCGCGCCGGAGGACACCGCCATCGCGACGGCCAGGTCGAGCGCGTCGACGCGGATCGACTCCAGCACGACGGTCGAGGCGACGTACGTACGACCGTCCTGGTCGCGAACCGCCGCGCCGTGCTCCGCCCGGGTGCGGGCCCGCGAGGTCCGCGCCAGGGTCACCAGCTTGGCGTCCTCAGGACTGAGATCCATGTTCCGTACCTTTTCCGTCGTCATGTGTTCGGTGGTCCAGCCGGCTCACGAGCACGTGACCGATGCGGTTGCGCCGACCCGAAGGACCTTCGGCCTCGAAACGTAGTCCCTCGACCTCGACGACGCTCCCCCGGATCGGCACCTTGCCCAGGTGCTTGGCCATCAGGCCGCCGACGGAGTCGACGTCGTCGTCCTCGATCGGGATGTCGAACAGCTCGTCCAGGTCGTCGACCTCGAAACGCGAGCTGACCCGCCAGCTGCCGTCGGCCAGCTGCTCGCGGGCCTCCGGCTCGGTGTCGTACTCGTCGGTGATCTCGCCGACGATCTCCTCGACGATGTCCTCGATCGTCACCATGCCCGACGTGCCGCCGAACTCGTCGACGACGATCGCGACGTGGGTGCGCTGTGCCTGCATCTCCTTGAGGAGGTCGTCGGCGGGCTTGGTGTCGGGGACGAACAGGCATGGCCGGGCGATCGACTCGACGCGTTCCACGGTCTCGGCGTCGTGGTTGTCGAACACCCGCTTGGTGACGTCCTTGAGATAGGCCATCCCCACGACGTCGTCGAGGTTCTCCCCGACGACCGGCATCCGGGAGTAGCCACTGCGCAGCGCCAGCGACATCGCCTGCCGCAGCGTCTTGTGGCGCTCGATGAACACCAGGTCGGTGCGCGGCACCATGACCTCGCGCACGATCGTGTCGCCGAGCTCGAAGACCGACTGCAGCATCTTGCCCTCGTCGGTCTCGATGACCGAGCTCGCGGCGGCCAGGTCGACCAGCTCGCGCACCTCGACCTCGGAGGCGAAGGGACCCTCGCTGAAGCCCTTGCCCGGGGTCACGGCGTTGCCGAGCAGGATCAGCAGCTGCGGGATGGGGCCCAGCAGCCGGGTCAGGCCGATGACCGGCAGCGCGGAGACCAGGGCGATCGCCTCGGCGTGCTGGCGGCCCAGCGTCCGCGGACCGACCCCGATCAGGACGAAGCTGACGATCGACATGATGGCGACCGCGACGGCGGACCGGCTCCAGAGCCCGTCCATGTGGTCGGCCACGACGAGCGCGACCAGCACGATGCTCGCGGTCTCGGCGATGACCCGCAGCAGCAGGACCGAGTTGAGATAGGCGGCGGGGTCGTCGAGGACGTGCGCGAGCCGCCCGGCGCCGGACCGGCCCTCGTCCTCGAGCTCCTCTGCCCGGGCCTTGGAGAAGGCCGAGATAGCCGCGTCGACGCTCGCCAACGTCCCCGCCAGGACGGCGAGGAGGACGGACAGAGCGATCGGCAACCAGGTCATCGGAGGGGTGTCACAGCTGCTCGGGGTCGGCGCCCGCGGCGGCCTGCTGCCACTCCAGCAGCAAGCGACCCTGGATGCCGAACATCTCCCGGTGCTCCTCCGGCTCGGCGTGGTCGTAGCCGAGGAGGTGCAGGATCCCGTGGACCGTCAGGAGGTCGACCTCGTCCTGGGTCGAGTGGCCGGCGGCCGGCGCCTGCTGCTCCGCGACCTGCGGGCACAGCGCGATGTCGCCGAGATAGCCCTCGGGGCTCTCGGCACCCTCGGTGCCGGGCGTGAGCTCGTCCATCGGGAACGACAGGACGTCCGTCGGCCCCTCCTTGCCCATCCACTGCTCGTTGAGCACCGCGATGGTGTCGGGCTCGACGAGCCGCAGGGTCAGCTCGGTGGCGGGGTGGAGGCGCATCCTCCGCATCGTGAAGCGGCACAACCGGGTCAGGCCGACGACGTCGACGTCGACCCCGGACTCATTGAGTACGTCGACGTTCACGTGAGTCCGTGCCCTCCTCGTACTCGCCATAGGCCGCGACGATGCGCCCGACCAGCTTGTGGCGGACGACATCGGAGGCCGTCAGGTTGGAGAAGTGGATGTCACGGACGTCGTCGAGGATGTCCTGGACGACGCGGAGCCCACTCCTGTCGCCCGATGGCAGGTCGACCTGCGTGACGTCGCCGGTCACGACCATCTTGGAGCCGAAGCCCAGCCGGGTCAGGAACATCTTCATCTGCTCGGGCGTCGTGTTCTGCGCCTCGTCGAGGATGATGAACGCATCGTTGAGCGACCGGCCGCGCATGTAGGCCAGTGGAGCGACCTCGATGACGCCGCTGGTCAGCAGCTTGGGGATCGACTCGGGGTCGATCATGTCGTGCAGCGCGTCGTAGAGCGGGCGGAGATAGGGGTCGATCTTCTCGCTCAGCGAGCCGGGCAGGAAGCCCAGCCGCTCACCGGCCTCGACCGCGGGCCGGGTCAGGATGATGCGGTTGACCTCCTTGGCCTGCAGCGCCTGCACGGCCTTGGCCATCGCGAGATAGGTCTTGCCGGTGCCGGCCGGACCGATGCCGAAGACGATCGTGTGCTTGTCGATCGCGTCGACGTAGCGCTTCTGGTTGACCGTCTTGGGGCGGATCGTGCGACCGCGGTTGGACAGGATGTTGAGGCTCAGCACCTCGGCCGGCTTCTCCTCCGTCTCGGTGCGCAGCATCGACACGCTGCGCTCGACGGTCTCACGGGTCAGGTGCTGGCCCGTGCGGACGATCGTGACGAGCTCGTCGAGCAGCCGCTCGATCAGCGCCGCCTCGGACGGTGCCCCGGTGACCGTGATGGTGTTGCCGCGGGCGTGGATCCGGGCGTCGAAGGATTCCTCGATGATGCGTAGGAACTCGTCGGCGGGGCCGAGCAGGGCGACGGCTGCGACGCTCGACGGAATCGTGAACGTGTGGGCCGGCGGGCCGGGCGTGAGGTCTGTGTCGTCAGTCATGTGGTGCCAATCGTACGCAATCGGCACGACAGCGGGCGAATTCGCTGATCGTCTTCAGCCCGGGGGCCAGGTCAGGTCGCGGCCGGCCAGGACGTGGCCGTGGACGTGGAACACGCTCTGCCCGGCGTCCGCCCCGGTGTTGAACACCAGGCGGTAGGCCTCGTGGCCGTCCCCGACCGCGATCCTCCGAGTCTCCACGAGCAGCGCGGCGGCCACGTCGGGAGCGGCGACCGCAAGCGAGGCGATGTCGGCGGCGTGCAGGCGCGGGACGACCAGGACGTGGGTCGGGGCCTGCCCGTTGAGGTCACGGAAGGCCACGGTGCGCTCGGTCTCCGACACGATCTCGGCGGGGATGTCCCCCGCCACGATCTTGCAGAACACACAGTCCGGGTCGGTGCCGCTCACGTGCATCCCCCATGGACTCCAGCTCGCAGGCTCACTTGAATGCGTCCTTGATCTTG
This sequence comes from Aeromicrobium sp., assembly GCF_025965075.1. GTDB lineage: Bacteria > Actinomycetota > Actinomycetes > Propionibacteriales > Nocardioidaceae > Aeromicrobium. The sequence goes on from NZ_JAOPXQ010000069.1 coordinate 20,724, forward strand.
CCGAACACGCCCTTGTGGTTGTTGGCCATCAAGGTCTCGGGGCGCTCCTCGTTGCGGAGCGCGGCGAGCTGCTCGAGCAGGACGCGCTGCTCGTCGTCGACGCGTGTGGGTGTCTCGACGACGACCTGCACCTTGAGGTCACCGCGACCCGGGCCACGCAGGCGCGGCACGCCGTAGCCCTTGATCGTCAGCGTCTCCCCCGACTGCGTGCCCGGTGAGACGTCGAGCTCGACGGTCCGCTCGTCCTCCGGGGTGTCGGCGACGTCGGCCTCGAGCGTCGGCAGGTCCAGGTGGGTGCCAAGGGCGGCCGCGGTCATCGGCAGCGTGATCTGGCAGAAGAGCTGATCGCCCTTGCGCTGGAACACGGGGTGCCGGGCGACGTTGATCTCGAGGTAGAGGTCGCCGGCCGGTCCCCCGCCGGGACCGACCTCGCCCTCGCCGGTGAGCTGGATGCGGGTGCCCTGGTCCACGCCCGCGGGGATCGTCACCGAGATCGAGCGCCGCGAACGGACGCGTCCCTCGCCGGCGCACTCGTGGCACGGATCCGGGACGACGCTGCCGTAGCCGTGGCAGGTCGGGCACGGGCGGGACGTCCGGATGTCACCGAGCAGCGACCGCTGCACGTGCTGGACGTCGCCGTGGCCGTGGCACGTCCGGCACATCTCGGGCTGCGAGCCGTTGGCCGCGCCGCTGCCCTCGCACGTCGCGCAGGTCACCGCGGTATCGACCTTGATCTCGTGGGTCGCGCCGAAGGCGGCTTCGGCGAGGTCGACGCTGAGCCGCAGCAGCGCGTCCTGACCGCGCTGCACGCGCGAGCGCGGGCCACGGCCGGCGTTCTGGCCGAAGAACGCGTCCATGATGTCATCGAAGTTGAACCCCTGACCGCCTCCGAAGCCGCCGCCGTTGTTGCTCAGCGGGTCGCCGCCCCGGTCGTAGGTCGAGCGCTTCTGCGGGTCCGACAGGACCTCGTAGGCGATCGTCACCTCCTTGAACCGGTCGGACGCGTCGGGGGCGTCGTTGACGTCGGGGTGGAACTGGCGCGCGAGCTTGCGGTAGGCCTTCTTGAGCTCTTCCGCGGTCGCGTCACGTCCGACGCCGAGTGTTGCGTAGTAGTCCTGTGCCATGGGTCCTTGGTGTCTCTCAGTTGTCGGCCAGCGTGCGGCCGACGTATCGGGCGACGGCGCTCACTGCGGCCATCGTTGCTGGATAGTCCATGCGGGTCGGGCCCACCGTGCCGAGGGTCGCGAGGGCCAGGTCGTCGGCACCGTACGCCGTCGAGATGACGGCGGTGCTCGCGAGGCGCTCGTGTCCGGTCTCGCTGCCGATGCGCACCGTGAGCCCACTGGTCGCCTCGCCGAGCAGCTTGAGCAGCACGACCTGCTCCTCGATCGCCTCGAGGACGGGCTTGATCGCGGTGTCGAAATCGCTGCCGAAGCGGGCCAGGTTGGCGGTCCCGCCGACCGCGATGCGCTCGTCGGAGCGCTCGTTGGAGAACGTCTGGGTGAGGGTCGTGACGATCGACGTCACGACCGGGCGGTCGTTGGCGTCGAAGGTCTGGATCAGGTCGGCGAGCCGCAGCGAGGCCTCGGGCAGGCGCTCGCCTATCGTCGCGTGGATGATGCGCGACCGGAGGCTCGCGATGAGCTCCTCGTCGAGGGTGCTCACGAGCTCGACGATGCGCTGCTCGACCCGGCCGCTGCTCGTGATGACGACCAGCAGCACCCGGGTCCCCTCGAGCGCCACGACCTCGATGTGGCGCACCGTGGAGCGGGTCAGGGAGGGGTACTGGACGATCGCGACCTGGTTGGTCAGCTGGGCCAGGACCTTGACGCTGCGCTGCACGACGTCGTCGACGTCGACCGCGCCCGTCAGGAACGTCTCAATGGCGCGGCGCTCGGCCGGCGACAACGACTTGACCGTCCCGAGCCGGTCGACGAACATCCGGTAGCCCTTGTCGGTGGGGATCCGTCCGGCGCTCGTGTGGGGCTGTGTGAGGTAGCCCTCCTCCTCGAGCGCCGCCATGTCGTTGCGGACCGTCGCCGGCGAGACCCCCAGCTGGTGGCGGTCGAGCAGCGAGCGGGAGCCGACCGGCTCCTGCGTCGCTACGTAGTCCTCGACGATCGCCCGGAGGACGTCGAGTCGTCGATCGTCAGACATCGCGTCCCCCTTCCATGAAGCCGGCTTCTCCAGCGCGTCGCTTTGGCACTCGCACCGGGCAAGTGCCAGTCTAGCGAGGTGGAGGCAACAGCAGCGATCGGATGGGACGACGGCACGTGGTTCGTCGTCGGCGTCGACGGCACCCGGGTGGGGTACGCGCCTCGTGCGGTGACCCTTCCGGACGGCACGATCGTCGCCCACGAGTCCCGCGGTGGCACGCTCTCGTCGGTCGCCGCGGTCGAGCACGAGCCGTTCTTCCTCGAGATCGCCCACCTGGGCGACGGACCGATCGGCGGCGAGCTCGTGATGACGGCCACCGGCCCGGCCAGCCACACCGTCATGGTCGGCGACCTCTGGACGGGCAAGCCGCTCACGACGGTGCCGAGGTCGTGGCCCGTCGCGGTCGACCTTGCCCTGGGCCTGACGACTGCCGAAACCCAGATCATCGCGGCCGACCGGGTCATCTCCCGCGACGAGCTCGAGGCCTTCCACCAGCGCCTGCTCGGGGCGCTCCATGGTTGACCGTTACGGCCAGGACGTCCTGTCCGGCGACTGGAAGAAGCCGCCGCGCGGCCGCTCCGAGGAGGTCGTCGTCGAGCGCGGCATGATCATCGAGGACGCGACGTCGGGCTTCTGCGGCGAGGTCATGGCCGTCGAGAAGGACCTCGGCATGATGATCCTCGAGGACCGCCGACTCAAGCGCCGCTCGTTCCCGCTGGGCCCCGGCTACCTGCTCGAGGGCAAGCCCGTCGTCCTGCGGCCGCCCAGCGCCGCGACGAAGGCGACCGCGACGCGTACGGCCTCGGGCTCGCGTGCCGTGGCGGGCGCCAAGGCGCGGGTCGCGCTGCCGAGCCGCATCTACGTCGAGGGCCGGCACGACGCCGAGCTCGTCGAGCGGGTGTGGGGCGACGACCTGCGGATCGAGGGCGTCGCGGTGGAGTACCTCGGCGGCATCGACGACCTGTCCTCGATCGTCGACGAGTTCTCCCCCGGCCCCGGCCGGCGCCTCGGCGTCCTGGTCGACCACCTCGTCCCCGGGTCGAAGGAGACCCGGATCGCCGAGCAGGTCTCCGGCCGCGCCCATGTGTTGGTCGTCGGCCACCCGTACGTCGATGTCTGGCAGTCGGTCAAGCCCGGCCGCCTCGGCATCGACGCATGGCCCGTGATCCCACGCGGGCAGGACTGGAAGCACGGCATCTGCCGGGAGCTGGGCTGGCCGCACACCGACCAGACCGACATCGCCCGGGCGTGGAAGCACATCCTGAGCCGGGTCGACTCCTATGCCGACCTCGAGCCGTCGTTCCTCGGCCGGGTCGAGGAGCTCATCGACTTCGTCACGGCTCCGTAAGGGCCTTGGCGGGGTTGGCATCCTCTGGTTGCCGAAGCGGTGACCTGGTCGCCCATCCCGCGGGCGGGCGGTGCGCTGATCGCCCTTCCAGTGATGGAGCGGTGCCACAGTCGCCCCATGCCGCCGGGATAGGCGACTCGCGCACCGCCGGCCGGTTGGGGGGCGTCGTCAGTCGGTCAGCTGGCGGACGACGGCGTCGGCCAGGAGCCGCCCGTCCCGGGTCAGCACGAGCCGGCCGTCGGTGACGGTCCCCAGGCCGCGCCCCAACACGTCGGGGATCGCCTCGCGTCCCGCGGGCGAGAGCGCGGCGAGGTCCAGGCCGGTCCGCAGCCGGGTCTCGAGCATGATTCGCTCGAGGTGGGCCGTCGCCGCGTCGATCGACTCACCGTCGTGCCGCGGGGACTCGCCGGCCGCGAGCCGCTGGGCGTACGCCGCGGGGTGCTTGACGTTCCACCACCGCTCGCCTCCGACGTGGGAGTGGGCACCGGGCCCGATGCCGAACCAGTCGTCGCTGTGCCAGTAGAGGACGTTGTGCCGGCACTGGGCCGCCTCGTCGCGGGCCCAGTTGGACAGCTCGTACCAGCCCAGGCCGGCCGCCGTGAACAGCTCGTCGGCCAGGACGTACTTGTCGGCCGTCTCGTCGTCGTCGGGCATCACGACCTCGCCGCGGTTGACCTTGCGGGCGAACGCCGTGCCCTGCTCGACGATCAGCGCGTAGGCGCTGATGTGGTCGGGCCCGAGCGCGATGGCCTGCTCGACGCTGGTGCGCCAGTCGGTCATCGACTCCCCCGGCGTGCCGTAGATCAGGTCGACGCTGACCTGGTCGAAGCCCGCCTCACGCGCCCAGCGGACGGCCTGCGGCACGCCGGCCGGGTCGTGCGTCCGGTCGAGCGTCGCCAGGACATGCGGCACGGCGGACTGGACGCCGAACGAGATGCGGTTGAAGCCGCCGGCCCGCAGCGTCGCCAGTGACTCGGGGGTCACGCTGTCGGGATTGGCCTCGGTCGTGACCTCGACGCCGTCCACCAGGCCGAATGACTCGTCGATCGCCCCGAGCAGCCGGACCAGGTCACCCGCCGGCAGCTGGGTCGGGGTGCCGCCGCCGAAGAACACGGTCTCGACGGGTCGCCGACCGACCTGCTCGGCTGCCAGGCGTACCTCGCCGATCGCGGTGTCGGCGTACGACTCCCGCGTCGCGCCGTCGCCGAGCTCGTTGGCGGTGTACGTGTTGAAGTCGCAGTAGCCGCAGCGGACCGAGCAGAACGGCACATGGACGTACATGCCGAAGGACCGCTCCCCCGGGTGGGTGAGCGGTCCTTCGGTCAGTGGCATCCTCTAAGCGTAGAAGCCGTCGAGGATCGCCTTGTGGTTGGCTTCCACGACATTGCGCTTGACCTTCATGCTGGGCGTGATCTCGCCGGACTCGATCGACAGGTCGTGGTCGAGGATCGCGAACTTCTTGATCGTCTCCCAGCGGTTGATCTTGGAGTTGAGCTCGTCGATCTGGCCCTGGATGACAGCCTGCATCTCGGGCGACTGGGTCACCTCGGCGTAGGACTTGCCCTCCATGCCGTGGTGCGAGGCCCACTCGGTGACGGCGTCGGGGTCGAGCGTGATCAGCGCGGAGCAGAAGTTGCGCTCGTTGCCGTGCACCAGGATCTGGCTCGTCAGCGGGCTGATGCCCTTGAAGATGCCCTCGATGTGCGGCGGCGCGACGTACTTGCCTCCCGAGGTCTTGAACAGCTCCTTCTTGCGACCCGTGATGTAGAGGAAGCCGTCCTCGTCGATCCGACCCTCGTCACCCGTGTGCAGCCAGCCCTCGTCCGTCAGCGACGAGGCGCTCTCGGTCTCCAGGTTGTGATAACCGCGCATGATGTGCGGGCCCTTGATCAGCACCTCGCCGTCGGCGGCGATCTTGGCCTCGCTGCCCGGGAACGCCTGGCCCACCGAGCCGAGCTTGAAGTTGTCGGGCTGGTTGACGAACGCGCCGGCCGAGGTCTCCGTGAGGCCGTAGCCCTCGAGGATCAGGACGCCTGCGGCGTGGAACCACTCCGCGATGTCGGGCGACAGCGCTGCGGCGCCGGAGATGAAGAAGCGGACCCGGCCGCCGAAGCGGTCACGGACCTTGGAGAACACGAGCTTGTCGGCGACGGCGAACTTGGCCTTGAGCACCGGCGAGACGGGCTTGCCCGAGCGGACCGCACGGGAGTGCGCGATGCCGACGCCCTCGGCCCACTTGAAGATCTTGAGCTTGGCGCCGCCCTCGGCCTCCGTCATGCCGACGATGCGGCCGTAGGCCTTCTCGAAGATGCGGGGGGCCGCGCCCATGAAGGTCGGCTTGACGATCGCGAGGTTGTCCACGATGCGCGGGACGCGGCCGTCGATCGCGGTCGGGAACCCGATCGCGAGCTGGGTCGTCAGCAGCACCTTGCCGAACGAGTGCGCCATCGGCAGCCACAGGAACTGCAGGTCGTCGATGCTGAGGGTGCCGGCGGCGACCATGACGTAGCCCTCGTACGTCCAGCCGTCGTGGCTCAGCCGGACGCCCTTGGGGCGGCCCGTCGTGCCGGAGGTGTAGATCAACGTCGCGAGCGAGTCGGGGCCGATCGCCGCGACCCGGTCCTGGATGACCGTCGGGTGCTCGGCGAGGTACTTCTCGCCGAGGCCGTCGAGGTCGGCCAGGCTGATGACCCAGTCGCCGTCGGTCGTGCCGTCGATCACGACGACCTTGCTGATCGAGGGCAGCTCGGAGTGCTTGGCGCGCAGCTTGGCGACCTGCTCGTCGTCCTCGGCGAAAACGATGCGGCTGTCGGAGTCGGCCAGGATGTAGGCCACGTCGTCGGCCATCGTCGTCGGGTAGACCGTCGTGGTCGCGGCGCCCGCGGCGTTGATCGCCAGATCGGCCAGGATCCACTCCATGCGGGTGTTGGAGGCGATCGCGACGCGCTGCTCCGCCTCGATGCCGAGGGCCACCAGGCCGGCGGCCAGGCGGGTGACCTTGTCACCCGTCTCGGCCCAGGTCAGCGACTGCCAGACCTCGTTCTCGTCCGGGTACCGGTAGGCCTCGTGCGATCCGGTCGCTGTGACGCGGTCGAAGAACATCGCCGCCACGCTGGGCGGGCGGTTCTCCACGATCGAGAGCTGTTCGGGGGTGACAACGTTGGCAGGCATGGGGCAGTCCTTCACGCGACGTACGGAGGGTATGTGGTGCGCATCACCCTAACCTACCTGCCGGTCACTTCACCCGGTCGTTGCGCGGTTCACCCAACCGCCGGCGGACGAACGACGCGATCCGGGGCTCGGCCGCCAGCCGCGGGACCAGGGCGCGCTCGGTCGTCAGCGCGCGGAACAGGAAGTCCACCGTCACCTCGTGGTCCCGCCGCTCGACGACCTCGATCGTGTCGCCGGCTCGGACGGCGCCCTCCTCGAGGACGCGCAGGTACGGTCCGGGGAGGCGGCCCTGCGTGAACCGCTTGACCCACCGGGGCTCGTCCAGGAAACCCTGGAACACCGAGCACGGGATGCGGACGCCGGCGATCTCGAGCAAGGCGCCACCGACCCGCCAACGGTCGCCCGCGCGAGCCTCGGACAGGTCGATGCCCCGGGTCGTGAGGTTCTCCCCGAACAGCCCGGCACCGAGCTCGCGCCCGAGCTCGGCCGACCAGGTGTCGAGGTCCTCGCGGGCGTACGCGTAGACGGCCTGGTCCGGGCCGCCGTGGTTGACGAGGTCGGCGATCTGGTCGCCGGCCAGCCCGAGCGTGTGGATCATCACACTGTCGTCGACCGGGCGCTTGTCGATCGCGCTCCGCCCGAGCTTGCCCCACGGCACGTCGACGGTCCGTCCGACGTTGACGGACTCGAGGAGGGCCACGCGGCTACTCCTTCTTGACGTCGCCGGTCGACAGCGCAGCGATGAAGGCTTCCTGGTGAGCCGACCGCTTGCGCCACCGGCAAGGTTGACGCGACGTAAGTGCCACGAGCTACTCCTTCTTGACGTCGCCGGTCGACAGCGCAGCGATGAAGGCTTCCTGCGGGACCTCTACCCTGCCAACCATCTTCATCCGCTTCTTGCCCTCCTTCTGCTTCTCGAGCAGCTTGCGCTTGCGGCTGATGTCGCCGCCGTAGCACTTGGCGAGCACGTCCTTGCGGATCGCGCGGATGTTCTCGCGGGCGATGACGCGGGCGCCGATCGCGGCCTGGATCGGGACCTCGAACTGCTGGCGTGGGATGAGCTCCTTGAGCTTCCCGGCCAGCGAGACACCGTAACCGTAGGCATTGTCGCGGTGGACGATCGCGCTGAACGCGTCGACGACCTCGCCCTGCAGGAGGACGTCGACCTTGACCAGGTCGGCCGCCTGCTCGCCGGTCGGCTCGTAGTCGAGCGAGGCATAGCCCTTCGTGCGGCTCTTGAGCGCGTCGAAGAAGTCGAACATGATCTCGCCCATGGGCAACGTGTACTTGATCTCGACGCGGTCCTCGGAGAGGTAGTCCATGCCGATGAGCTGGCCGCGCCGCGCCTGGCAGAGCTCCATGATGACGCCGATGTAGTCCGTCGGGCTCAGGACGGTCGCCCGGACGACGGGCTCGAAGACCTTCTCGATCTTGCCGTCGGAGGGGTACTCCGAGGGGTTGGTGACCGTGATCTCCTTGCCGTCCTCCATCTCGATCCGGTAGACGACGTTGGGGGCGGTCGAGATGAGCTCGAGGTTGAACTCGCGCTCGAGCCGCTCGCGGACGATCTCGAGGTGGAGCAGGCCGAGGAAGCCGATGCGGAAACCGAAGCCCAGCGCGCCGGAGGACTCCGGCTCGTAGACCAGTGCCGCGTCGTTGAGCTGCAGCTTCTCCAGGGCGTCGCGCAGCGTCGGGTAGTCGTCGCCGTCCATCGGGTAGAGGCCGGCGAAGACCATCGGGACGGGGCTCTTGTAGCCACCCAGCGGCTCGGTCGCGCCACGGATGTGGGACGTCACGGTGTCGCCGACGCGGGACTGGCGGACCTCCTTGACGCCGGTGATGAGGTAGCCCACCTCGCCGACCCCGAGGTCCGCGGCCTTGACCGGCTCGGGCGAGATCACGCCGACCTCGAGCATCTCGTGCACCGCACCGGTCGACATCATCTTGATCTTGTCGCGGTGCGACAGCTTGCCGTCGAACACCCGCACGTACGTCACGACGCCGCGGTAGGTGTCGTAGACCGAGTCGAAGATCAGCGCGCGCGGCGGCGCGTCGGGGTCGCCCTGCGGCGGCGGGATCTCGTCGACGATCAGGTTGAGCAGCTCCTCGACGCCCTGGCCCGTCTTGGCCGAGACCCGGAGCACGTCGTCGGGGTCGCCGCCGATGATGCCGGCGATCTCCGCGGCGTACTTCTCCGGCTGCGCGCCGGGCAGGTCGATCTTGTTGAGCACCGGGATGATGTCGAGGTCGGCGTCGATCGC
>NZ_JAOPXQ010000084.1 GCF_025965075.1 Aeromicrobium sp.
CCGACGACCTGGCGTCGCCGAGCCTCGCCGCGCTGTCGTCGTTCTTCGCGTTCGCCCTCGGCGCCGTCATCCCGCTGCTGTCCTACCTCGTCGGCATCGAGTCGGCGTGGCCGGCGATCGTCCTGTCCCTGGTCGGCCTGTTCGCGTGCGGCGCGGTCGTCACCCGCATCACGGCCCGGTCGTGGTGGTTCGGCGGGACCCGCCAGCTGCTCCTCGGCGGCGCCGCCGCCGGCCTGACGTACCTGGTCGGCGACCTCGTCGGCGCCTCGCTCGGCTGAGGGCAAGCCCACCACGCGCCGTGCGGCGTCTCCATCGTCAAGACGACCTGACGGGCCTGCGACGGCCCACCCCGTGCCTGTCACGACACATCCGTGTAACCTTGTGACGCTGTCCGAGGCCAATGTCGTCCCCGGTACGAATTTTCGTGACCATCGATGACGTGAGAGAGGGCCCCAGCATGCACGCCCAGCCCCGTTCCTTCCTGTCGACGCTGCCGCCGGCCCAGGGCCTGTACGACCCGGCCAACGAGCACGACGCCTGTGGTGTCGCCTTCGTCGCGACCCTGACCGGCGTCGCCAGCAACGACATCGTCGCGAAGGGCCTCACGGCGCTCCGCAACCTCGACCACCGCGGTGCGGTCGGCGGCGAGCCCGACACGGGTGACGGCGCCGGCATCCTGATCCAGATCCCCGACACGTTCCTGCGTGCCGTCAGCGGCGTCGAGCTGCCCGCCCGCGGCTCCTACGCCGCCGGCATGGCGTTCCTGCCGCTCGACGAGGCCAAGGCCGCCGAGGCGCGCCTCGCCATCGAGGCGCTCGCGGTCGAGGAGAACCTCACGGTCCTCGGCTGGCGCGACGTCCCGGTCAACCCCGAGATCCTCGGCTCGATGTCCCGCGGCGCGATGCCGTCGTTCGCCCTGATGTTCGTGACCTCCGACGAGGGCCGCGCCGGCATCGAGCTGGACCGCGCGACGTACGGCCTGCGCAAGCGCGCCGAGCACGAGCTCGAGGTCTACTTCCCGTCGCTGTCGGCCCGCACCCTGATCTACAAGGGGATGCTGACGACCGAGCAGCTGGAGAACTTCTTCCCCGACCTGCTCGACGAGCGCATGGAGTCGGCGCTGGCGATCGTGCACAGCCGGTTCTCGACCAACACGTTCCCGAGCTGGCCGCTGGCCCACCCGTTCCGGTTCATCGCCCACAACGGCGAGATCAACACCGCACGCGGCAACCGCAACTGGATGCGGGCGCGCGAGGCGCTGCTGGAGAGCGACCTGATCCCGGGTGAGATGAAGCGCCTGTTCCCGATCTGCGACCCGCTCGGCAGCGACACCGCCTCGTTCGACGAGGTCCTCGAGCTGCTGCACCTCGGCGGCCGCTCGCTCCCGCACTCGGTCATGATGATGATCCCCGAGGCGTGGGAGAACGACACCGACATGGACCCCGCCCGCCGGGCGTTCTACGAGTTCCACTCCTCCGTCATGGAGCCGTGGGACGGGCCCGCCGCGGTGTGCTTCACCGACGGCACCCAGATCGGCGCGGTCCTGGACCGCAACGGGTTGCGCCCCGGCCGCTACTGGGTCACCGAGGACGGCCTGGTCGTCCTGGCGTCGGAGGCCGGCGTCCTCGACATCGACCAGAAGTCGATCGTCCGCAAGGGCCGCCTCGAGCCGGGCAAGATGTTCCTGCTCGACCTCGACGAGCACCGCATCATCGAGGACCACGAGATCAAGAACACCCTCGCCTCGGAGCAGCCCTACGACGAGTGGCTCTACTCGGGCCTCGTCCGCTTCGAGGACCTGCCCGACCTCGAGCACATCGTGCACACCCACGCCTCGGTCACCCGGCGCCAGCAGGTCTTCGGCTACACCGAGGAGGAGCTGCGCGTCCTCATCGCCCCGATCGCCCGTACGGGCGCCGAGGCGATCGGGTCGATGGGCACCGACACGCCGATCGCGGCGATCTCGGACCGGCCCCGCCAGCTGTTCGACTACTTCTCGCAGCTGTTCGCGCAGGTCACCAACCCGCCGCTGGACGCGATCCGTGAGGAGGTCGTCACGTCGCTGGCCGGCACGATCGGGCCCGAGCGCAACCTCCTGGCGCCGACCGCCGCGTCGTGCCGGATGCTGCAGCTGCCGTTCCCGGTGCTCGACAACGACGAGCTCGCCAAGATCCGGCACATGAACAAGGACGGCGACATGCCGGGCTTCTCGGTCCACGTCGTCCGTGGTCTGTACGACGTGCACGGTGGCGGCATCGCGCTCAAGGCCAAGCTCGACGAGATCTGCGCCGAGGTGTCCGCCGCGATCGCCAAGGGCGCCCGCATCATCGTGCTGTCGGACCGACACTCCAATGCCGACCTGGCCCCGATCCCGTCGCTGCTGCTGACCGGTGCGGTGCACCACCACATGGTGCGCGAGAAGCTCCGCACCCAGGCCGGGCTCATCATCGAGGCCGGTGACGTGCGCGAGGTCCACCACGTCGCGCTGCTGATCGGCTTCGGCGCGACCGCGGTCAACCCCTACCTCGTGCTGGAGACCGCCGAGGACCTGGCCCGCGAGAAGGTCTTCGTCGAGGGCGTCGCCCCCGGCCAGGCGCTGCGCAACGTCGCCTACGGCCTGGGCAAGGGCGTCCTCAAGGTCATGAGCAAGATCGGCGTCTCGACCGTCGCGTCCTACACCGGCGCGCAGATCTTCGAGGCCGTCGGCCTGTCCCACGACGTCGTCGACGCGTACTTCACCGGCACGTCGTCCAAGCTCGGCGGCGTCGGCCTCGACGTGCTCGCCGAGG
>NZ_JAOPXQ010000096.1 GCF_025965075.1 Aeromicrobium sp.
TGTTCCGTGGCATCTTCATCGCGTTGGGCGCGGTCGCGATCAACAACTTCGCCTGGATCTTCTACGTCTTCGGCGCGTTCCTGCTCTACACCGCGTGGACGCTGGCCAAGGACACCGAGCACGACGACGACGGCGAGAACGCGATCGTGCGCTTCGCGCGCCGGTTCTTCAACGTGAAGGAGGAGTGGCACGGTCTCAAGCTCTTCATCAAGGACAACAAGAAGACGTACATCACCCCGATGTTCCTCGTGATCCTGTCGCTCGGCACGACCGACCTGCTCTTCGCGCTCGACTCGATCCCGGCGATCTACGGCCTCACCCAGGAGCCCTACCTGGTCTTCACGGCCAACGTGTTCGCGCTGATGGGCCTGCGCCAGCTGTACTTCCTGCTGGGTGACCTGCTCAAGAAGCTCATCTACCTGTCGCAGGGCCTGTCGGTGCTGCTCGCCTTCATCGGAGTCAAGCTCGTCCTGCACGCGCTGCACGAGAACGAGGTGCCGTTCATCAACGGCGGCGAGCACGTCAAGGTCTACGAGATCCCGACGCTCCTGAGCCTCGGTGTCATCGTCGGCATCCTGACCGTGACGGCCATCGTCAGCCTGACGGTGTCGAGCCGTCGCGAGAAGGCCGGCCTGACGGCCGAGGGCGGGCCCAAGCACTAGGACCCACCCCCGGCGCCTTCGGGGACGTCACTCGCCCAGCGAGTCGATGTCCTCGAAGGCGCTGTCGCCCTGCCCGGTCGCCTTGTTGATCGCGAAGGTCACGGCCCACAGGGCTACCCCGATCAGCATCATGACGCCCGCGATCTCGTAGACGATCGCGTCGCGGTCAGCCCACGGGCCGACCAGGAACAGGCACAGCACCGCGCCGACGTACGGCAGTGGACCGGGCGAGGAGAAGAACGTCTCGATGTGATCGTGACGCTTGCCGCGCAGCACCGCGCAGGCGACGTTGACGACGGCGAAGACACACAGCAGCAGCAGCGACGTGACCGTGGCCAGGTTGACCACGACGTTGCTCTTGGGGTCCTGCTGGACGTAGAAGATCAGAGCCAGCGCGAGGACCGTGGTGAACGCGATGCCCGCCCACGGTGTCTTGCGGCCGGGCAGCACGGCACCGAGCCGGCGGGGCAACACGTCCTGGCGGGCCATGCCGTAGATCAGCCGGCTCGCCATCAGCATGTTGATCAGCGCGGTGTTCGCGACCGCGAAGACGGCGAGGAACGGGAAGACCTTGTCGATCGGGAAGTCCGGCGCGCCGACCGACACGACTGACAGCAGCGCCCGGCCCTCCTCCTCGTTGATCGTGTTGATCTGGTCCGCGGACAGCACGCTGACGACCGAGATCGCCACCAGCATGTACAGCACGACCGCGATGCCGAGGCCCGTCAGCATGACCCGCGGGAAGATCCGCCGCGGCTCCTCGACCTCCTCGACCATGTTGACGGCGTCCTCGAAGCCGACCATCGCGAAGAACGCGATCGACGTCGCGGCGGTCACCGCGAGGAACATCCCCTTGTCGTCGGCGCTCTCGAACACCGTGATCCGGCTCAGGTCGCCGTCGCCGCGCGCGACGACGTAGAAGCCGATGCCGATGACGATCGCGAGTGCCGAGACCTCGACCAGCGTCAGGACGACGTTGAACTTGACGCTCTCGCCGACACCGCGGAGGTTGATGACCGCGAGCAGCACCATGAACCCCATCGCGATGGCCGTGATGGTGCCCGACCCGACCGGGTCGATCCAGCCGTTGATCTCCAGCCCGTCGGTCAGGAAGCCGGCCAGCGTCGCCGAGGCCGTCGAGGCGCTCGTGATGCCCGAGCAGACCACGGCGAACGCCACGATGAACGTGACGAAGTGGATGCCGAACGCCTTGTGGGTGTACAGCGCCGCGCCCGCGGCCTGCGGGAACTTGGTCACCAGCTCGAGGTAGGACAGGGCCGTGATGGTCGCGACGACGAATGCGAGGAGGAACGGCAACCAGACGACGCCGCCCACCTGTCCCGCCATCTGGCCGGTGACGGCGTAGATGCCGGCGCCGAGGATGTCACCAACGATGAAGAGCAGCAGGAGCCTGGGCCCCATGACTCGCTTCAGCTCGGTCGGTTGGCCCGATTGGGTGGTGTCTGTGCTCATGTGGATCCCCGTCGTGAAGTGGCGCCGGGCACGACGCTTTCGGACCACCCTCCACCGAGTGGCAGGAAGCCGCAAGCACGCGGTGTAGTTTCGTGTTCGTGGTGAATGTCAAGGGCAGCGTCCGTCGATGGGTCGGTCGGATGCTGGTCAAGCGCATCCAGAAGAACGGCATCGACCTCAGCGCGCTGTCCTTCATCCCCGACAAGACCAAGATTCCCCTGCAGCGCGAGGGCATGGACGCCCTGCCCGAGATCGCCGAGTGGCGCGCCACCGAGCCGATGCACAAGCTCGAGCTGCCGTTCACCTTCACGGCGTACCTCGTCACGGGCCACGACGAGACCCGCAAGGTCCTGACCGACCGTGACAGCTACAGCAACGACATCCGGCACCTGTTCCACGGTGACGGCCCGGCGACCGCCGAGGACATCGGTGGACTGGGCTTCACCGATCCGCCGCTGCACACCCGCCTGCGCAAGATCGTGACGCCCGAGTTCACGATGCGCCGGCTGGCCCGGCTCGAGCCCATGATCACCGAGTTCGTCGACGCCCAGCTGGACGCCCTGGAGGCCGAGGGGCCGGGCGCCGACCTCGCCAAGCACGTGGCGTTCCCGATCCCGTTCCAGACGATCTGCGCGCTGCTGGGCCTGGACTACGCCGACCGCGACGCGTTCGCCAAGCTCGGCAGCGACCGCTTCGACGCGACGAACGGGGGCGCGGCCGCATTCGGCGCGGTGTCGGACCAGCGCCGCTTCCTGTTCGAGGCGGTGGCGCGCCAGCGCAAGGAGCCGGGACCGGGCCTGATCGGCCAGATCGTGCGCGACGAGGGCGAGACCATCAGCGACTTCGACCTCGCGGGGCTGGCCGACGGCATCTTCACGGGCGGCTACGAGACCACGGCGGGCATGATCGCGCTCGGCACGATCGTGCTGCTGCGCGATCCGGTCTACGCCGACCTGGTCCGCAACGGGTCACCCCAGGACGTCGACCGGGTCGTCGAGGAGCTGCTGCGTTACCTGTCGGTCGTGCAGGTGGCCTTCCCGCGCTTCGCCAAGCAGGACATGACGTTGTTCGGCCAGGAGATCAAGGCGGGTGACGTGATCCTGGCATCGCTCAACGGCGCCAACCGTGATCCCGCGTCGGCGGGGGAGCGCCCCGACGAGTTCGACCCCCGCCGCACGCCCCCGAGCGGTCACCTGGCCTTCGGGCACGGGATCCATCGCTGCATCGGCGCCGAGCTGGCCCGGATGGAGCTGCGGATCGCGTTGCCCCGACTGTTCCGTCGGTTCCCCGACCTGGCCCTCGCGAAGCCGCCGGAGGAGCTCAGCTTTCGCCAGCTGTCCTTCGTCTTCGGCGTCGACGAGCTCCCCGTCACCTTCTAGCCCGTGGCGTCCTCCACCGAGACGACCGCGCAGATCGAGGCCTGGTTCGACGACCACGGACTGCCGTACTTCACGGGTGACCACGCCGACCGGGTCGAGGGCTGGCTGTCCAGCAAGCGGATCGTCGCGGCGCTGCTCCTGATCGTCGCCGTCGCGGTCGGCGCCGGCGTCCTGGTGGGTGTCGTGCTGGCCGACCGCGGATCGCTCGGCACGGCGGTCGGGGTGCTGGTGTTCCTCGCCCTGCTCGGACTCTTCGCCGGACGCCTGCTGCGGATGGGGACGATGCTGCGCTGGGCGATCCGTCGCACGTTCGGCTCCCTGGGGCTGATGTTCCCGCTGCTGACCCGTGCGCTGCCCCTGCTGCTGCTCGCCGTGACGTTCCTGTTCATCAACGCCGAGGTGTGGCAGGTCGCGGCGCTGATGTCCCGGCCCGTCCTGTGGGTGTCGGTGTTGTTCTTCGGCGTCATCGCCATGGTGTTCCTGCTCGTGCGCCTGCCCGAGGAGGTCCGCGAGGTCGAGCGCGACGTGGTCGGCGACCGGGTCGCCGAGTGCTGTGTCGGCACGCCCGCGGAGCAGGTCGCGCACGGCGCCTCGCCCGAGCCGGCCGACCTGCCCCGGTTCGCCCGCGCCAACCTGGTCCTCGTGCTCCTGTTCAACCAGGCGATCCAGGTCCTGCTGCTGGCCCTCGGCCTGTTCGCCTTCTTCGCGGTCTTCGGCTCGCTGACGATCCCGGACAGCACCGTCGAGGCCTGGACGGGCGCGGGCGTGACCGACCTGCCGTCCCTCGGTCGGATCATCCCGCTGACCAACGAGCTGTTCCAGGTGTCGGTGTTCCTGTCGGCATTCTCCGGGCTCTACTTCACGGTCTACGCCGTGACAGACGAGACCTACCGCAGCCAGTTCTTCGCCGGTGTCTCACACGAGCTGGAGCGTGCAGTCGCGGTCAACGCGGTGTACGTCTCGCTGTCCCGCGACGAACCCTAGGTCGGGGTCGGGGGCGTCTCGTCGATCGGCTCGCCCGTGGCGCACTGGTTGAGCGTGATCGCCTTGTTGCGGGCGAAGTGCTCCGACGAGCGGGCGGCCTCCGGGTAGTCGGCCGGCGCGAGGTTGGCGTAGTACTCCACGGCGTCCAGCAGGGCGTCGGCCTCCGGCTCGGGGCTGACCTCGGCGTACACCGTGGCCGGGACCTTGGCCCGCTCGAACCTGGCCACCGTCGCGGCGTAGTCGTGCCGGTTGAACTCGTCGATGCCGGCGCGCACCTGCTGGCACGTCCGCTGGAACGCCTCACCCGCCGTCAGACCCGGCGCGGGCGCCGCCGTGCTGCTGCCGCAGGCGCTGACGACCGCCAGCAGCGCCACTCCGACCGACGTCCTCATGCCTCCACGCTAGGGGCTGGCCCCGGATCTGCCCGTCGAACCAGGTCGCGCACGTTAAACCGGACGCGCGCTAGAACATGTGTTCGAGTGGACGTATCCTGCTCGGGTGAACCCCAACGGCACCAACCAGGGACGCCCGCTGTCGACGACGGACCCGTATGCCGTGCGGACTCCCGAGAACCCGCCGGTCTATCACGTGTGGGTCAACCTCTCGAACCTCGCCAACCAGAGCACGCAGGAGTATCCGGGGCTCGTCATCGGCTGGCGCCGGTCGTCGGACGGCTACGAGGCCCAGGTCGTCTACGTCATCCCCGGCAAGGTGCAGCGCTACAGCGACTCGGCCCTCGTGGCGTGGCTCCCCGCGCACAAGCTCAAGCCCCGGGACTGAGCCGGGCGGCGGTGCAGGAGTCGCCCTTCCGAACGCGCGGCGGTGCGTGAGTCGCCCCACCAGGCTTCCGACGGTGCAGGAGTCGCCCTTCCGGTCGCCGGAAGGGCGACTGGTGCACCGCTTACGCGCGGGGTCGGCTTCCGGGCTCCCGGTGCAGACTCAGGCCCCGGGACTGAGCCGGGTCGATCGGGGATAGGGGCCGCTGAGGCGTGGGCTCCGGTGGTGCGCCCCGGAGCGCAGGACCGACACGACGGCCATCCACGCGAGCGGCACCACGACGACCCAGTGGATCGTGACCGCGAACTCTCCGCCGTCATGTCCGCCCAGGTGCGTGGTCGGACCGCCGAGGAGGCCGGGCGACACCACGACCTCCAGGACCAGCAGGGCCAGCGCGGTCCACCACGACATCCGGAGGACGTCGTCTCGGGTCCGCGGCAACCTCGCCATCTCGCGAACGTACGTCCGCCCGAGCCGCTACGGCAGGGCCGAACGGCCTCACCAACCGCGTTCGCGCCACTCGGCCAGGTGCGGGCGCTCGGCGCCGAGCGTGGTGTCATGACCGTGCCCCGGGTAGACCCGGGTGTCGTCGGGGTAGGCGCCGAAGATCTTGGTCTCGACCTGGTCGACCAGCGTCGTGAAGTCCTCGGGGGACCAGGTCTTGCCGACGCCGCCGGGGAACAGGGAGTCGCCGGTGAACAGGTGGACGATCCCGTCGGGGTCGTCGTACGCCAGCACGATCGAGCCGGGTGTGTGGCCCTCGACCTCGATGACCTCGAGCTCGCAGGAGCCGACCCGGACCCGGGCGCCGGTCTGGACGCGGACGTCGACCGGCAGGGG
>NZ_JAOPXQ010000099.1 GCF_025965075.1 Aeromicrobium sp.
GATGGCCATGAAGGTCGCCGAACCGGCACCCAAGCCGACCACGTCCATGAAGGCGCCCGCTAAGAAGGCAGCCGCCAAGAAGTCAGCATCGCCGAAGTCCCCGCGGACCGACACGCCCCCCGCCGCAGGCGCCGCCAAGAAGGCCACCGACCCCAAGCCCCGCCTGCGCGCCGTGACCGACGAGGACGCGGCCGCGGCCGCCGCCGCCGCGGCGGAGGAAGCCGCTCGCCGCACCCGGACCGCCGGCGCGGCCCCCCTGTCGGCCGGCATCCCGCTCGACGAGATCGTGATCGCCCTGATCCAGGGTGCGCAGCGGGTCCTCGGCACCGACTGGGAGTCACGGGTCGCGACCCTGCTCGCCACGGTGCGCCAGCGGCTCAGCGGCAACTACGAGGTCGATGAGTTCGGCTTCGACCCGCAGATCGCCGAGGTGCTGGTCTCCGCGATCGAGCCGCTCGCCGAGAAGTGGTTCCGGCTCGAGGTTCGCGGCATCGAGAACATCCCCGAGGACGGTGGGGCACTGCTCGTCGCCAACCACTCCGGCACCGTCCCGATCGACGGGATGATCACCGGCTACGCCGTCAAGAAGTATGCCGGCCGCAACCTGCGCCCCCTCGGCGCCGATCTGGTCTTCTCCCTGCCCCTGGTCGGTCAGGTCGCCCGCAAGGTCGGCGCGACGCTGGCCTGCCAGGAGGATGCCGAGCGGCTCCTGACGTCGGGCGAGCTGGCCGGGGTGTGGCCCGAGGGGTTCAAGGGCATCGGCAAGCCGTTCGCCGAGCGCTACAAGCTCCAGCGGTTCGGCCGGGGTGGCTTCGTGTCGGCCGCGATGCGGGCCCAGGTGCCGATCGTCCCGGTCTCGATCGTGGGCGCCGAGGAAATCTATCCCCTCGTCGGCAATGTCCCCTCGCTGGCGCGACTGCTGGGCCTGCCCTACCTGCCGATCACCCCGTTCTTCCCACTGCTCGGCCCGCTGGGCATGGTCCCGCTGCCGAGCAAGTGGATCATCGAGTTCGGCGAGCCGGTCCGCACCGACGCCTACGAGCCTGAGGCCGCCGACGACCCCATGCTGCTCTTCAACGTCACCGACCAGGTCCGCGAGACGATCCAGCAGACCCTCTACAAGCTCCTGGTCGACCGCGGCAACGCCTTCTTCTGACACCCCGCCCCAGGTCGCGGCGTTGTACGACGAGCGGGTCCACCGGATGGGCCTGGGTCAGGGCGATCCCGGGGTTGTCGGCGATTGGTGAGGTGGGGATGGCGCGCAACATCGGGCCGATCGCGGCCGGCACCCAGCTCGGGCTCGCCTGAGGGCTCAAGCGGCTGCCCAAGGTGTTCGAGCTGTTCCGATCCGGCGTCATCAGCGAGATCACCGCACAGCGGCTCGGCGGCAACGGTGGCGGTGATCTTGCAACGTCATTCCGGCGAATGAGGTTGCAAGGTCACCTTCACCCGGCGCCGGCCAGTGCCTATCCGCGCAGCGAGCTAACGCGACCCACCGAGGAGGCCGTTGAGCAGCCCAGGCACGAGGCCCTCCTGCTCGTCGTTGCCGAGCAGGCCGCCGACGATCGGGTCGGTCACGTCGCGCAGCGACGGCGTCTTGGTGGTCGGCGCGGGCGTCGGGACCGCGACGACCGGGTCCTGGCCGGTCGTGCTGCCGGTTGAGCCGGTGCCGGTGGCGCTGACCGTGGGCGCGCTGGAGCCGGAGTCCTTGGTGTCCGAGTGCTTCGAGGGCTCAGGCCGCGTCGCCGGGGTGTCCTTGCGGAGATCCGTCACGGCGCTGACGAGCGACTCGACGTCTGCGGTCGTGCAGGCGCTGCACAGCGAGGTCGCCTGGGTCGCGAGATCGCTGATGGCCTCGGTGGCGGCGGTGAACGAGTCGTCGGCACCGGTCGGCAGCTGCGTCGACAGCGCGGAGAGGTCGACGCTCGCGGCGGCCGCGAAGTCGTTGACCTTGCGGATCGACTTCTCCTGGCCGGAGTCGCTGAAGTCGGCGAACAGGTCGCCCGATCCGTTGGTTGCCTGCTCGGAGAAGCTCTCGAGGGTCTTGACGACCAGGCTCTCGGAACCGCCCTTGGCGGTCAGCTCGCGGGCCTCGGCGAGCCGTTCGGAGGCCTGCGCGAGCTGGAAGGAGCCACGTGAGGCGTCGCTGCGGTGCAGCGTGAGCTCGACCGACTCGACACCGCGCTTGACGGGGTAGAGGATCTCGCCGGGGACGGCGGAGGCGCTGGACGCGACGGCGCTGACGATGCCGGCCGATGCGACGAGCGCGGCGGTGAGACCCGCCAGGCGGCGGCGGACCGGGTGCGCCTCGTGAACCGGGGCGGCAGCCGGGCGCGTGGCCCGGGGAGTCTTGACCAGGCTCGTGGCGGCCTCGTCCATCAGCCGGGTGCGCAGCGAGTCCCGGAAGGCGAGGTCGGGCTCGACCGCCGCCGCCTCGCAGAGGTTCTCCGCGAAGCGGACCAGATCGGCGATGTGCTCGTCCCGAGGCGTGCGGCCGCTCCAGGCCTCCTCGAAGGACTGGGCGTCGTCGTTACGACGGCCGATCATGATGCGTTCCTCACTGCAGCGGATATGTCAGGACGAACAACGAATTCGATGGGTCGGAAGTTACGCGGATGTGACGGGACGTACGTCCCGATCTTCGGGCTCATCGGATATCACCCGGAACCGACTTGGCCAGACTGCGCACGGCGCGGAGCTGGAGCTGCTTGATGGCGCCCTCGCTGCGTCCCAGGGCGGCGGCCGTCTGGGCGATCGAGAGGCCCTGGATGAACCGCATGAGGATGCAGTCACGCTGCTCGGGCGGGAGCCCGTTGACCGCCTCGAACAGCATCTCGTTGGAGATCAGCGCCAGCACCTCCTGCTCGGGGCTGGCGACGTGGGTCTTGCCCTCGGGAATCGTCTCGGAGACGATCTCGAGGCGCGATCGGCTGGACTTGAAGTGATCGGCGACCAGGTTGCGGGCGATCGTCGTGAGCCAGGCCCCGAAGTCCTTGCCCTGCCAGTTGAACCGCTGGATGGCGCGCAGCCCCCGCACGAAGGTCTCGCTGGTCAGGTCCTCGGCGAGCTGCTGCGAGCCGACGCGGTAGTAGATGAAGCGGAACACGCCCGTGACGTAGTGGTCGTACAGCTGTCCGAACGCCTCGGCGTCGCCCTCCTTGGCCAGATCGACGAGCGCCCGTAGCCGCGAGGCCTCCGGGTCGTTGTCATCGTAAGGAGCCGGGCTCCCGTTGGACGGGGCGTACGCCGGCGAGTCCGCCAGGGCCAGCGCGACCTGCAGCCTGCGGTCGTCGGGGGTCGCCAGGGCGAGCGACAGCGCAAAGCGCAGCGCATGAGTTGTCGTCGTCACAGGCCCTCCCTGATCTGGGGGGAGTCTAGCCTTGTCTCCGCTGACGTGTCAGTGGCTTCGTTTTTTTGTATGACGCAGGACACGCCACGTCCCGCCGGCCGCCACGGCGGCCACGATGCCCTTGCCGCCGGCCACCACGACCTTGCGACCTGTGCGGTAGTCCCGGATGCGCCAGCCGTTGGCCTTGGCATGGGCGCGCAGCGCCGAGTCGGGGTTGACGGCGCACGGATGACCCACGAGCGACAGCATCGGCAGGTCGTTGCTGGAGTCGGAGTACGCGTAGCAGTCCTCCAGGACGAGCCCGTCACGGTCGGCGATCTCCTGGACGGCGTGGGCCTTGCCCTCACCGTGGAGCATCTCGCCGACCAGCTCGCCGGTGTAGATGCCGTCGACGTGCTCCGAGACGGTGCCGAGCGCTCCGGTGAGGCCGAGCCGCCGGGCGATGACGGCCGCGATCTCGACGGGGGCCGCCGTCACGAGCCACACGCGCTGTCCCTGGTCGAGGTGCCACTGGGCGATCGCCCGCGTCCCGGGCCAGATCTTGTCGGCCATGTGCTCATCGAAGATCTCTTCGCCGATCTCCTCGAGCTCGCTGACGCTGTGCCCCGCGATGAACGCGAGCCCCGTCGCGCGCGCCTTCGCGATGTGCTCGGGGTCCTCGCTGCCGACGACGCGGAAGTACATCTGCTGCCACGCGGCCTTCGCGATGTCCTTGGTGGTGAAGAACTTGCGCCGGTGCAGCCCGCGGGCGAGATGGAAGATCGACGCACCCTGCATGATCGTGTTGTCGACGTCGAAGAATGCGGCCGACGTGGGGTCGGGCGAGGCCGACAGCGCGCTCTCCATCTCCGTCGCCGCGGCAGAGGCCTGCCCGGAGAGGACCGATCGTGACTGCAGATTCCTCTGCTGACCGGGTCTGGCTTCCCGAGGCATGTCTGTGAGCCTAACGCGCTCGGGCGTTCATCACCTGTGGTTGACTCGACGCGTGACAGTCAATGTCAGCGAGTACGTGCGTGACGCTGCCGCGCAGACGCCCGACGGGGTCGCCCTGGTGGAGCACCGCGACGGACGCCGTGAGGTGACGTGGCGCGAGCTCGACCAGCAGGCGGACGCCGTCGCCCGGGCCCTGTCCGGGCGCGGGCTGGTCGCGGGGGCCCGGGTCGCCATCGTGATGGCCAACCGCATCGACCTGCCCGTCGCCTACTACGGGATCCTGCGCGGCGGCATGGTCGCGGTGCCGGTCAACCCCCGCTCCACGACCCGGGAGATCGGTCGCATGCTGGCCGACTCCAGGGCCCGGGTCGTGCTGTGCGACGAGGCCGGGGTCGCCCAGGTGCGTGAGGCCGTGACGGACGACCAGCGGATCGAGCTCGTCGTGGACGGTGCCGAGCCGCAGGCGGGGGAGACGAGCTTCCACGCGTTCCTGGCCGATGCGACGGGCGCCGACCCGGTGGCACCCGCCGACGCGGAGGCGCTGGCCGTGATCCTCTACACCTCCGGCACGAGTGGCAAGCCGCGCGGCGCGATGCTGAGCCACCGCGCGCTGATCGCCAACGTCGAGCAGATCGCTGGGATCGAGGTCCCCGCCGTCACGGCCGACGACATCTGTCTGGGCCTGCTGCCGTTGTTCCACATCTACGGACTCAACTGCGTCCTGGGCCAGGCCGTGCGCCAGCGGGCCCGGGTCGTGATGGTCGACGGCTTCGACCCCGAGGGCCTGCTGGACCTGATCCACGACGAGGGCGTCACGAACGTCGCCCTGGCCCCGCCCGTCGTGGCGGCGTGGGCCGGCCGGGAGGGACTGGCCGAGCGCCTCGCCTCGGTCCGGGTCGCGTTCTCCGGGGCATCGGCCCTCGACCCCGATCTCGCCGAGTCGTTCCACGCCTCGTCGGGCAAGCACATCGACCAGGGCTACGGGCTGACCGAGACCGCCCCCGTCATCGCGACGACGGTGGGCTCGGGCCGCGCGCCCGGCACGCCGCCGAAGCCGGGGTCGGTGGGTCGGCCGCTTCCGGGCATCGAGGTGCGCATCGTCGAGGCCAGCGGTGAGGACGCCGCACCGGGTGACCCGGCCGAGCTGTGGGTCAGGGGCGACAACCTCTTCTCCGGCTACTGGCCCGACGGGGTCGACGGCCCACGGGACGACGGCTGGTACCCCACCGGGGACATCGGGTTCATCGACGAGGACGGCGACCTGACCCTGGTCGACCGGCTCCGTGAGCTCGTCATCGTCTCGGGCTTCAACGTCTATCCCTTCGAGGTCGAGGACGTCCTGGCCGAGGTGCCGGGCATCGCCCAGGTCGCGGTCGTCGGCCTCCCCGACGAGGAGACCGGCGAGGCGGTCGTGGCATTCGTGGTCCCCGACAAGGACGGGACCGACCACGAGGCCGTGGTCGAGGCTGTCGAGGCCCACGCAAGTACCCGCCTCGCGCGCTTCAAGCAGCCCAGCCGGGTCGTCGTCGTGACGGGCCTCCCGCGCTCGGCGACCGGCAAGGTCGCCAAGGGTCGCCTGCGCGCCCTGGCGCGCAGCGAGACGTTGGGTCTTGACGCGACGTGACGATCCAGCATGCCGACGATGCCCGCGTCGTGGTCTTCACCCGGGAGGGTTGCCACCTGTGCGCAACGGCCGAGGCGCAGGTCGCCGAGATCTGCGCCGAGACGGGGGACACGTGGGTGCGCGTCGACATCGACACCGACGCTGACCTGCGGGAACGCTTCACCGAGCAGGTGCCGGTGACGTTCGTCGACGGTGCCCAGCACGACTTCTGGCGGGTTGACCCCGTGCGGCTCAGAACCGCCCTCGCGAGGCCCCCGCGCGATGTGACATGAACCACCGGCTCATGTCTCGATTTTGTTAACGCGTTCACAAACTCTTAAACTGAGGGCGCACCGCGTGCCCATCCTGCAAGGGATAATCCCCAGCACGGCAGTGCAGGAGCACAGTGACCATACTTCGCAGCCCCAGGCTCGACGACGGAAGCACCCGTGGCATCCCCGATGCCACCGTGGCCCGCCTGCCGATCTACCTGCGCGCGCTCAATGCGCTGACCGAGCTGGGCGTCTCGACCTGCTCGTCGATCGAGCTCGCCGAGAACGCCGGCGTCAACCCGGCCAAGCTGCGCAAGGACCTGTCCTACCTGGGGTCCTACGGCACCCGCGGCGTCGGCTACGACGTCGAGTATCTCCGCTACCAGATCGCTCGCGAGATCGGCCAGACCCAGGACTGGGACGTCGTGATCGTGGGAGTCGGCAACCTCGGCTCCGCGCTGTCGGCCTATCAAGGGTTCAGCACCCGCGGCATCCGGGTCGCGGCGCTCGTCGACGCCGATTCCCGCCGGATCGGCACCACGATCTCGGGCCTGACGGTCTCCTCGCTCGACGAGCTGGACGCCATCGTCAGCGAGCGGAACATCTCGATCGGCATCATCGCGACCCCGGGCACGGCGGCCCAGGAGGTTGCCGACCGGCTCGTCGCGGCTGGCATCACGAGCATCCTCAACTTCGCACCGGCCCTTGTGCAGGTGCCTGACGGCGTCGACGTCCGCAAGGTCGACCTGTCGATCGAGCTTCAGAACCTCGCCTACCACGAGCAGCGGAAGGCCGGGACGGACAAGGTGG
>NZ_JAOPXQ010000103.1 GCF_025965075.1 Aeromicrobium sp.
GTGCGGCCCGCGAGGAGGGTCAGGACCGGCAGGCCGAAGGCCAGGGTCTTGCCCGAGCCGGTGCGAGCACGGCCGAGGACGTTGCGTCCGGCCAGCGCGTCGGGGATGACCGCAAGCTGGACGGGGCTGGGGTTGACGATGTCCTGACGCGCGAGCGTCGTGACAAGTGCGTCGGGAAGGGAAAGGGTGGAGAAGGTAGGCAGCACAGGGCTGCCGGCAGGCTGATTCAAGACACTCTCAGACGTTTGGGGACGATGCCCGCAAAACCATTTCGCGCAAGGACTGCGCTACTTCGTCGGGCCGGAACAAGCGCGGATAGGCGCGTTCACGTGTTCACATACTATCAGTCGGGCGCCGCTTCCCCCGCATCGAGCGCGTGTGACGGCACTCTCAGACCAGCAGGTCGGCGTACTCCGGGTGCTTCTCCACGAACCGCGCGACGTAGGGGCACTCCGCGACGATCTTCTTGCCCCTGGTGCGTACGTCGTCGAGCGCGCCGGCGACGAGTCGACTCGCCAGGCCCTGGCCCTCGAACTCGTCGAACACGACGGTGTGGGGGAAGACGATGACGTCGCCGTCCTCGCGCGCCTGGGTCAGGCCGGCGAGCGTCCCGTCGACGTAGATCTCGTAGCGCTGCTTGTCCTGGTTGTACGTGACCTCGTGGCTCATGCCGGTCCCAACGCTCAGACGAGCGTCAGGATTCCGAGGACACCGACCGCAACGGCGAGGGCCAGCGAGATGCCGATCAGGATCGTGTGGACCCGCAGGAACGTCGTGGCCTTGCCGGCCGTGTCGCGCGAGCGCTCGTCCGCCAGGATCCGGCGCAGGAACGGCGGCCAGATGACGAAGTTCCACACCGCGGTGAGGATGAGGACGAGTGACCAGATGACGGGGAGATCCATGCCCCGATTGTCTCAGTCCCACCCGGAGGCCGTTCGCCGGTCAGTATTCTGAGCCGGTCATGACCCGTCCTCGCATCCACCCGGCGTGGTTCGTCGCCGTCACCGCGTTCGTCGCGCTCGTCGGGGCCGCCGGGTTCCGGGCCGCCCCCGGCGCGCTCATGGTCCCGCTGCACGACGAGTTCGGCTGGTCGACCAGCGTCATGTCACTGGCGGTCAGCATCAACCTGTTGTTGTACGGGCTGACCGCCCCGTTCGCCGCGGCCCTGATGGACAAGTTCGGCATCCGGACCGTCACCACCGTGGCGCTGCTGATGGTGTCGCTCGGCAGCGGGCTCACGGTCTTCATGACCGAGTCGTTCCAACTGCTCATCACGTGGGGCGTGCTGATCGGGCTCGGCACCGGCTCGATGGCGATGGTGTTCGCCGCGACGATCGCCAACCGGTGGTTCGTCGAGCGCCGCGGGCTCGTGATGGGCATCCTCACCGCCGGTGGCGCGACGGGGCAGCTCGTCTTCCTCCCGATCGTCGCGGTGCTGGCCGAGTCGGCGGGGTGGCGCGTCGCCTCGCTCGTGATCTCCGGCGCGGCCCTGCTGGTCGTGCCGCTCGTCGTCCGGTTCATCGGCGACTTCCCCGAGGACCGCGACCTGAGGCCGTACGGCGCCCCGGCCGAGTGGGAGGCGCCCGCGCGCGAGACCGGCGGCGCCGCCCGACGTGCGGTCGACGGGTTGCGCCGCGCGTCCCGGGTGCCGGCGTTCTGGGCGCTCGCGGCGGCGTTCGCGATCTGCGGTGCCACGACCAACGGGCTGGTCGGCATCCACTTCATCCCGTCCGCGCACGACCACGGGATGTCCGAGACGACCGCCGCCGGGCTGCTGGCGGTGGTCGGCATCTTCGACATCGTCGGGACGATCGCGTCGGGCTGGTTCACCGACCGGTACGACCCGCGGCTCCTGCTCGCCGGCTACTACCTGTTCCGCGGCGTCGGGCTGGTCCTGCTCCCGACGCTGCTGTCGTCCAGCGTGCGCCCCAGCATCGTGGCATTCGTCGTGATCTACGGCCTCGACTGGGTCGCGACGGTCCCGCCGACCGTCGCGCTGTGCCGGGAGATCTTCGGCGAGGACGGGACGATCGTCTTCGGCTGGGTGTTCGCCTCCCACCAGCTCGGCGCCGCCGTGGCGGCCCTGGTCGCCGGGGTCATCCGGGACCAGACCGGGAGCTACTCGCTGGCCTGGTTCGGCGGTGCGGGCCTGTGCGCCGTTGCCGCGGTCCTGTCGTGGGTCCTCGGCTCGTCGACGCGGCGCGCGTCCCGCCGCGCGGACCCGACCGTCCCGCTGCCGATGTAGCTAGGGAGCGATCGTCAGGTGCTTGATGCGGCGAACAGCGCGACGTATGCCACGAGTGTGGGTGGCCCCGCCGACAGGAACGAGCTCAGCGGGACACGAGGACCGAGAGAGCCGAGGTGAACAGCGCGAGGCCGTCCGTCCCGGGTCCCGTGAGATCCTCGACGGCGTGCTCGGGGTGCGGCATGAGCCCCACGACGTTGCCGTGCTCGTTGGTGATGCCGGCGATGTCGCGCAGCGAGCCGTTGGGGTTGCCGCCGACGTAGCGGAACACGACCTGGCCCTCCCCCTCGAGCCGGTCGAGCGTCGCCTCGTCGGCGACGTATCCGCCCTCGCCGTTCTTGAGCGGCACGACGATCTCCTGGCCGGCCGACAGGTCGGACGTCCACGCGGTCGAGGCGTTGTCGACCCGGAGCGTCTGGTCGCGGCAGATGAACGTGCGGTGGTCGTTGCGGATCAAAGCGCCCGGCAGCAGGTGCGACTCGCACAGGATCTGGAAGCCGTTGCAGATGCCCAGGACGGGCATGCCACCCTTGGCCGCCGCGACGACCTCGGTCATGACCGGGGCGAAGCGGGCGATCGCGCCGCAGCGGAGGTAGTCCCCGTAGGAGAAGCCACCCGGCAGGATGACGGCGTCGACGCCCTGCAGGTCGTGGTCGCCGTGCCACAGCGCGACCGGTTCACCACCGGCGAGACGGACGGCGCGCTGCGCGTCGACGTCGTCGAGCGATCCGGGGAAGGTGACGACGCCGATCTTCATGCGCCCTCGACCCGGATCGCGTAGTCCTCGATGACGGGGTTGGACAGCAGCGTCTCGGCGAGCTGGTGGACCTCGGCGAGCGTCGCCTCGTCGGCGGCCTCGACCTCGAGCTCGAACCGCTTGCCCTGGCGGACGTCGGTCACGGCGTGGAAGCCGAGCCGCGGGAGGGCTCCGTGGACTGCCTTGCCCTGGGGGTCGAGGATCTCGGGTTTGGGCATGACATCGACGATGACGCGGGCCACGGACGCTCCTTGGATGGTCGGTGACGCCAGTCTATCGGCGCCGACACCACCCGCCGACGCGCGGGTTGCACCCGCCGACGCGCGGGTTGCACCCGCTGACGCGCGGGTTGCACGAGCTGACGCGCGACGTAGGTCGCATCGACGAGACTCGCGCCGCGAGCTCAGCCTCTGCGGCGGACGCTCGTCGATGCGAACTACATCGCGCCTCAGCGCTGTCCTGGCCTGCGGCCTAGGACAGCTCGCGCTTGAGGATCTTGCCGGTGGAGGTCATCGGCAGCTCGTCGAGGAACTCCACGACGCGGGGGTACTTGTACGCCGCGAGCTGCTCCTTGGCCCACGCCACGAGATCGGCCTCGGTGACGTCGTCGTGGTCCTTCTCCTTGACGACGACGGCCTTGATCTCCTCGCCGTGCGACTCGTGCGGCACGCCGATGACCGCGACCAGCGACACCGCGGGGTGCTCCATCAGCACCTCCTCGATCTCGCGCGGATAGACGTTGAAGCCGCCGCGGATGATCATGTCCTTGGACCGGTCGACGATGTAGTAGAAGCCGTCCTCGTCCTTCTTGGCCAGGTCGCCGGAGCGGAACCAGCCGTCCTTGATCGCCTCGGCGGTCGCCTCGGGGCGGTCGTGGTAGCCCTTCATGACGTTGTGGCCCTTGATCGCGATCTCGCCGACCGCGTCCGGCCCGGGCTCGACGTCGGACCAGTCGTCGTTGATGAGCTTCATCTCGACGCCGGGAATCGGGACGCCGATCGAGCCGACCCGCGGCTCCTCGCCGTAGCGGGAGAACGAGGCGACAGGCGACGTCTCCGACAGGCCGTAGCCCTCGAGGATCGTGACGCCGAAACGCTCCTTGAACTGCTTGTGGATCTCGCCCGGCAGCGCCGCGCCACCGGCAGCGGCGACCCGTAGGTTGGAAGCGAGGGTCCCGACGTCGATCGAGTCGTCGAGCGCGGCCAGCAGGCCCCAGTACATCGTCGGGACGCCGGCGAAGAACGTCACCTCGTTGGCGAGCATCAGGTCGAGCGCGGCCTTGGCCTCGAAGCGCGGCAGCATCACGACCGTGCCCCCGAAGGCGAAGGCACCGTTCTGGATCACGGTCTGCCCGAACGAGTGGAACAGCGGCAGGACACCGAGGTACGTGTCGGGGCGGGTCCCGTCCGCGCCGAACAGGTCCTTGCCGGCCAGCGCGTTGTCGCGCATGTTGCGGTGGCGCAGCTCGGCGCCCTTGGGCTGGCCCGTCGTGCCGGAGGTGTAGAGGATCACCGCGGTGTCGTCGTCGTCGCGCGCGACGGTCTCGAACGTCGTGGGCTGCTTGGCGACCAGCGGCGCGAAGTACTCCGGCGGGGACAGCGGCTCGGGCCACTTGGCGTCCATCCGGATCAGGAAGAACTCCTCGCACGTGTCGGTGGCCTGGAAGCCCTCCCACGCGGACTCGCCGATCGGCAGGTCCGGGGTGCCCTCGAACGCGAAGTACGCCTTGGCGTGCGAGTCGGCCAGGTGGTAGGCCACCTCGCGCGGCTTCAGCAGCACGTTGAGCGGCACGATGGTCGCGCCGGCCTTGAGGATCCCGTAGTAGATGATCGAGAAGTAGGGCAGGTTCGGGCACGACAGGGCGACCTTGTCGCCGGGCTGCACCCCCCGCTCCACTAGCAGGTTGGCGACCTGGTTGGCCGCGCCGTTGACCTGGGCGTAGGTGAGGCGGCCGTCCCCGAGCACCACCGCGTCGCGGTCCGGGTGCTGGCGGGCGCTGTCCTCGAGCAGGGTCGACAGGTTGTACACGGGCGCCTCCAGGCAGGTCGGGTGGTGCCGCCCAACCTACTCAGCAGTCGCGAGGGACGTCACCGGCCGGCGAGGATATTGGCCGCCCGGCGAAGGTCGGGGTAGACCCCGAGGACGGCGACCTTGTCGACGGCGTACGCGACCGGCCGGGCCGCGCCGACACCGGTCACCCGGAAGGTGGGGACCACGAGGCAGCCCCCGCCGTCCGGCGAGAAGTCCAACGTGAGGGTCGCGTCGATGCCGTGCCAGCGCCCCACCTCGGTCCAGGTGTGCGGTCGCTCGAGCACGGTCGTCTCCATCAGCGGCCGCAGGCCGGGCACGGTCACGTCGACCCAGGTCTGTCCGACCGAC
>NZ_JAOPXQ010000184.1 GCF_025965075.1 Aeromicrobium sp.
CGATGACGTCGGCCCGGCCCGGGTGCATGAACGGCAGCGCCCGCCGGTCGGCGACTGACATCTGCACCAGCGACAGGCAGGCCCCGCTGACGTCCTCGAGCGCGAGCCGTGCCCCGTGGATGACGGAGGAGTCGTACGACGGCAGGGCCAGCGAGTGCGCGGCGACGGTCGTGACGGTGCCCGCGACGCCGACGATCGCGCTGACCGGGCGGATCTGGGAGACGACAGGGGTCAGCACCTTGTCGAGGTGGTCCATGCAGGCCGTCACCTCGTTGACCGGGGCGGGGTCACCGGCCAGGAACCGCTCGGTCAACCGGACCGAGCCGATGTCGAGCGACACCGACCACTCGATCTCCTCGCCCGTGCCGACGACGATCTCGGTCGACCCGCCGCCGATGTCGAGGACGAGCGTGCGGTCCTGGTCGAGGCCGCGGGTCGCTCCGAGGAACGACGCGCGGGCTTCGTCGAGACCCGCGAGGACCACCGGGCGTACGCCCAGGATCTCCTCGACCGCGTCCTCGAGGTCCGCGCCGTTGTCGGCGTCACGCATCGCCGAGGTGGCGCAGAACCGGACGTCGGTGACGCCGAACATCGCGATCAGCTCGGCGTACTCCCGGGTGGCACTCAACGTGCGATCGATCGCCGCCCTGGAGAGATGACCGGTCTCGTCAACACCGGCGCCCAGCCTGACGATGCGCATCTCACGAAGCAGATCGGTCTTGTCGTCAGCGTCGATGTCGCTGATCAGGAGTCGGATCGAGTTGGTGCCGCAGTCGATCGCCGCGACGCGGGCAGGGTGCTCGGGCATGCGTCGAGGGTATCGGCGTGGTCATCGCGGCGCTTCCGGCACCTCCGCCGGGGAGTCATCGATCATGGTCTGCTCGTCGAACGGGACGTCGCCGGACAGGACGCTGTCGAGTCGCTCACGGTCCAGCGTCCCGGTCCAGTGCCCCACCAGGACCGTCGCGATGCTGTTGCCGGCGAAGTTGGTCAGCGCCCGCGCCTCCGACATGAACCGGTCGATGCCGACGATGAGGCCGACCCCGTCGACCAGGTCGGGGCGGTGCGAGTTGAGCCCGCCGGCGAGGGTCGCCAGCCCGGCGCCCGTGACGCCGGCGGCACCCTTCGACGCGATGATCATGAACAGGAGCAGCGAGATCTGCTGGCCCAGCGAGAACGGCTTGTCCATCGCGTCGGCGATGAACAGCGACGCCATCGTCAGGTAGATCGCCGTCCCGTCGAGGTTGAACGAGTAGCCGGTCGGGATCACGACGCCGACGGTGGACTGGTCCACCCCGGCGTGCTCCATCTTGGCGATGACCCGCGGGAGGGCGGACTCCGACGAGGACGTCGACAGGATCAGCAGGAACTCCCGGCCGAGGTACTTGAACAGGGAGAACACGTTGACCCCGGTGACGACCCGCAGCAGCGTGCCGAGGATGACGAAGACGAACAGGAAGCACGTGACGTAGAAGCCGATCATGACGGTCAGCAGGCCCTTGAGCGCGTCCCAGCCCGTCGCCCCGACGACGGCGGCCATCGCGCCGAACGCGCCGACTGGGGCGAGCCACATGATCATCGACAGGATTCGGAAGACGAGCTTCTGCACGTGCGCGATGCCGGTCAGCACCGGCTGTCCGGCCGGTCCCATCTTCTGCAGTGCGAAGCCGACCAGCAGGGCGACCAGCAACGTCTGCAGGACCTGGCCCGACGTCAGCGCGGACAGGAGGGTCTCGGGGATGATGTTGAGGAAGAACTGCCAGCCGCTCTCGCTTGCGCCGACCTGCTTGGCGCCGGCCTTGGCGAGCTCCTCGTCGAGGTTGAGGCCCTCCCCCGGCTTGAGGATGTTGCCGACGACCAGACCGATCGCGAGGGCGAACGTCGACATCGTGACGAAGTAGCCGAGGGCCAGGCCACCGACCTTCCCGACCTGCGCCGCGCTGGCGATCGAGCCGACGCCCAGCACGATGGTGCAGAAGATGACCGGCGAGATCATCATCTTGATGAGCTTGACGAACAGCTCACCCAGCGGCGCCAGCTTCTCGGCGAAGTCCGGGGCGGCGAAGCCCAGCGCGATGCCCGCGAACACCGCCACGATCACCGCGATGTAGAGGTAGTGGGTGCGGTCCCGGGGGACCTTCGGTGCGGTGGTGGTGGACATGCGACCTCCCGAGACATGACAGGGGTCACAGCCCCCGAGTGCCTCCATCGTCACCCCGGAAGCCGTCCCCCGCACCCCGCGTCAGTCGTCGGCGACGGGCTCGACCCAGTCCGCGCCGCAGGAGTTGCCGTTCCACCAGGCGCCCAGCAGCTCGAGCGCCTCGTCGCCCAGCGGGTTGACCCCCGGGCCCTTCGCGAGCGAGTGGCCGACCAGCACGTGCAGGCACTTGACCCGGGTCGGCATGCCGCCGGCGGTGATCTTGTCGATCTCCTCGACGTGGCCGATGGCTTCTCGTTCCGCAAGGTACGACTCATGTGCGAGCTGATAGGCCCCCGCAAGTTCTGGGTCTTGGAGAATCCTTGCACTCATCTCCCGCATCAGCCCGGACGCCTCGAGCGTCCCGATCTCGCCGGCGAGGCGCGGACAGGTCAGGTAGTACATCGTCGGGAACGGGGTACCGTCGTCGAGCCGCGGCTCGGTCTTGACCACGTTGGGGTGGCCCGAGGGGCACCGCGACATGATCTCGAGGATCCCGCGCGGCGGCCGGCCGAGCTGGCCGGCGACGGCGTCGAGATCGGCCTGCGCCACCTGGTTCACCATGTCTTCACTGGTCCTTCAGCACCTTGTCGGGGTCGGGGGTCGTGGTGGGCTCGGAGCTCGGCTCCTTGCCGGACTCCTTGACGCTGCCCCACAGCTTGTCGTACCAGGCCGGGGCCTTGGCGGTCGCCGGCGAGTCGAGGGTCGGCACGTCGCCGCCCTGCACCTTGCCGTCGCTGCCGATGACCCGATAGCCCACCTCGCCGGGCAGGACCCAGCCGAACCGTTCCTTGGCCTGCTGCTTGACGTACGCCGGGTCGTCGAACCGCTGCCGCTGGTCCTTGAGCTCGGCGATCTGCCGGTCCGTCGTGGCGATCTGCGCCTTGGT
This sequence comes from Aeromicrobium sp., assembly GCF_025965075.1. Classification (GTDB taxonomy): domain Bacteria; phylum Actinomycetota; class Actinomycetes; order Propionibacteriales; family Nocardioidaceae; genus Aeromicrobium. Next base: position 3,087 of record NZ_JAOPXQ010000184.1, read on the forward strand.
CGTCTGGATGTCCGCCCGCTGCTCCCACCACGCGTGCAGCGTCGAGGTGTAGGCCGTGATCAAGAGCAGGACGACACCCAGGAGCACGATGGCCCGCCCCGTCAGCCGGGGCGCCGAGCCGGCGGTCGCGGCCACCTTGGCCCTGGCCGTCGCGGTCGTCCTGGCCCGGGTGGTCGTGCGTCCACCCCGCTGCCCGGAGGGGCCCCGCTGGTGGGGCCGCCGTCCGGGTCCACGGGATGAACGTGCTGCCATGCGTCAGACGACCAGCCGCGGGAAGGCGAACGCGCCGGCGTAGGTCGCCGCCGAGCCGAGCAGCTCCTCGATGCGCAGGAGCTGGTTGTACTTCGCGACGCGGTCCGAGCGGGCCGGGGCGCCGGTCTTGATCTGGCCACAGTTGGTCGCAACCGCGAGGTCGGCGATCGTGGTGTCCTCGGTCTCACCGGAGCGGTGGCTCATCATGCAGGCGAAGCCGTGGCGGTGCGCCAGCTCGACGGAGTCGAGGGTCTCGGTCAGCGAGCCGATCTGGTTGACCTTGACCAGCAGCGCGTTGGCGGCGCCCTCGCTGATGCCACGGGTCAGGCGCTCGACGTTGGTCACGAACAGGTCGTCGCCGACGATCTGCACGTCGTCGCCGATCGTCTGGGTCAACGTCGTCCAGCCGGCCCAGTCGTCCTCGTCCAGCGGGTCCTCGATCGAGACGATCGGGAAGTCGCGGGCCAGCTCGGCGTAGTACGCCGACATCTCCTCGGCGGACTTCTGCTGACCCTCGAACGCGTACGTGCCCGCCCCGGAATCAGACGCCGTGAAGAACTCCGACGCGGCGACGTCGAGCGCCATCGCGATGTCGGTGCCGACCGTCAGGCCGGCCTTCTCGACCGCGACGGCGATGAGCTCGAGCGCGGCACGGTTGGAGTCCAGGTTGGGGGCGAAGCCGCCCTCGTCACCAAGACCGGTCGAGAGGCCGCGCTCGTTGAGGACCGACTTGAGCGCGTGGTAGACCTCGGCGCCCTGCTGCAGCGCCTCGGAGAACGAGCCCGCGCCGATCGGCGCGATCATGAACTCCTGGATGTCGACGTTGGAGTCGGCGTGCGAGCCGCCGTTGAGGATGTTCATCATCGGGACCGGCAGCACGTGCGCGTTGGGTCCGCCGACGTAGCGGAACAGCGGCAGCTTGGCCGACTCGGCGGCGGCCTTGGCGGCGGCGAGCGAGACGCCGAGGATCGCGTTGGCGCCGAGCTTGGCCTTGTTGTGCGTGCCGTCCAGGTCGAGCATCGCCTGGTCGATCGCGCGCTGGTCGTCGGCCTCGAAGCCGACGAGGGCCTTGCCGATCGTGTCGTTGACGCCGGCGACGGCCTTCAGGACACCCTTGCCGAGGTAGCGCTTGCCACCGTCGCGCAGCTCGACGGCCTCGAACGCACCGGTCGAGGCACCGGAGGGCACGGCCGCCCGGCCGATCGTCCCGTCGTCGAGGGCGACCTCGACCTCGACCGTCGGGTTGCCCCGCGAATCCAGAATTTCCCGTGCCCCGACGGCGTCGATGCGTGCCAAGAGAGTGCTCCTCATAAGTGAAAGAACGTGCAGGGACAGCCTAGTGCTGCGACCCCGGCGCCCGGACCCGCCTCGCCCAAGCCCGCCGAGTGGCGCACTCCGACCCGCGACTGGCGCACGGTGGAGAAAATGAGACGGCGAGTCGTCCATAACTGCGCCACTCGCGGATGGGGGTGCGCCGGTCGTGGACGGGTCAGGTCAGGCCAGCAGCCTGACGGCCTGGCGCAGGGTCTCCTCGGCATCGACGCCCGCGGCCCGGGCCTCCACGACGAGGGCCAGCAGCCGGGAGCCGAGATCGTCACCGCTGGCATCCACGGCGCCGAGACGACCGACGACCTTGTCGGCGTAGGCCAGGGCGGGCAACGCCGCCGGTATGCCCTCGAGCGCCGACGTCCGCTGCTTCTCCGTGGCCTTGAGCCGCTCCCAGTTGGCGTCGACCTCCTCGGCGCTGGTGACCGTGGCGTCGGCGAAGACGTGGGGGTTGCGGTAGATCAGCTTCCCGGCGATCCCCGCGGCGACGTCGTCGATGTCCCAGCCCTCCTCCTCGGCGGCGATCCGGGCGTGGAAGACGATCTGCATCAGCAGGTCCCCCAGCTCCTCGCGGAGGTGGTCGCCGTCCCCGCTGTCGAGCGCCTCGAGGGTCTCGTGCGCCTCCTCGAGCAGGTAGTGGCTCAGGGTGTCGTGGGTCTGCTGCGCGGTCCACGGACACTCGCGACGCAGCCGGTCCATGACCTCGACGACGTCGAGCAGTGCCGAGCCCGGCAGGTCGTACGAGCCGAACACGACCTCGACGTCGGCGACCTGGGACTCGGACGACATCAGGTCGTCGGCCATGGTCCGCGCCCAGGCGGCGTCACCGGTCGGGGCGATCCACACGGCACCGGGCTCGTAGGCGGGCCCCGGCGCGATCTCCACCGGGATGCCGGAGGCGACGATCGCGCGGACGTGCGCGTCGTCCGCGGTGGCGCAGACCGTGGCGGCGGCCCGCAGGGCGTCCCACGCCGGGAGGGTCAGGATCCCCGGCGCGACCCGCGGGCTGAGGACGAGGATCTGCATCAGGAGCAGCGCTGCGTGTCCGGGAGGTCTGCGGCCGCCGGCGCCTCGACGTCGACGGGGCTCACCGACAGGGTGCCGGTCCCGGCGCGCGTCGTGCCTGCCGGCGACAGGCCGAGCCGCGGCGCGAATGTCACGTCGTGGCTCCGGAACGACTCCATGATCGCGGCCTGCCCGGCCTGGGCGAGCTGGGCGGCGTTCTCGTCGGTCTGCTGCTGGCCCGTCAGCTTCGCGGCCAGCGCGACCGCGATGGCCGCGTTCTCGCGGCTGTCCTCGATGACCTGGATCGCGGTGTCGACGTCGACACCGGGGAAGGCCTTCGCCACGTTGCTGCGGTCGCCGTCGGGCACCTCGTAGGCGGACGGCTCGACCGTGATGTCCTCCTCCGCGGCCAACCTGCGGGCGACCTGGATCGAGACCAGGCCGACCGCCGCGGCACGCCGCAGGTCCAGGTTGCTCACGGGCTCGCCCGCGCCCTGCGACGAGGACTGCCCGAGGTGGTCCAGGCAGTAGACCTCGGTCGTGTCGTCGAGCTGCTGCATCGAGATCGATCGACCGTCGACGACGGCGGCGTCCCCGGGATGGACGTTGCCGCAGGCCGCAAGGGTCAGGGCAGCGACGGCGAGGACCGCAGCGCGGGAGCGAGTGAGCATGGTCACAGGTTACCCAGTACGGGTCAGGCCCCGACGGTGTCCCTCGCGTTCTTGCCGCTCGTCCCGAGACGCGAGTGCTTGCGCCCGTAGACGAAGTAGACGACCAGCCCGAGCGCGAGCCACACGAGGAACCGGAGCCACGTCTCGATCGCCAGGTTGGACATCAGCGCGACGCAGGCGACGGCCGAGGTGATCGGCAGGATCGGGACCTGGGGGACGCGGAACGGGCGCTTCATGCGCGGGCGGGTGCGGCGCAGCACGACGACCGCTATCGACACGACGAGGAACGCGAACAGGGTGCCGATGCTGACCATCTCGGCGAGCGTGCCGAGCGGGATGAACGCGCCCAGGATCGCGACGGCCACCGACGTGACGATCGTGATCGTGGCGGGGGTGCGGAACTTCGGGTGCACCGCGCCGATCCTGGTCGGCAGCAGCCCGTCCCGGCACAGCGCGAAGCCGATCCGACCCATCGCGACGATGTCGACCAGGATCACCGAGGTGAGGCCGGCGATCGCGGCGATGTCGATCAGCACCCCGGCCCAGCCGAGCCCGACCTGGGAGAACGCGTCGGAGATCGGCGCACCCTCGCTGAGATCGGTGTAGTTGACCATGCCGGTCAGGACGAAGCACACCATGACGTACAGCAGGGTGCAGATCGCGAGCGTCCCGAGCAGGCCACGGGGCATGTCCTTGGCGGGGTCCTTGGTCTCCTCGCCGAGGTTGGCGACGGCCTCGAAGCCGCTGTAGGCGAAGAACACGACGGCGGCCGCGATCAGGACACCCGTGAAGCCGAACGCGGTCGCGTCCACGCCGGTGATCCACTGCCACAGCGGCTGCTCGAGCCCCGTGGTCTGCGACTTCGGGTCGAGCGGCTTCGACGGCGGGATGTAGGGGGTGATGTATTGCGCCTTGACGAAGAAGATGCCGAGCACGATGACGAACACGCAGACCGAGACCTTGACGACGACCAGCGCGTTCGTCACGAGCTTGGACTCACGGATGCCGATCGTCGCGATCGTCCCGATGATGGCGACGATCAGGACGGCGCCGAGGTTGACCGTCGAGTCCGTCTCGCCGAAGAACGCGTGCGGCAGGTCGAGCGCGTGCTGCAGGTAGCCCGACCACCCCCGGGCGACGACGGCCGCGCCGAGCGCGAACTCCAGGATCAGGTCCCACGCGATGATCCAGGCGAAGATCTCGCCGATCGTCGTGTACGCGTAGGTGTACGAGCTGCCGGCGGTCGGCACCGCGGCGGCGAGCTCGGCGTAGCAGATCGCCGCGAGCACCGCGACGACCCCGGCGATCAGGAACGAGATCACGATCGCCGGGCCGGCGTTGTCCTTGGCCTGCGTCCCGGTCAGCGTGAAGATGCCCGTGCCGATCACGATGCCGATGCCGAACCCCATGAGGTCCCACGACGTCAGCCGGCGGTCGAGCTTGGCGTGGTGGCCCTCCTCCGTCGGGTCGGCGTCGTTCTGGTGGATGACGTCGTCGACGTCCTTGGTCCGGACGAGCTGCCTGAGCGTTCCCCGAAGAGCCATGCAGAACAACGTAATCGTGTCGTTGCGCACCGCAACAGGTACGGAACCGCCGTGTCCGAGGTCTCAGGCGTCCGGCCCGCTCCCCTAGGCTGGCGGCATGATCCGTCAGCGGCTGGCCCGCGCCATCGTCCGC
>NZ_JAOPXQ010000217.1 GCF_025965075.1 Aeromicrobium sp.
CGTGGCCGGGCACATGCGGGAACGAGATCTCATCGTGACCCGCCCAGCCGTGCCAGTCGCTGCGACACATACCAGTGGCAACGACACGGACCACGACGCCGCCGGCTGGAGCCGAGGGCCGCGGCACCTCCCGGACTTCAGGTCGAGAGCCAGCGGCGGCGACCACAAGTGCGCGCATCGCCACATCGTCCCAGACAGGGTGCCGGTGTTCGGCGCCGTGGTGTCTGATGTCGCACGGTTCGACGGGAGGCCTGAGCTGACCCACCACGATTGCCGGTACCTCCCGAGCAGTGCTTGCGCGCAGATCGATACTGGCGACCGCGCCCGCAGTGCGCAGCTAGGCGGCGACCCGCGCCATTCCGCCGCGATCGACTCGGCCATGGGGCCGACGTGGCGTGACCTGGGCTGCGGGCTTCGAAGCCCCGATCACTCGGTCACCGCTGACTCGCGGCAGGGACGATGCCGGCGTCCCTCGTCAGGGGTAGCGTTTGAGGCGCACCGCTTGCCTGACGCTGGGGAGGTTGATGGTGATGGCGAACCCACGGGCGACTCCCGACGAGGTCCAGATCAGCACGAGCCCCCGGGAGCCGGTGACCGACCCGACTCTGGGGATCGAGGTGCCCCGTGGGGCGGCTGCCAAGACCAAGCACCGTCTCGTCACCGTCGGGGATTCCCTGACACAGGGGTTCATGAGCGCAGCGGTGCATCGCACGGACTTGTCGTGGCCCGCAATCACGGCCTACGAGCTGGGGCTGAGTGCGGAGCAGTTCGCTTTCCCGACGTACGAGTGGCCGACGGGGCCAGGCGGGTTGCCTCTGGACCTGGAGCGGCTGGCGAGATCGTTCGAGAAGCGGTTCGGTGCACATCTGGACTTCTGGGAGATCGTGACGGCGGGCCTGTGGCTGCAGTCCTACATGGACCGGGTCGAGGACTACTGGGAGCGCGGCGAGGGTTCGCGGACTCCGCCCCCCGGGGCCCCGTTCCACAACATGGCGGTCCACGGGTGGGACCTTCTCGACCCCCTGCTCCTCACCTCGACCGTGGTGGCTTCCCGGCTCGCTCATCCGACCAAGGACGATCCGCTCTCCCAGCTGGTGGAGCGACACCAGGACCGAGCAGCCTGGCCGGTCCTTCAGCGGGCCCGGGAGGGCACCCGCGGGCGAACCGTTCTGGACGCTGTGGCCGACATGAGTAACCCCACTCAGGGGGTGGAAACGCTGGTGGTCGTCCTGGGCTCCAACAACGCACTCGGCTCGGTCGTCACACTGGAGCCTGCGTGGACACCCGAAGGCTACGCCGACCTCCCGGCCGACCAGCGTCTGGCTGCTCGCGTCGGCTGCAACCTGTGGCGTCCCAGTGCGTTCGCTGCTGACTGGTCCCTGCTCGCGGCGAAGCTTCGCGAGATCGCCGCCCAGCACGTCATCATCGCGACGGTCCCGTCGGTCACCATCGCCCCGATCGCCCGCGGCACCTTCAAGAAGGTCCGGCCCCAGTCCCGGTACTTCCCGTACTACACCAGGCCATGGATCACCGACGAGGACTTCGACACCAGACGCGATCCGTACATCACTGAGGACGAGGCGCGGGCGATCGACTCCGCCATCGACTCCTACAACGAGACGATCATCAACTCCGTGGCCGCCGCCCGCAGCGACGGCCTTGACTGGTACGTGTTCGACATGGGGTCGATCCTCGATCGGCTAGCGACCCGTCGCTATGTCGACAGTCCATGGGCCAGGCCGACCTGGTGGACCCCCTACGAGCTGCCACGCGCGCTGGCTGCACTGGACCCGGTACCGAACACACGCTTCTTCCGCTCGGGGCCAGATGGGCGTAGCGACGGCGGCCTGTTCTCCCTCGACGGCGTGCATCCGACGACCAGCGCCTACGGCATCCTCGCCCAGGAGGTCATCAAGGTGATGGAGTTGGCCGGCGTCGAGTTCTTCGACCGCCACGGGCTGCCTCGCACCGGCCCGGTGCTCGTCGACTTCGAACGACTGCTCCGCGCCGACACCCTCATCAGCGACCCGCCGGCCGCGGTCAGCAACAGCCTCAGCCTGCTCGGCTGGCTCGACGACAGGCTCGACCTAGTCAACAAGTTCTTACCCTTCGTCCACTCGCCCCTGTGACTTGTCACCTAACCGTGCGCCCCTCGTCGGCCAGCCCGCGCAGCAGGTTGCGGATCCACCGGATGCCGTCAGGATCCAAGCCGTTGACCGGCTCGTCGAGGATCAGCGTCTTCGGGTCGTCGAGCGGGGCGTCGGCGATGCCGAGCCGCTGACCCATGCCGAGCGAGAAGTTGCCGACTCGTTGCGACGCGACGTCGTGCAGGCCCACCAGCTCGATGACATCCTCCACGGGCCGTCGACCGGGGCCGGTCGTGGCGGCCATCGATCGCAGATGGTTGCGGGCGGACCGGCCGGTGTGGACAGCACGCGCCTCCAGCAGGGCATCCACCTCCCTGAGCGGCTGGCGATGCTCCGCGTACGGCCTACCGTTGACCGTCACCGATCCCGCCGTAGGTGCGTCGAGCCCAAGGATCAGTCCGCATCGTGGTGGACTTGCCAGCCCCGTTGGGTCCGAGGAAGCCAGTAACGACACCCGGCCGCACCGTGAAGCTCAGGTCGTCGACGGCCACCTTCTCGCCGTACGACTTGGTCAGCTGCCGGGGCTCGATCACGAAACATCACGAGCGTCATTACCCCAGCCTGTCGCGTCCTACCTGAACATGACCTGACTGCTTGTGCATGCGGTAACAAAACCGGTGACGTCAGGTCGCGGCCCTCACCCCGGACGGGTGACGACGTCGAAGGTGTTGGAGGGGCATCGTCGATGACCGGCCGTTGTCGCGGGTGCCAGCCCGCGCTAGAGGAGGATTCGGCATGGCGAGTGAACGGAGACACGGAGGATCGGACCGCAGCGCGGTCGAGCAGCATGGCTTCCCGACAGAGCGCATCTAGAGCGCCGCCCGATGCCGGCACCTGACATCAACGCCGGGTCCTCGTCCGGGGCCTTGCCACCGGCGATGGATCCGGCCGCAGTCATTCGGTCGCGGGCCTACCTCTCAGCGCTGGTCCTCGCCACCTTGCTCGGCGTGCCGATCTCGGCGATCGCCTACGGGTTCCTCGCGCTGGTCTCGAAGATCCAGCAGTACCTTTTCGCGGATCTGCCCAAGGACGTCTTCGACGGTGGCGCTCCGGCTTGGTGGCCGGTGCCGTTCCTGGTGTTGTGCGGTCTGCTGACAGGGCTGAGCATCCGCCACCTGCCGGGCAACGGTGGCCACTCACCCGCTTTCGGATTCGCGGCTGGCGGCGGGCCGCCCATCGACCGCGAGCTGCCGGGCATCGTTCTTGCCTCGTTCACCACGCTGGCGCTGGGCGCTGTGCTCGGCCCCGAGGCCCCACTGATCGCCGTCGGGGGTGGCCTCGCGGCGCTGGTCGTCCACCAGCTCAAGACTGACGCACCCCCGATGGCCGTGACGATCATGGCATCGGCCGGCAGCTTCGCCGCGATCAGCACGCTTCTGGGCTCACCCCTGCTCGGCGCGTTCCTGATCATGGAGGCCGCCGGGATCGCCGGCACGACTTTGATCCTGGTCGCCCTCCCTGGCCTGCTCGCGGCCGGTGTAGGGACGCTCGTGTTCGTCGGGCTCGACAGCTGGACCGGTCTCGGAGACTTCTCCTTGGCCCTCACCTCGCTACCCCCCGAGGTGACCCCCACGCCCGCGACGCTGGCCTGGGCCCTTCCCCTCGGCGCTGCGTCCGCCTGCCTCGGCTGGGTGATCCGCTGGTCCGGCCTGTCGCTGCGCCCCGTCGTGCACCGGAGCCGGGTGCTGGTGACATCGCTCCTGGGCCTGGGCATCGGCCTGACCGCGATGGTCTACCAGCTGCTGTCGAACCACAGCTTCAAGCAGGTCCTCTTCTCCGGCCAGAGCGACCTGCCCGACGTGGTCGCCCACGCAACCGACTACTCGGTCGGCGCCCTCCTCCTGCTCGCGGGATGCAAGACGCTGGTCTACGGCCTGTCCCTGAGCGCGTTCCGCGGTGGCCCGGTGTTCCCCGCGATATTTATCGGCGCAGTGCTCGGCATCGCGGCGTCCGGCCTGCCCGGGATGGCAATGACACCAGCGATCGGGATCGGGATCGGAGCCATGTGCACGGCGATGCTGCGCCTGCCCCTGACCTCGACCCTGCTCGCAACCCTGCTCCTCGGAGCCAACGGGCTCTCGACCACACCCGAGATAGTCATCGCGGTCGCGGTGGCCTACGTGGTGAGCATGCTGCTCCCGGTTCCGGGCCCGGGCCGTTCAGAAGCCGCGCCGGCACCACCCTCCGAGACCGACGTCCAGCCTTCACGTGGCACAGGCTCCGTACCGGACCGCGGCAGTCCGAACCTCGACCCTTCGCGTCCTATCTGATGTTGATCAAGCCGGCGATCAGCAGGAAGCCGCCCACCAAGAACCCCGTCAGTGCGCCCATCGTCGGCCCGGCCGAAACTGCCGAGTCCCGCAGCGCAGCCAGCCAGGTGTCGGCGTCAGCGGGATTGCGGGCGTAGTAGAGGAACATCAGTCCGACGGTCGCCGTCGACGCCACGGTGAACAACCCGAAGGCGAGGAGGACGAGTAGTCCGGTGGTGTGGCTGTGCACCACGACCAGAGCCGCAGCGGTGGTGATCGCCCAGGGTTGCTTGAGGACGCCGACCACCGCGGCGCCGGGGGGAGTCAGTCCCTGCATTCGCTCGAGGAGCCGCTCCCCTCCCCAGCTCGACTCCGCGGCTGAGTGGGGCGCGATCCCCCTGCGTCGCCACAACCGAAAACTGAGCACCAGCAGGACGGCGCCCAGCATGATCTCCAGGACCGCGACCGACGTGCGCCCGCTCTGCGTCTCGCTCGCGCCGGAGGCCGCCAGCGCGTAGGTCCCGGTGAACATGAGCGTGAGTGAGAGCCCCCACCCGATGAGGAACGCGGCGGCATTCACCCGAGCCCTGGCCGTTCCCAAAACCAGCACGAACACCACGATCGTGGCGGGCGACAGGCTCGCCATCAGACCGAGGAAGACGATCGGGAGGATCAGGCCCACCGCATCCTCCCTGCTCTTTCGGCGCCGTCCGAATCATCGTGCCGCCCCGTGCGCACAACCGCCTCACCCTGCAGCATGACGGGCGACGGGCGACGGGCCACGGGCCACGGGCGACGGGGGCGACGGGCGACGGGCGACGGGCGACGGGCGACGGGCGACGGGCCACGGGCC
>NZ_JAOPXQ010000245.1 GCF_025965075.1 Aeromicrobium sp.
GCGTCCGGGGCCAGTGACACGGCCTTGCCGCACGACTCGCACCAGGCGTACTCGCGCTCCCCGGCCCGCGCCAGCTCGTAGAGCCCCGGCCCGTGACCGAGGTGCACGTGCCGGACCAGGCCGACCTGCTCGAGCCGCTCGAGCGTCCGGTACGTCGAGGGGACGTCGAGCGACGGCACCGCCGCCGAGGCGATCTGCTCGACCGGGAGCGGGCCCTCGGCGTCGAACATGACCCGCAGCAGCGCCCGGCGTGACGTCGACACCCGCCCGCCGCTCTCCCGCAGCACCGTCAGCGCCGACTCCAGGTCGGCGACCGGCCGCGGCGCGGTGAGCGGCGAGTCAGGCATGCGCCCGGTCCGCTCGACCGGTGCTGCTCGCCGGTGCGTCCATACCGTCAGATCGTACGCCGCGCACGTGGGTGACCGCAGGACCGCGGAGTCGTATCGTGGGCGGGTGAGCGTGCACGTCACGACCCCACCGTCGGGCAACCGGTTGTTCGCCCAGTACGCCCACGCGCCCAACCTCCTCGGCTACTGCGGGCCCCAGGACGCGGCGACCCTGCGGGCGGTCGCCGCGGGGCGGTCCGACGAGGACGTCACGGGCATCGCCGCCCAGTTCTCGGGTGCCTGGCCCTACCACTCGATCATCGCCGCCCTGGCCGGGATCGAGGACCCGCTGGACCTGGCCGTGACCCGGGCGTACTGGACCGGCAACGACCTCACCGACCGGACCGACCGGCGCGCCTTCGGACGGCGACTCCTCGACACGATCGGGCCGCAGGCGGGCCACTACTGGGGTCACCTGGACGACAGCCTCCTGCTGGAGGCGGCACCCACCCACGCATTCCACGTCCTCGGGGTCTACCCCTGGTCACGCATGCTCGACGCCGGCAGGCCCGAGGCCCTGCACGTCCTGGACTCCTGCCGCATCGCCTGGGGGCGGGTCGCGGCGGTCTCCGGGAGTGGGGTGGAGGTGCTGACCCGTCATCTCGAGTACGACGCGGGCGTCCTGCGCCTCGGGCCGGAGCGCCAGGAGACCGTCGCGCACCACGTCGACGGCCACGCGTTCGTGGCGGACGTCGAGGTCGGGTCCCACGTGGCGGTGCACTGGGGGCGCGTGTGCGACTCGCTCAGCACCGGAGAGGTCGAGAGCCTCGAGCGGTGGACGGGCCGACAGCTCGCGGTCATGGCGCCCCGGCTGGCGGCGCAGCACGCCGCCGCCGGTCGCTGACACGTCAGCAGATGCGGGGCAGCTGCTCCCCGATCGGCCGGTCGATCACCCGGGTCCCGCCCAGCGCGGTGCGGGCCACGACCATGCCGGCGTGCTGGGGGACGCACGTGCCGATGCGCTGCGACGACTGCCCGAGCGGATGCGCGCCCATGGCCGCCAGCACCCGGTCCTCGTCGGCGGCCGGCACGATCGCGACCAGCTTGCCCTCGTTGGCGACCTGCAGCGGGTCGAGCCCGAGCAGGCCACACGCGTCCTTGACGCTCTGCGGGATCGGCAGCGCGGACTCGACCAGCTCGATGCCGACCCCGGACGCCTGCGCGATCTCGTTGAGCGAGGCGGAGACGCCACCCCGGGTCGGGTCCCGCAGGACCCGCACGTCGGCGCCGGTGCCGATCAGGTCCTGGACCAGGCCGTGCAGGGCCGCCGAGTCGGTCGCGAGGGTCGTGCCGAACTCGAGGCCCTCGCGACAGCTCATGACCGCGACGCCGTGCACCCCGATGTCCCCGCTGATCAGCACCGAGTCGCCCACCTCCGCCCGCTCGGGACGGACGTCGACCCCGTCGGCGATCAGACCGATGCCGGCGGTGTTGATGAAGACACCGTCGCCGCTGCCCGTGTCGACGACCTTGGTGTCGCCGGTCACGAGCGCGACCCCGGCGGACCGCGCCGCGGCACCCATCGCCTCCGCGATCCGGCCCAGCACGTTCAGCGGCGTCCCCTCCTGCAGGATGAACGCCGTCGACAGGTACAGCGGGGTCGCCCCCGACATCGCCAGGTCGTTGACGGTGCCGTTGATGGCGAGGTCCCCGATGCACCCGCCGGGAAAGAACATCGGCTTGACGACGTAGGAGTCGGTCGAGAAGGCCAGGCGCTGGCCCGCGCCGACACGCAGCACCGCCGAGTCGCCCATCTCGGCCCGCGCGGCGCTCCCGAACGCGGGGAGGAACAGCTGCTCGACCAGCTCGGCGGACATCGCCCCACCGCCGCCGTGACCCATCACGATGCTCGGATAGTCCCGCAGCGGCAGCGGGCAGACCCAGCCCTCGAAGTCGAGGGCCGCGGCATTCTCGGTGGCAGTCATCACGCCTCCACCAGGTCGAGCCGGCGGTACGTGTAGTAGGCGGCGCACGCACCCTCCGACGACACCATCGTCGCGCCGAGCGGTTTGCGGGGCGTGCACTCCTTGCCGAATGCGGCGCACTCGTGCGGCTTGATCAGGCCCTGCAGCACCTCCCCGGAACGACACAGCGTCGACTCCGCGGTGTGGATGTCACGGACCTCGAAGCGGTACTCCGCGTCGAAGTCGCGATACTTCGGCGCCAGCCGCCAGCCGCTCCTCGGGATCATCCCGATGCCGCGCCACGTGCGGTCGGTGACCTCGAAGACGTCGTCGAGCATCGCCATCGCGGCCGGGTTGCCGGCCTCGGGAACGGCCCGCGCGTACGCGTTCTCGAGCTCGTGCCTGCCCTCCTCGAGCTGCAGGATCGTCATCCGCATCCCCTCCAGGATGTCGAGCGGCTCGAAGCCGGTCACGACGATCGGCACCTTGTACTTCTCCGCCACCGCCGGGTACTCGCTCGTCCCCATCACGCAGCACACGTGGCCGGCGGCGAGGAAGCCCTGCACCCGGCAGGTGGGGGAGTCCATGATCGCCGACATGGCCGGTGGGACGAGCACGTGCGAGACGAGCAGGGAGAAGTTGTCGATGCCGAGTCGGTGGGCCTGGTGGACCGTCATCGCGTTGGCCGGCGCCGTCGTCTCGAAGCCGATCCCGAAGAACACGACCTCACGGTCCGGGTTGTCCCGCGCGATCGCCAGCGCGTCCAGCGGCGAGTAGACGACGCGGACGTCGCCGCCCGCGCTCTTGACGTGGAACAGGTCCTCGCTGCTGCCGGGCACGCGCAGCATGTCGCCGAACGAGCAGAAGATGACCTCGGGGCGGCGGGCGATCGCGAGGGCCTTGTCGATGATCTCCAGGGGTGTCACGCACACGGGGCACCCGGGTCCGTGGATCATCTCGACGCCCTCGGGCAGGAGCTGGTCGATGCCGTGCCGGATGATCGAGTGGGTCTGGCCGCCGCACACCTCCATCAGCGCCCAGGGCCGGGTCGTGATGCTGTGGATCTCCTGGATCAGCTTCCTGGCCAGGTCCGGGTTGCTGAACTCGTCGAGGTACTTCATGGCGTCGGTCCCTTCTCGTGGTTGCCTGCTTGCCGCGCTGCCAGCTCGAAGCCGTCACCGAACTCCTCCTCGAGGATTCCGAGCTTGTCGAAGTTGGCGAGCGTCTCGATCGCCGAGGCCTCGTCGAGTCGCTGGATCGCGAAGCCGACGTGGACCACGACGTACTCGCCGATCCGGACGTCGGGGATGTACGCGAGGCACACCTCCTTGCGGACTCCGCCGAAGTCGACCTCGGCCATCTGCGTACCGTCCTTGTCGTCGAGCGACAGGACTCGTCCTGGGACTGCGAGGCACATGTTGTGCTCCTTTCATGACGCTCAGCCGGCCGCACCGATGAGGAGCTGACCGAGGGAGATTCCGCCGTCGTTCGGCGGAAGGAGGTGGGGCCGCAGCACGTCGAAGGAGGCCCGCTCGAGGGCCGCGGTCGCGCTCTCGAGCAGCAGGGCGTTCTGGAAGACGCCGCCGCCGAGCACGACGGTGTGCAGGTCGGCCGCATCGCGTGCCGCTCGGGCGAACGCCACGATCAGCGCCGCGACGGCATCGTGGAAGCGCGCCGCCACCAGGCTTGCCGGGACACCGTCGCGGACGTCCTGCACGACGGCGCGGATCACCGGGGCCGCCGCTGCGGTCACCGGTCCGTCAGGGGAGGCGGCCGGCGTGAGGGCGAAGCGGTAGCCGCCGACCGGCTCGACGCCGCGCGCCAGCGCCTCCAGCTCGATCGCCGCCTCGGCCTCGTAGTCGACCTCGTGACGTACGTCGACCAGCGACGCGACGGCGTCGAACAGGCGACCCATGCTGGAGGTCGGCACGCACCCGAACCCGGAGTCGAGCTGGTGGGTCAGGACGCGGCGCTCCTCGGGCGGGCAGGCTGCCACGGACGGGATGTCGGTCGCCCAGTCGATCCCGGCGCTGCGCAGGTGCGACAACGCCATCCGGTAGGGGCGCAGGACGCTGGCGTCGCCGCCGGCCAGCTGGACGTAGCCGAGGTGGCCGGCCCGCTGGAAGCCCTTGTAGTCGGCGACGAGGACCTCGCCGCCCCACACGGCGCCGTCGGGACCGTAGCCGGTGCCGTCGAGGGCGACGCCGATGACGCGCTGGTCGGCCCCCATGCCGTGCTCGCCCATCACCGAGGCGATGTGGGCGTGGTGGTGCTGGACACCCACGACCGGCCGGCCGGCGGCGTGCGCGTGGGCCCAGGCGTGCGAGCGGTAGCCGGGGTGGAGGTCGGCGACCAGCAACCCCGGCCGGACCCCGGTCAGTCGCTGGAGGTGCGCGGCCGTGGAGGTCAGGGCGTCGATCGTCGCGAGGTCGTCCATGTCCCCGAGGTGCTGGCTGACCCACGCGTAGCGGCCGTCGGCGATGCCGCAGGCATTCTTGAGGTCGGCGCCCACCGCGAACGAGGGCGGGACGTCGAACGGGAGCGCGATCGGCAGCGGCGCGTGCCCCCGCGAGCGCCGGATCGGCAGCTCGTGGCCGGCCACGACCCGCGCGACCGAGTCGTCACACGGCACGACGATGGCGCGCTCGTGCGTGAGCCAGGCGTCGGCGAGGGACGCCAGGCGGGTGCGCGCCTCGGTGTCGTCGGTCACGATCGGCTCGCCGGAGAGGTTGCCCGAGGTCATGACCAGCAGCGGAGGGCCCGGTGCGTCCTCGGGCAGGCCGAGCAGCAGCTCGTGCAGGGGCGCGTAGGGCAGCATGACGCCCAGGTCCGGGTTGCCGGGGGCCACCGAGGGTGCGACCGCAGGGTGCCCGCGGCCCCGGAGCAGCAGGATGGGTCGGCGTGGGCCGGTCAGGACCTGCGCCTCGGCCGGGCTGATCTCAGCGACCTGGCGCGCGACGTCGAGGTCGTGGGCCATGACGGCGAACGGCTTCCCCCGGCGCGCCTTGCGGCGGCGCAGCTCGGCGACCGCCTGCTCGTTGCCGGCGTCGCAGGCCAGGTGGTAGCCGCCGATGCCCTTCACGGCCACGATCTGCCCGGCCGCGAGCAGCCCGCGGGCCTCGGCGATCGCCTCGGCACCCACCGCGTCGGGGATCCCGGGGCGGACCAGTCGGGCGGTCGGTCCGCAGTCATGGCACGCGATCGGCTGGGCGTGGAACCGGCGATCGGCCGGGTCGTCGTACTCGGCGCGGCACGCGGGACACATCGCGAAGCCGGCCATCGTCGTGCTCGAGCGGTCGTACGGCAGGTCGAGCATGATCGTGAATCGGGGGCCGCAGCTGGTGCAGGTGATGAACGGGTGGCGGTGGCGCCGGTTCGCCGGATCCCGCAGCTCGGCGGCGCAGTGGTCGCACATCGCGACGTCGGGCGACGCAAAGGTCCGGCGCCCACCCGTCCGGCTCGACTCACCGATGCTGAACCCGGTGCCCCCGACGGGGTCGAGCTCGCGTACCTCGACGCGCTCCACCACCGCGAGGGGTGGCGACTCGTGGCGCACGCGCCGGACCAGCTCGTCGATCGCCTCGGCCGGTCCCTCCGCCTCGATCACGACCCCGGAGACGTCGTTGCGCACCGATCCGGTGAGACCGAGCTGGGCGGCCGCGGCGTACACGAACGGGCGGTAGCCCACCCCCTGCACGACGCCGGCAACCTCGAGCCGGCGCCGGACGGGCCCGTCCGAGCCGCTGCCCACCAGCTCGAGGCCGGACCTCGCGTCGCGAGCGGTGGCCTCGGGGACGACCTCCAGGGCCATGCCCATGTGGATGAGGACCCAGTCACCCGGCGCGGGTGGGGTGTCGAGCATTCCGATGTTGATCTGGCGGGACACGCCCTCGACGTCGACGAGGGCGATCTGCCCGCCGAAGCCTTCGGCCATCTGGGTGACCCGGCCGGGGATTCCGAGGCACATGATGATCAGACCTCGACCTGGAGGTCGGCGACCAGCCGGCGGACGGCGACGATCGCGGCCTCGACGGCGCCCGTGGCGGTCGCGCTGAGACCGATCCCCTCGGACACGTCCTCCGGCACGCAGCCGACGACGTACGTCGGAGGGAGCGAGCCGCCCAGCAGCTCGAGGTTGGCGAGCACCGCGACCGGGTCCATCCCGTGCGCGTCGAGCGCGCCGCCACCCAGCTGATCGGGCCCCACCGCCAGCACGGAGACCGTCCCCGGGTCGCCGGGACCGGGGACCGTGTCCACGATGACGAGGGGGCCGTCGTGGTCCAGCAGGTCGTACGCGAGGTGCATGCCCCGGATCCCGTAGTCCACGATCCGCAGCCCCTCGGCCCGGGGCGTGGCGAGTCGACGGACGACCTCGGGACCGAAGCCGTCGTCGCGGAAGAAGATGTTGCCGACGCCGGCGACCAGGACCGTCATCTCCGGGCCCGTCCTCGGCCGTGGTCGTCCCGGGGCCCTGCCGCCAGCTGCCTGCCGGGTGACTCCATGCTCGGCCTCCTTCTGCTCGTCGGGGCGCCGGACCTCACATCTGGCGCATCTTGAGGTATCGCTTGATGTCGGGGAGCGACATCGCGGCGACCACCACCGCGCCGACGGCGATGATCGCGCCGATGCTGCTCGTGATCCATCCCACGGTTCTCATGGGCGGCTCTCCTCTCTGTGCGGCGTCTCGATCGGTTCCAGCTCGTCGGCGGCGAAGTACAAGTAGCGGCCGTACCAGTCGTGCAGGTCGGCCGCCGGGTCGTCCGCCAGCACCACCGCGACATGGGTCCCCCCGTCGACGTCCGACAGGACGGCGGTGACGCGGGCGACCTGGCCGGCGAAGAAGATGTCCTGGGCGTCGGCTCGCCGGTTGGGGTGCACACGGACCAGGCTTCCCTTCGCCACGCTGACCCCGTTGATCGTGACGGCGTCGACCTCCGGGCGCACGGACTCGTCGGCGGCCGGGTCCCACCACGGGACGTCGCCGTTCTCGGAAGGGAGGGGCTCGCCGGCGTGGGGTGAGCGCAGGATGCCGTGCAGCTGGTGCAGCGTCTCCGGCGCCATGTCGTCGCAGCGGTCGATGATGTCCCGGGCGCGGGGATCGGTCGCCCGGGCCTCCGCCTTCTCCTCGTCGGTCATCGTCAGGACCCGCAGCGTGAGGATCTCGTCGATCTCCGTGGCGTCGAACAGTGCGCCGGCGCTCTGCGCCGCGACCTCGGGGTAGTCGTACAGGATGATCGGCAGCCCGAGCAGCAGGTCGGTGTCGCCAGGTTCGCCGGCGAGCACCGGCCAGCAGCGTTGCTGCCGGCACCGCTGCGCGGCGTCCCGCGCGGCGTCGGGTGGGTCGATCAGGGACACGAATTCCGCCCCGTGCGCCTCGACCAGCAGGTGCGCGCCGAGCAAGGACCGCCGGGTCGCGGCCTGCCGGTCGCCGACCGGGCCGGGATGAGTGTTGTCGACGCTGATCTCGAGCCGGACGAGACCGTCGACGACGATCCGTGACCGGACCCGGGCGGACAGGGCCCAGCGACGTCGGACGATCGTGCCGGCGGTGGCGCCCGTGGAGTCCACGAGCGGCTCGGCCTCCTCGCCGCCGTCGATCATGACGTCCCACGAGAGACCGTCGGGATGCTCGCCGAGGTCCGCGCGGACCGTGTGCTCCCGCTCCACCGCCTCGTCCCAGCTCAGCCATGTCGTGCCGTCCACGTGAAGGGCGGGCACCTCGGCACCGGCGCCGTCGACGAGCTGACGCCGCTGGATCTGCAGGAAGCGCAGGTGGACCACGACGGCCGCTGACGGGGCGGTGTGGTCGAGCAGGCACTGCATCGACATCGAGGTGTCCTCGCCGAGGCCGTCGCGCAGGGCACCGGGCGGACCGAGCACGCCGAACTGCCAGCGGGCCTGGTTCTTGCTCGAGCTGGCCCGGTAGGGATACAGCAGATATCCCTCGTAGAGGACGGTGTCGGCCACCGCCCGGGCCCGGTCCAGGTTCACGGCGTCACCTCGCGCTCGCCGGCCAGCAGGCGCTGCAGCGTCTCGTCCCACGACGTCATTCCGTGCCGGGCGCGGTAGTCCGCGAGCGCGGCCACCGTGTCGTGGTCGACCCCGATCCAGCCCCGCCGGGGGTAGTACAGGTCCATCATCCGGCGCCAGACCGCGACCGGGAGGGCGTACCGGGTGTCGCTGTCCCACGGGACCTGCTCCACCCCGAACCCGGTGGAGCCGCGGGTGAAGACCGTTCCTGAGAACATCAGGGAGAGGGGGACGTCGCCCTCGCCGACCGCATGCAGGTAGCGCGAGCCGATCACGTCGAAGTCGTAGCTGCACGGCAGCGGCAGGTCCACCTCGGTGGAGCCGCGGAAGCCCTGCACGGTCGTGCTGCACTGCATCCACAGGAACGGGCGGAGCGTGTCGGCCCATCGTTCCCGGTCGCCGAACAGCGCCCGCATGCCCGTCTCGTCCGACGGGGCGTAGGCCCGGCGCTGCGGCTCGATCCGCACCTGGCACCGCAGGACCATGGCGTGCACCACCTGGCCGGTGGCCTCGCTGATGCGCAGGCGGGCCGACAGCTGGGGCACCGCCGCGTACGGCTCGGCCTGGATGTCGAGGACGCTGAACCCGTAGCCGCTCACGAGGGGTCCCGGTCCGCTTCGGCCACGGCCGGGGACGGTCGGCTGCGGCCCTCCGCCCGGGCGAAGAACGCGTCCATTGCCGCCCGGGCCTCCTGTCCACCGTCGAAGCCGCGCCAGGTGGTCCGCATCGTGCCGACCAGCTCGTAGCACACGTCGATCGGCACGAGCAGGCAGCGGAAGTCGCCACGGCCTCGGTCCGAGCGGTAGATGAGCAGTGCCTCCACGTCCGGACGCAGCTGGCCGAGGGCGGGGTTCGCGGCCATGACCCGGTCCCAGGAGGTCATGGGCAGCTCGGACTCGGTGGCCCCGGCCGGGCCGGGATAGAACGCCACGACCTTGTCCTGGACGGAGTTGCGGAAGACGAACACGAGCCCGACGGGGATCTGCAGGTCGTCCCAGGCCGCGGCATCGAGGACGAAGCCGGGGAACGACACGTACCGGTCGGGCACGGCGCGGTAGCGCAGCACCGCCTCGTGATCGCTGAACAGGAGATAGCACCCGCGGCACGTGCACATCAGGGTGCGGGTCTCCAGGTCGACGACATGCTGGTGCTGCTCGGCGATCGGCTCGGCGCACATCTCGCAACGCTCGCCGGGAGCCGTTGCCGGGCGGGCGCTCCGCACCCGGCGCAGGGTCGCCATCGGCACGCGGCTCCGCCCGCCGGTGGTCATGCGACCTCCGCCACAGGGACGGCGACCGAGACCGACTCCCCGTCGCCGAGGACCGGGAACGGGTCCAGGTGCAGCTGGGGGTCCTCCGCGCAGCCGCCGGCCCGACGCACGTCGTAGTGGGCCCGGCAGCTGGGGCAGCTCAGCAGCGCGTCACCCGCGGCTCCGCCGAGCCGCCGCGCCAGCCCGGCGCCGGACAGGCTCGACCCGCAGCGCGCGCACCGGTCGGCGAAGACGTACCGCTGGTGGCCGATCCGGCAGGCCAGCAGCTGCAGGGATCCCACCGCGACGACGGCCACACCGCTGTCGCCGAGCTCGGCCAGCGCCGGCACGACGTGCCACGTGGCGCCCAGGTCCGCCGGGTCCTCCTGGAGGTGGCTGAACAGGGAACCGACCGGGATCAGGGGCCCGGTCGGGGTGTCGGCGGTGCCCGACGCGGTCTCGACCTCGATCGCGACCACCTCGGGCGCGGCGTCCTCGATCGCCCCCTCGACCGCGAGCTTGAGGGTGACCGAGGACGACGGGCACCCGTCGCAGCTGCCGAGCAGCCGCAGCCGGACCGTGCCGTCGTCGGTCACGGCGAGCAGCTCGACGTCACCCCCGTGCGAGCCGAGGTAGGGGCGGACGCTCTCCAGCGCCCGCTCGACCCGCTCCTCCACGCCGTACGGATGGAGGCCGTGGACGATCATCAGGCCGGACACGAGCTCGTCGGCGGCCAGCGCGTCGAGCAGGTCGTCGTCGAGCCGACCGGCCTCGTGCAGGATCTCCAGGATCCGCTCGATCCCCGTCCCGTACAGGTCGGTGACGGTGCGCACCAGCGACTCCGCGCGTTCGCGTGCCATGACGCCGCCCGTGGCGCTGGCCGTCAGCAGCGCGTCGATCCGCTCTCCCGCCGCTCGCAGGTCGAGGGACGCGTCGGGCAGGTCGGGAGTCGTCATGGGTGGGGCTACTCCGCGCCGGCCGACTGGGTCGGGGAGTGCAGCCGGTCGAGGGTCTGACCCTCACCGAGATACATGTGCACCCCGCACGGGAGACACGGGTCGAAGCTGCGCACGGTGCGCATGATGTCGATGCCCTTGAAGTGCTCGCGGTCGTTCTCCTCGAAGATCGGCTGGCCCTGCACCGCGTCCTCGTAGGGCCCCGGCGTGCCGTAGGAGTCGCGCGGGCTGGCGTTCCACGGGGTCGGCGGATAGGGGTGATAGTTGGCGATCTTCCCGTCACGGATCACCATGTGGTGGCTCAGGACGCCACGCACCGCCTCGGTGAAGCCGCACCCGATCCCCTCCTGCGGCACCTCGAACGTCTCCCACGTCTTGGTGCGTCCGGCCCGGATCTCCATCAGCGCCTTCTCGGCGAAGTGCAGGGCACACGCGGCGGCGTACGCCTGGAAGTACGTGCGGGCCCGGTTGCGCTCGATGGTGTTGCTCCACCTCGGGATCTTCCACTCCATCTCCACCGGCCCCTTGAGCGCGGTCTTGGGCAGGTTGATCTTGACGCTCGACCCCGTCGACTGCACGTAGCCGATGTCCACGAGCCCGGCCAGCGCGGTCGACCACAACCGGGCGAGCGGACCGCCGCCGGTGTCGAGCGCCAGGTAGTCCAAGCCGTCGAACCAGCGCGGCGACATCACCCAGGAGTACTTGTCGTCGAGATCGCGCTTCTGCGGCTTGGGGTTGGTGTGCTGGTTCCACGGGTGCCGCCGGTCGACGGGATTGCCCAGCGGGTCGTGCGTCACGAACGTCTCCTGGTCCTCCCAGTCCTCGTAGTAGGACGAGCCGAGCAGGATGCGGATGCCGAGGTTGATCTCGACGAGGTCGGTCGTGATGAGCTTGCCGTCCACCACGATGCCGGGGGTGACGTACATCCTGCGCCCCCAGTTGGTCATGTCCCGGTAGTCGAAGTTGCAGTGATCCGGGTCCTGGAACGATCCCCAGCAGGCGAGCAGGATCCGCCGGTTGCCGACCATCTCGTAGCCCGGCAGCGCCTCGTAGAAGAAGTCGAACAGGTCGTCGTGCATCGGCACGACCTTCTTCATGAACTCGACGTAGCGCTTCAGTCGGGTGATGTAGTCGGTCATGAGCTGGATCGTGGCCACGGTGCCCACCCCGCCGGGGTAGAGCGTCGAGGGGTGCACGTGCCGGCCCTCCATGAGGCAGAACATCTCGCGGGTCAACCGGCTCACCTGGAGCGCCTCGCGGTAGAACTCGCCGGTGAACGGGTTGAGCGAGCGCATGATGTCGCCGACGGTCCGGTATCCGTGCTCGGCGGCGTGCGGTGCCTCGGTGTTGTTGGCCCGCTCCAGCACGCCGGGATTGGTCTCCGAGACCATCTTCTCGCAGTAGTCGACCCCCACCAGGTTCTCCTGGAAGATGTTGTGGTCGAACATGTACTCCGCGGCCTCGCCGAGGTTGACGATCCACTCCGCCAGGTGCGGCGGCCGCACGCCGTAGGCCATGTTCTGCGCGTAGCACGAGCACGTGGCGTGGTTGTCGCC
>NZ_JAOPXQ010000127.1 GCF_025965075.1 Aeromicrobium sp.
ACCGGATCCGGGCGCAAGCGCGCGGCCGTCATCCTCAATCCGTCGAAGATGAACGACGTCGAGGACTTCAAGTCGCGGGTGCGGGCCGTCGCCGAGATCTCGGGGTGGAGCGAGCCGCTCTGGTACGAGACGTCCATCGAGGATCCCGGTCACGGGCAGGCCACGGCGGCGCTGCACGAGGAGGTCGACCTCATCATCGCCGCCGGCGGCGACGGCACCGTCCGCGCCGTGTGCGAGGAGGTGGCCCGCACGGGTGTCGCGGTCGGCATCCTGCCCCACGGCACCGGCAACCTGCTGGCCCGCAACCTCGGCATCCCGCTCAACATCCGCGACGCCCTCGACGTCGCCTTCGGCGGCCAGGACCGGGCGATCGACCTGTCGACCCTGGAGACGGACTCCGGCACCAACACCACCTTCCTGGTCATGGCCGGCCTGGGCATGGACGCCGCGATCATGACCGGCGTCAACGACCAGCTCAAGAGCAAGGTCGGCTGGCTGGCCTACTTCGTCAGCGGCATCAAGGCCGCCCGCTTCCCCGCCATGAAGGTGCAGATCTCGGTCGACGACGGCGAGCCACGCAAGTTCCGGGCCCGCACCGTCGTGGTCGGCAACGTCGGATTCCTGCAGGGCGGCATCCCGCTGCTGCCCGACGCCCAGATCGACGACGGCATGCTCGACGTCGTCGTGATCGCGCCGAAACGGTTCATCGGCTGGCTCGCGATCATCGTCCGGGTCGTCGGCCGCCAGCGGCGCACCAACGAGCGCCTCGACCGGCTCACCGGGCGCACCGTCCACATCAAGGCCGAGAAGCCCATGCCGATGCAGCTCGACGGTGACCCCGTCGGCGACGGCCAGCGCATCACCGCCACGGTCCAGCCCGGCGTCCTCCTGGTCCGCGTCCCCGTAGCCCCCGCCGCGGCATAGCGGCGAAGCCGCGAAGCCGGCGAAGATGTCGGCACTTGTGGGTCGTTCCGGAGGAGAAAAGGACCCACAAGTGCCGACATCTTGTCGTCAGAGGGTCTCGAGCAGCTCGTCCAGCCGTTCGTAGCCTTCGACGACGCCGTCGTCCATGCCCATCTGGCGGATGCCGTCGCGGTCCTCCGTGGCCAGGAACACCGACGTCGTCCGCACCCGGCAGCGGCCGCCGCCGAGGTCGTCGAACCGCAGCGACTCGAACGAGACGTGCCCCGGCATCCCGAGCCACTCGAACGTCCGCAGCGTCAGCTCGGGTGTCGCGTCGCCGTGGAACACGCCGCGGAAGCCGAACTCCTGGCCGTCGGCGCCGCGCTGGACGAGGGTCCAGGTGCCGCCGTGCCGGGCGTCGTTGGTCACCTCGACGTTGTCGTAGCCGCGCGGTCCGACCCACCGGGCAATGAGCTCGGGCTCGGTCATGGCGCGGAAGACCTGGTCGACCGGGTGGTCGAACTCGCGGACGATCGTGATGCCGTGCGTCCCGTCGTTGTCGATCTTGACGGCGTTCTTGGTCGTGCTCATGGGATTCTCCTTGCGTCAGGTCCTTCTGATCGGTGGTCGGTCGAGCGAGTCCAGCAGCTCGTCGAGCCGCTCATAGCTCTCGGTCCAGTACGTCCGATAGTCCGCCAGCCAGCCGGTGGCGTCCCTCAGCGGCTCGGCCTCGAGGTGGCTGAGGCGCATCGTCCCCTGCCGGGTGCGTGAGACCAGCCCCGCCGCCTCCAGCACCTTGAGGTGCTTGGAGACCGCCGGCTGGGACATCGTGAACATCGCCGTCAGGTCGGCGACGTTGGCGTCGGCCCGGGCCAGCGCGGCCAGGATCTCCCGGCGCGTGCGGTCCGCGAGGGCGCCGAACACGAGGTCCAGCTGATCGTCACTCACCCCGACCCACTCTCCATAACCTTTTGGTTATAGAGAATCACGACGCGAGCAGGAGGTCAAGCCCCCTCGACGTACGCGTCGATCTCGGCCAGCAGGTCGCGCTTGACGGCGTCGTCGGCGAACGACGCCCGCACCGCCACCCGGGACAGCTCCGCGAGGCCGGCGTCGTCGAGGGACAGCAGCTCGCGGGCCACCTCGTACTCCTGCGTCAACGTGGTGGAGAACATCGGCGGATCGTCGGAGTTGATCGTCACCGGCACCCCGGCCGCGACCAGCACCGGCAGCGGGTGCTCGGCCAGGGACGGCACCGAGCGGGTGCAGACGTTGGACGTCGGGCACACCTCGAGCGTGATCTGGTGCTCCGCGAGGTGCGCCATCAGCGCGGGGTCCTGCGCCGCGGCGATGCCGTGCCCGATCCGCTCGGCGCCCAGCAGTGTGATCGAGTCCCAGATCGACTGCGGTCCGGTCGACTCCCCCGCGTGCGGCACGCTGCGAAGCCCCGCGGCGATCGCCTTCTGGAAGTGCGGCTCGAACTGCGGCCGCGGCACCCCGATCTCCGGACCGCCGAGGCCGAAGCTGACCAGCCCGTCGGGGCGCAGCCGCAGCGCCGTGTCGAGCGTGACGTCGGCGGCCGGCAGCCCGGACTCGCCGGGGATGTCGAAGCACCACCGCAGCGCGATCCCGAGATCGGCCTCGGCGGCCCGCCGGGCGTCCTCGACGGTCTCGCAGTAGGCCTCCGCCGCGATCCCGCGGGCGATCGACGTGTACGGGGTCAGGGTCAGCTCGGCGTAGCGGACGTTCTGCGCCGTCAGGTCCCGGGCGACCTCGTAGGTCAGCGTCCACAGGTCCTCGGGCGTACGCACGAGGTCGACGACCGACAGGTAGACGTCGATGAAGTGGGCGAAGTCGGTGAACTGGAAGTAGTCCGCCAGCAGCGCCGGATCGGCCGGCACCGGGGTGTCGCCCTCGTGCCGGGCGGCGAGCTCGGAGACGATCCGCGGCGAGGCGGACCCGACGTGGTGGACGTGCAGCTCGGCCTTGGGCAATCCGGAAGCGAACGACATGGGATCGACCCTACGACCCCGGCGCGCTCAGTGCGCCTGCCGCTCCACGACCGTGCCGCGGCCCTCGAACTCGACGTCGACCGTC
Organism: Aeromicrobium sp.; assembly: GCF_025965075.1. GTDB lineage: Bacteria > Actinomycetota > Actinomycetes > Propionibacteriales > Nocardioidaceae > Aeromicrobium. The sequence continues at coordinate 3,001 of NZ_JAOPXQ010000127.1, forward strand.
ACCAGCACCTCGTCACCGAGGATCAGCTCGACCCGGTTCTCCTCGGCGGTCAGGTTGCCGGCCGTGCCCTCGTCGATCCACCGCTTGGACCCGATGACGCTGACCAGGGCGACCTGAGCGCCGTTGTCGCGCTGCCCGCGGAAGACGACGGGTCCCGGACCCGCGTCCCGGATCACGAGCGCGGCCCGGCTGACGAGCGGGTCGTCCACCCCCACGGTCGGCTCCTCGGCCCCGCCGGTACGACCGAACGTCCACTTGTCGTCACCGGCGAGCTGCACCTCGCCGCTGTCGCCCGAGCTGGTCTTCCACATCACGGTGATCACGGCACGATGCTTTCACGACGGGACTGATCGGGGCGGCGCGACCGGCCGAGCCCCCCGCGGGGGGACCACGAAAAAACCAACTGTTTTCCGATTTCCCCACGGAATCCGCCTGTTGAACAAACAATTGAGGCGTGTTAGACCGTTAGGTACCTATCAGGGAGTCCCGGTGATGAAGACGCCAAGGATCGTGGACACAGCCGTCGAGCGAAGCCCGCTCGATGCACTTCCATGGAGTCTCTGAAGCAGGCCGCGGCCCTCAGCCGCGTCATCGCGATGGCCAACGGTCCCCAGGAGGCGGCTCTGGTCCTGCTCGGTGAGCCGGGCATCGGCAAGACCCACCTCCTGGGGACGATCGGCAGCGAGGTCGAGCCCACCCACGTCCTGATCCGCATCAACGCCGCTGAGAGCGACTTCCCCCTGTCCGGGATCTCGTCGGTGCTGACGGGCCTGCGTCGCGAGGGCATCGCCGAGTTCGGCGGCAGGTTCACGCTGCGGTCCGAGGAGCCGACCCAGCTCTTCGCGGCGGCGCACGACCTGATCGCGCTGATCCAGGGCCTGGGCCTGCCGCCGACCCTGCTGATGATCGACGACGTCGACCTGGCCGACGAGCAGAGCCGGACCCTGCTGGGCCTCATGGCCAGCCGGCTGGCCGGGACCGGCCTGCGCCTCGTGATGACCGCCAGCACGATCCCCGGCAACAGCCCGCTCGCGGCCATCCCGACCGTGCGCCTGATGCGCGTGCGCGTCGCGGGTCTCGTGGCGCGGGGCGTGATGCTCGCCGTCGCCGCCGACCTCTCGACGCTGCGCATCCTCGCCTGGTTCGCCGGCGGCAACCCGCGCATCCTCGAGGAGAGCCTGCGGCTGATCGAGCCCGAGCAGCTGCACGGATCGGCCTGGCTCATGCTGCCGCCCCGGTTCAACCACGCCGTGCGGGACGTCGCGGTCCACCCGCTCACCGGGCTGACCGCCGAGCAGCGCCTGATCCTGGACTCGCTAGCCCTGGCCCCCCTGACCCACAGCGGGGCGATCGCCGACGCGGGCCTCGAGCTCGCCGACGCCGTCGAGGACCTCGTCGCCACCGGGATGTTGCACCGGCAGGGCCCCTACCTCAGCTTCCACGACCGCCGCGTGCGGTCGTACGTCTACTGGTCGAGCGACACCCACTCGCGGCGCGAGCGGCACGCGACGCTCGAGCGGTCCACCCGGCCCTACAGCGAGCCCCTCGCGGCGTGGCACCGCAGCTTCGCGACGTACGACAAGTCCGGCATCGACGACCTCCTGGCCGGCGCGGCGGAGATGGTGACCCTGCGGCACCTTGACGCCGCGGTCGAGCTCGCCGAGCGGGCGCTGCGCAAGGCCGAGCGGCTCGAGGACCACCTGCCGGCCGTGATCGAGCTGTGCGGCCGCTTCCTGCGGGCGGGGGACGTCGCGCTCGCGGCGCGCTACAGCGCCCGCGCCCGGCCCGACTCGATCACCCCCGAGGACGCCCTGCGCCTCAGCTCGTTCAAGCTCGTCGACCAGATGTTCCGCTCGCAGCGCATCGCCGACGACGAGGTCCGCGCGCTGGTCGGGCTCCACGCCAACGAGGACCCCGACAACGCCGCGCGCCTGCTGAGCCTCGCGGCGTGCTTCCGCGGCGAACGGTGGGAGACCGACGAGGCCCGCAACCTGCTCGACAGCTTCCCCCAGCTCCAGGACTCCCTCGAGCCCACCACCGCGGCCCTGCTCTCCACGACCCGCGCGACGCTCGACGCGATCGACGGCCGGTCGGTCAACGGCCACGTCCCGCCGGACCTGGACGACATGGCCCGCTTCGAGCCGTCCGAGCTGCTGATGGAGGGCCGGATCCAGACCCATCGCGAGCACTACGACGACGCCCGGACGCTGCTCAACACGGTGCTCAACCACCCGCGCTCGGTCGACCACATCTGGGTCGACCTGGCCCGCTACGCCTTGATCATGAACGAGATCGGCGCCGGCCAGTTCCGGCGGGCACGCGCGGCGATCGAGTCGTGGGCCGAGGACTCGCCGTGGGTCAGCCGCCGGTCGTCGATGTACTCCTACATCCTGGCGTGGCACCGCCAGTCCCTCGGCCAGCTGCCGGAGGCCAACGACCACCTCGACCAGTGCCTCGAGCTGGCCTCGGTCGAGGGATCGCCGGCCGCCCGGGCCCGCGCGCTGGCGCTGCGGGGCACCATGGCGCTGATGTACGGGGACCCGGAGTCCGCGGTCCTGCTGCTCCGCCAGGTCAGCGGCTTCGCCGGCAGGTTCCGCAACCCCGCGATGCTGCGGCACTGGGCCGACTACGTCGAGGCGTGCCACGCGACCGGCCGCTACCGCGAGGCCGAAGGGGTCACCCAGGCCCTGGACCGCCGGCTCGCCGCGCACGAGAGCCGGTGGGGTGCCCTGGCCCTCGCCCGGTGCCGCGCCCTGATCACCACCGACGAGGCGGCGATGCCGACCTTCACCGCCGCGCTCGACATGTTCGGCGCGAGCGACTCGCCCTACGAACGGGCCCGGACGCTGTCGGCGATGGCCGATCGACAGGACACCCTCGCGCTGCCCAACGAGGCGCGCCGCACCCGCACGACGATGAACGAGGCCTTCGACATGGCCGGCGCGATCGGCTGGTCCGACCACCGCGGCAAGGCCGTCAGCGTCCAGGAGGACGACGAGCAGAGCCTGCTGGCCCTGCTCACGGACGAGGAGATCGCGATCGCCCGCCAGGTGCAGGAGGGGCTGCGCAACCGGGAGATCGCCGACTCGCTCTATCTGTCGGTCCGCACCGTCGAGCTCCGCCTGACCCACATCTACCGCACCCTCGGCGTCCGCTCGCGGTCCCACCTGGTCGCGGCGCTGGCCCGCATCGAGGCACCACAGCTCGGCCCGGGCGGCAACCACCACAACTCGTAGCCGCGCTAGCGCCGGGTCGGGCTGCTCCACACCCCGGTGGACGAGCCGAGGACCGCGGTCTTCAGCGCGCCGAGGCACAGCACCGCGTCGAGCACCCGCAGGAACGGGAAGACCGGGGCATAGATCAGGTAGCGGAGCTTGCGGGTCATGATCGCGGTGTAGGCCGTCAGCATCAGGTCCGGCAGCAGAATCCCCAGCACGAGCGTCGTCGGCGGCACGAGCCCGTCGACCTGCGACAGGGCGCCGTTGGGGTCGACGTCGAACGCCAGGAGCGCCGCGGCGATCCCCAGCACGACCAGGAACGGCAGCACCAGCAGCAGCAGCAGGCTGCTCAGCACCACCTCGAACGCGAAGATCAGCAGGCCGACCCAGAACACGCGGGGCTGCACGCGGTGCCGCATCAGGGTCTGCCAGAAGCCCAGGCTCCAGCGGTGCATCTGCTTGCGATAGTCCCGCAGCGTGTCGGGGTCCTGCGTGTAGGCGTGCGCCCGGGTCGGGTCGAACGCGACCCGGCCGAGCCGCTTGGAATGGATCTCGAACGTCATGTTGTAGTCCTCGATCGCGAGCCCCTGGGCCGTGATGTCGACGTGCTCGAGGATGCTGGTGCGATACATGCTGGCGAAGCCCGGCACGATCGTCACGGCGTTGGCGTGCTTGGCGGCCTGGCCGAACTTGTGCAGCGTCTGCACCGCGACGTAGGTCCGTTCGCGGTACGCCAGCAGGATCGCGCCGAAGCGGCTCGTCGACCGCTCGCCGATCAGGGTCAGCGCCCGACCGGCCACCGCGACGACCTCCCGGTGGTTGAACAGCGGGAGTCCCGAGTCGAGGTAGTCCGGCGCGGGGCGGGTGTCGGCGTCCAGCAGCATCACGATCGCGAACCGGTCCGGCAGGCCGAAGTGGCGGATGCCGGCGGCGATCGCGCCGGCCTTGCCGCGGTTGCGGGTCAGCTCCATGACCCGGGCGCCGTGGGACCGGGCGATCTCGACCGTGCGGTCCGTCGACTGGTCGGACACCACGAAGACCTGCCGCGGCTCCACGATCTTGAGCGCCGCCGCCAGCGTGTCCGCCAGGACGAGCTCCTCGTTGCGGGCCGCGATGAGGATCGCGACGTCGTCGGCGGTCCACTTCGTGCCGTCCCACGTGCCGGCCCATGCCCACGAGAAGACCTGGACGACGCGTCGCCCCACGCCGACGGCCGACCACCACATCGTGCTCAGGCCGAGCATGAGCGCGAACGCCACTGCGAACCACAACATGTCGAGTCCCTTCCCCTGGTGCCTCGAAGATACGCCTCGCGTTGCAGTGCAAACCCGCAACCGGAGTGGGTGGTTCCACCAGTCCGGGTGCAGGTCCGCAACAGCCCGCATGCGGTTACGTGCGGTCTTCCGTAGGGGTTCGGCAAATTGGGCCCAGTGACGTTTGAGCCGGATCAGAGTCTCTGGAGAGCACGAAACGAATCAACCCCCACTCATTGTCTCCAGGGAGCAACTTCATGGCCATCATCGACACCTCGACCAACGCGCCGATCGCGCCGCTGGTCCTGCGCAGCCCCGCCCCCCGCGAGGGCCGCGCCCCCTCGACCCAGCCGAGCTTCGACGCCGACGTCGCGATCGTCGGGCTCGGGTACGTCGGACTCCCCACCGCGCTGGCGTACCACGCGGCCGGCAGCCGGGTCATCGGCATCGACGTCTCGCCCCAGCGGCTCGAGGCGATCCGCACCGGCGATGTCGACCTCATCACCCGCGACCACGACCGGCTGGGCGTGGCCCTCGGCGACGAGGGTTTCGAGGTCTCGGGCGATCCCGCGGCGCTCTCCCGGGCCGCGGCGGTCATCGTGTGCGTCCCCACCCCCGTGGACGCCCACCTGGTCCCGGACCTCACGATGGTGCGCGGCGCCTGCGCCGCGGTCGTCGAGCACGCCGTGCCGGGCCAGCTGTTGATGCTGACCTCCACGACGTACGTCGGGTGCACCGAGGACGTCCTGCTGGACCCCGTGGTCCGCCGCGGCATGGTCCCCGGCCAGGACATCTTCATCGCGTTCAGCGCCGAGCGGATCGATCCCGGCCAGGAGTCGGTGTCCCAGGAGTCCGTGCCCCGCGTCGTCGGCGGTGCGACCCCCGAGTGCGTCGAGCGGGCGGCCGCCGTCCTCAGCCGCTACGCCACCGACGTCCACCGTGTCCCGTCGCTCGGCACCGCCGAGATGACCAAGCTCCTGGAGAACACGTTTCGCGCCGTCAACATCGCTCTGGTCAACGAGTTCGCCGACATCTGCCGCACGCTGGACATCGCGGTGACCGACGTCATCGACGCGGCCGCCACCAAGCCGTACGGCTACATGGCCTTCAGCCCCGGCGCCGGCGTCGGCGGCCACTGCATCCCGTGCGACCCGCACTACCTGCTGTGGCAGCTGCGCAAGGACCGGGTCGAGGCCCCCATGATCAACGAGGCGATGCAGCAGATCTCGCGCCGCCCCGGTCATGTCGTCGAGCGGGTCCGCGAGCTGCTGTCGGACCGTGGCCGCAGCCTCGCGGGATCGCGGATCCTGGTCGTCGGCGTCGCCTACAAGCCCGATGTCGCGGATCTGCGGGAGTCGCCGGCACTCGAGATCATGCAGCGCCTGCTGACCCTCGGCGCGTCCGTCGGCTACGTCGACCCGCACGTCCGGAGCCTCAGGCTCGAGGGCGGGGTCGAGCTGCAGCCGGTCAAGAGCCCCGGCTCGTTCCACCCCACGCTCGTGCTGCTGCACACCAAGCACCACGACGACTCGTTGGACTGGCTCGCACCCGACCAGCTCGTGCTGGACGCCACCTACCGGTCGACCGGCCTCACCAACCGGGTCGCGCTGTGAGCCGCGCAACGACGCGCAGCGTCGTCACCGGCGGAGCGGGCTTCATCGGCAGCCACCTGGTCGAGCTGCTGCTGCAGCGCGGCGACGAGGTCATCGTCCTGGACGACCTGTCGACCGGCAAGGCCAGCAACCTGGCCGCCGTCGACGACCACCCACGGCTGGAGAAGCACCAGGGATCCGTCACGGACCCCGCCACGGTGCGGGGCGCGACGCGAGGGGCCGACCGGGTCTACCACCTGGCCGCCGCGGTCGGGGTCAACCTGATCGTGGACTCCCCGCTGTCGAGCCTGCGGACCAACATCCACGGCACCGAGGTCGTGCTGGAGGCCGCCCGGGAGACCGGCGCGGACGTGCTGCTGGCCTCGACCAGCGAGGTCTACGGCAAGAACACCGCCGACCGGCTGCACGAGGACTCCGACCGCATCCTGGGCTCGCCGCTGCTGTCGCGGTGGACGTACTCCGCGGCGAAGGGCATCGACGAGGCGTTCGCCCATGCGTACTGGAACGAGCTCGGCCTCCCCGTCACGATCATCCGGCTGTTCAACACGTGCGGCCCGCGGCAGACCGGCCGCTACGGCATGGTCGTCCCGCGTCTCGTGGGACAGGCGCTGCGGGAAGAGCCGCTCACCGTCTACGGGGACGGCCGCCAGACGCGCTGCTTCTCGTACGTCGGTGACGTCGTCCCGGCGATGGTCGCCCTGGCCGAGAACAAGCAGTCCAAGGGGCAGGCGTTCAACCTCGGCGGCGCCGAGGAGGTCAGCATGCTCGACCTCGCAGACCGCATCCTGGCGGTCACCGGCAGCTCGAGCCCCGTCGTCCTCGTCCCGTACGAGGAGGCCTACTCCGCCGGCTACGAGGACATGCGGCGCCGGGTGCCCGACAACACCCGCTCGCACCGCCTGGTCGGCTATGTCCCGAGCACGCCGCTCGACACCATGATCCGGCACGTCGCGGAGGATCTCGCGGCGTCGGGGACCGCGTCGTCAGCGCCTGCCATGGTCGAGATCCCGGTGTCGTGATGTGCGGAATCATCGCGTGCCGTACCGATCGGCCTGCCGGACCGTACCTCGTCGAAGCGCTCGGGCGGCTGGAGTACCGGGGTTACGACTCGGCCGGCGTCGCGGTCGGCGGTGACGGCGGGCTGTTGACGCTGCGCACCGTCGACCGGGTCGGGGACCTCGGCCACCAGCTGGCGGCCGAGCCCGACCGGGCCGGCGGGACGGCCGGCATCGGGCACACCCGGTGGGCGACGCACGGGGCCGTCACGGTCACCAACGCGCACCCGCACACCGACTGCCGCGGCCGGATCGCGATCGCGCACAACGGCGTCCTGACCAACGCCGACGAGCTCCGCGACGAGCTCATCGAGGCCGGGCACATCTTCTGCTCCGACGTCGACAGCGAGATCGTCGCCCACCTGGTCGAGACCCACCTGGTCGATCACGACCTGCACACCAGCGTCGAGCTGACCACGCATCGCCTCGAAGGCTCGTGGGCGATCGTGGTGCTCGACTCCCAGACCGAAGTCGTCGTGGCGGCGGTGCACCAGTCCCCCCTGGTCTTGGCGCACTCCGACCACGGCGACTTCGTTGCCAGCGACATCGCGGCCATCGCCGCGTGGGTCGACTCCTTCCGGGTACTCGAGGACGGAGACGTCGTGCAGCTGACGCCGGCAGTGCGCTGGCGACGGCACGGCGTCCCCGTCATCCCGCCGGAGTCGCGCCCATGCACCGTGCGGGCCCGGGACCTCGCCCTCGGGCAGTACCCGGACTTCATGGCCAAGGAGATCGACGAGCAGCCCGAGGTCGCCGAGCGCGTCCTGGACGCGTGGGCCACCGGGGCCTCGGGCCCCGACCTGTGGCAGTCCCTCGGGCTGCCGTCGTTCTCCAGGGTCGCGGTGCTGGGCTGTGGGACGTCCCTCAACGCGGGCCGGGCGATCGCCGGGCTGCTCGGGCGTGTGGGGGACGTCCCCCACCAGTCGATCGTCGCGAGCGAGGCCGGCGAGGCGATCCTCGAGCCGGACACCCTCTTGATCGCGCTGAGCCAGTCCGGCGAGACCGCCGACGTCCTGCGGGCCCTGGACACGCTCCAGCCCCGCAGCGGCTCGGTCCTCGCGATCACCAACGCGACGCACTCGGCGCTCGGCCGGCGAGCCGATGCCGTGATGTCGTGCCACGCCGGGCCCGAGGTCGGGGTCGCTGCGTCCAAGACGTTCACGGCCCAGCTGCTGACGGGCGCCTGCATGGCGGTCTCGGCACTGGTCGCGTCGGGTCGCCTCGACCCCTTCGACGCCCAGCGGCTCACGGGCGACCTCAAACGCGTCCCCGAGCTGCTGGGGCAGGCCCTGGCCGGGTCCCGGCAGGCCGTGCCGCCGCTGATCGGCGGCCTGGTCGACGCGCCGGGGTTCGTCTTCCTCGGGCGGGGGGCCGCCACGGTCTTCGCCGACGAGGGCGCCCTCAAGCTCAAGGAGCTGACCTACCGCTGGGCCGAGAGCTATCCGGCCGGCGAGCTCAAGCACGGCCCGCTGGCCCTCATCGAGCAGGGCACGCCCGTGGTCGTCGTCGGCGACCTGGACGAGCGGCTCCGGACCAGCATCGCCGAGGTCGAGGCCCGCGGCGGACAGGTCACCCGGATCGGGGGCACGGGGTCGACGATCCCCGTCCTCGCCAGCGACCGCCACGCCGTCTCGGGACTCCCGTGGTGCGGACCGATCGAGTCCGTCGTGGCTCTGCAGGTCCTCGCCCGGGAGCTGGCGGTCGCCCTGGGCCGTGATGTCGACAAGCCTCGCAACCTCGCCAAGTCCGTCACCGTCGAATAAGTCAGGGAGTCGTCCCATGTCCACCATCCGCCGATCGCGTCGGAAGATCCTCGCCACGCAGGTGATCTTCTTCCTCACGCTCCTCGTCGCCGCGGTCCTCGCGGCGCTGCCCTCGCAACCCGCCTCCGCGGCCGTGGGCCCCCGCACCGTCGTCAGCCTGACCTTCGACGATGCCAACACCAACCAGCGGACGGCGGCCACGATCCTCGACAAGTACAACCTCGACGGGACGTTCTACGTCCCGTCCGGGTTCGTCGGCGCACCGGGCTACCTGACGCTCGCGGACCTCAACGCGCTCAAGGCCGCGGGGCACGAGATCGGCGGCCACACCATGAGCCACCCCGACCTGACGACCCTGCCGTCCGACGAGGTCAAGCGCCAGATCTGCAACGACCGGGCGTGGCTGAGCCAGCAGGGGTTCGCGGTCCGGAGCTTCGCGTACCCGTACGCCAGCGTCAACGCCTCGGTCAAGGCCATGGTCTCGACGTGCGGCTACAACAGCGCCCGCGGCCTGGGCGACGTCCGCTCGCCCGCCAGCTGCGGCAACTGCGTCCTCGCCGAGACCCTGCCGCCGGCCGACGCGTTCGAGACGCGGGCGCCCGACCAGGTCGAGACCAACTGGACGCTCAAGAACATGCAGGACCTCGTGACCCGCGCCGAGCCGCGCGGCGGCTGGGTCCAGCTGACCTTCCACAACATCTGCGCCAGCGGCTGCGACATCAACGTCACGCCCGCGGTGCTCGAGCAGTTCGTGTCATGGCTCAAGGCCCGCACCGCCGACCCGCTGCGCAACACCGTGGTCCTGCCGGTCGGCGACGCCGTCGGCGGAGCCGTCAAGCCCGTGGTCACCGGCTCCACCACCACGCCGATCGGGCCCGGGGTCAACGGTGTCGTCAACCCCAGCATGGAGAACCGGGACGCCGACGGCACCCCGACGTGCTGGATGAAGGGCGGCTACGGCAGCAACACCGCCAACCTGACCGTCGCGAGCCCCGGCCGCACCGGCCAGCGGGCCGGACGGGTCGCGGTGTCGGCGTACGTCGACGGGGACGCCAAGTGGCTGCCCCGGTTCGACCTCGGCGGCTGCAGCCCGACGATCGCGCCGGGGCACACGTACTCCCTGCGGTCCTGGTACACCTCGACCGCCGTGACCCAGTACGCCGTCTACCTCCGCGACGACAACGGGGCCTGGCACTACTGGACGTCGAGCCCATGGTTCGCCTCGGCGACGGCCTGGACCCAGGCGACCTGGACCACGCCGACGATCCCGGCCGGCATGACCGGCATCAGCTTCGGGCTCAGCATGTTCAACAACGGCACGCTGACGGTCGACGACGCCGCGATCTACGACACCGTCGGCGCACCCGCCGCCGCCACCGCCAGCGTCGCGGCGGCCACGCCGTCCGCCGCGCCCCGGGTCGACCGGGCGATCGAGCCTCAAGTCCCGACGGGGGTCCAGGATTGACCAGAGCGGGTCTGCTCATGATCATCGGGTGCGTAGGAGCCCTCCTCGCCACGATCACCGGCGGCGCGCGCCACACGACCTATCCGTGGCACACCGAGATCGTCGCCACGACGTTCTGGGTCGGCGAGGTCTTCGATCCGACCGCCGACGACGGCAGCCAGGTCCTGTCGACGTACGACGACAACTGGGAGCAGAGCTACGGCGGCTGTGACGGGGTCTATGTGGACGGCCAGTGCCAGACCGAGGAGCGGACCGCCGAGAACGACTACTTCCCCACCTCCATGACCCCGCGGCAGAACCCGTTCTACCTCGACCTGCCCTACGACGACGTCCACGACGAGACCGGCTTCCGGCACCGCGGCTCGGTCATCCCGTGGGCCGACGAGGTGCCCTACCGGGACTGGATCACCAACCCGTCCCGGAGCCTGCTCAAGGACCGGTGGGTCGAGCTGCGTCGCGGCGACCGGAGGTGCTTCGGGCAGATCGAGGACGCCGGCCCGGGGCAGTACCACGACGCTCAGTACGTCTTCGGGCACGACGACGCGCGACCCGCCAACCGCAAGTTCAACGGCGCCGGGATGGATGTCTCCCCGGCGATCAACGGCTGCCTCGGCTTCAGCGATCTCGAGGGCACGAACGACCGGGTCGACTGGCGGTTCGTCGAGGCCGAGGACGTTCCCGACGGACCGTGGAAGAAGGTGATCACCTCGACCCCACCGAGCTGATCCGTGACCGCCGCGTGCGGAGCCCCGCAAAATTGTCATACGGAGTTGCCCTTCCGTGGTGCGGTCATGCCCTCTAGGGTCTTGACCCATGATTTCCTCTCGGGTCGCGTGGGCCCTGGGCCTGCTCACCTTCGGTCTCGTGATCACCGCAGTCCTCACCAGCACCTCCACCCCCGCCGCCGCCAAGGGCCGGGTCTATCCGCAGCACACCGGCATCGTCGCCACGACGTTCTGGGTCGGCGAGATCTTCGACCCCGACGCCGAGGACGGCAGCCAGATGCTCTCGACGTACGACGACAACTGGTATCGCAGCTACGGCGGCTGCGACGGCCGCGAGGTCAAGGGCGACTGCCGGACCGAGAAGCGCGTCGCGTCCAACGACTACTTCCCGAGCAGCATGACGCCGAAGGAGAACCCGTTCTACCTCGACCTGCCGTTCGACGACGTCAACGACTCGATCGGCGCCAAGACCCGCAAGCAGGTCGTCCCGTGGATCCAGGCCAAGCCGTGGTCCACCCTCGCGAAGGACGCCGACTCCAGCGTCATGAAGAACCGCTGGGTCAAGATCTCCCGCAAGGGCCACACCTGCTACGGCCAGATCCAGGACGCCGGTCCCGGGAAGTACCACGACGCCAAGTACGTCTTCGGGTCCGACGACAGCCGCCCCGCCAACAAGCGCTACAACAAGGCCGGCATGGACGTGTCCCCCGCGCTCAACGGCTGCCTGAGGTTCTCCGAGCTCAACGGCGAGTCCGACAAGGTCAGCTGGCGCTTCGTCGACGGGGTCGACGTGCCGGCCGGACCGTGGCGCCGGGTCATCACGCGCTGAGGCCGGTCAGGTACCCGGCACGATCGCCGCGATGATCGTGCCGTCGGAGCGGCGGCGTCCCGGCACGGGCTCCGGCTCGCCCTCGAGCCGGGGGCCCTGCCCGTCGAGCGGCACGACGACCGGGTCGCCCGGCAGGACCGCGATCCGCTGGCCGCGGACGACCAGCTCGGTCTCCTTGCCCTCCTCGACCCCGAGCTCGACGCGGTCGTGGTGGACCGAGACACGTACCCGGGTGCCGAGCAGCGTGACCCGGTAGGTCAGGGAGTCCCAGGCCTCCGGCAGGCGCGGGTCGAGGGTGAACACGCCACCGTGGTCGCGGAAGCCGCCGAAGCCGCTGACCAGCGCGCTCCACACGCCGCCCGTCGATGCGACGTGCACGCCGTCGGAGGTGTTGTGGTGCCGGTCGGCGAGGTCGACGAACAGCGCCGCCAGGAAGTAGCGCAGAGCCAGGTCGTGGTAGCCGACCTCGGCGGCGATGATCGACTGCACGACCGCCGACAGCGTCGAGTCGCCCGTCGTGATCGGGTCGTAGTACTCGAAGTCGGCGCGCTTCTCCTCGGGCGAGAAGTGATCACCCTGCAGGAACAGCGCCAGCACGACGTCGGCCTGCTTGAGCACCTGGAACCGGTAGATCACCAGCGGGTGGTAGTTGAGCAGCAACGGGCGCTTGTCGAGCGGCGTGTTGGCCAGGTCCCAGACCTCGCGCTCCAGGAAGTGCTGGTCCTGGGGGTGGACGCCGAGGTGCTCGTCGTACGGGATCGCCATGTCGTCGGCGGCGCGCTCCCACTCGGTGATCTCGGACCGGTCGAGCTGGAGCCGCTTGAGCACCTGCGCGTACTGGGGACCGTCGCGCTCCTCGAGCTCGCGGACCGCCCGGGCCGCGCGGCGCAGGTTGAACCGGGCCATGACGTTGGTGAAGAGGTTGTCGTTGACGACCGTCGTGTACTCGTCCGGGCCGGTCACGCCGTGGATGTGGAACGTGCCGTCCTCCTCGCTGCGCCAGAAGCCCAGGTCGACCCACATGCGGGCGGTCTCGACCAGGATGTCGATCGCCTCGCGGGTCAGGAAGTCGGTGTCGCCGGTCGCGGCGAGGTACTGGCTCAACGCGTACGAGATGTCGGCGTCGATGTGGTACTGCGCGGTGCCGGCGGCGTAGTAGGCCGAGGCCTCCTCGCCGTTGATCGTGCGCCACGGGAACAGCGCGCCCTGCTGGGCGAGCTGCTTGGCGCGCGCGCGGGCGGCGTCGAGCAGGGTGTAGCGGAAGCGCAGCGCGTTGCGGGCGGCGCGCGGCGTCGTGTAGGTCAGGAACGGCAGGACGTAGACCTCGGTGTCCCAGAAGTAGTGGCCGTCGTAGCCCGAGCCCGTGACGCCCTTGGCGGGGATGCCGGTGCCCTCGGCGCGGGCCGAGGCCTGCGCGATCTGGAAGAGGTTCCACCGGGTCGCCTGCTGCACCTCGGGCTGGCCGGGGATCTCGACGTCGGAGCGGGCCCAGAACTCGTCGAGCCAGGTCCGCTGGTCCTGGTGCTGCTTGTCGACACCCTCCTCCTGCGCCCGGTCGAGCGTCCGGCGGCAGCGGTCGAGCAGCTCGCGGGACGGGACCCCGCGGGACGTGTGATAGCTGACCAGCTTGGTCAGCGTGATCGACTGGCCCGGCTCGGCGTCGATCCGGTAGGTCATCTTGGCCAGGTCGTCGTCGGTCTGCACGCGGGTGGAGAACCTGTTGGCGGTCTCGAGCCGGTGGTCGGCGGCGACCGCGATCGTCATGCCGCTCTCGGCGCACTGGAAGCCCAGCCCGACGCGGCCGTCGGCGACGTTGCCGAAGTTGGTCTGCGGCATCAGCACGCGGTGGCGCATCTGGCCGGCCTTGCGGGGGTCGACGCCCTCGCCCATCGACTTGGCCCGGACGTGGTACTCGTCCTCGCCGTCCTGACGGTTGAGGATCTGCGACGAGATCGCGACGGGGGCGTGGTCGTCGAGCATCGTGACGGTGAAGGTCATGATCGCGAGGTGGCGCTGGGTGAACGAGACCATGCGGCTCGACTCGACCTGCACCCGCTTGCCGCCGGGCGTACGCCACAGGATCTTGCGGGTCATCTGGCCCGAGCGGAAGTCGAGCCGGCGCTCGTAGTGCATCAGGTCGGCGATCGCCAGCAGCAGCGGCTCGTCGTCGACGTAGAGCCGGATGACCTTGGCGTCGGGGGCGTTGACGATCGTCTGGCCGACGCGCGCGAAGCCGAACGCCTCCTCGGCGTGCTGGATCGGCCAGGTCTCGTGGAAGCCGTTGACGAACGTGCCGTGGGAGTACGAGTCGCGGCCCTCGTCGACGTTGCCACGCAGGCCGAGGTAGCCGTTGCCGACCGAGAACAGCGTCTCGGTCGTGCCGAGGTCGTCGTTGTCGATGTGGCTCTCGACCAGCGCCCACTCGTCGACCGGGTAGCGGGTGCGGTCGAGGAAGTCGTGGACCTGCGGCGCCTCGTGCGACGGGCCCTCGGTCGGGGTCATGCCAGCTCCTCGAGGTCGTCGACGACGACATCGGCACCGTTGCTGATCAGCGCGTCCTCGCCGACGCCACGGTCGACACCGATGACCAGGCCGAAGTCACCCGCGGCGCCGGCCTGGACGCCCGACAACGCGTCCTCGAACACGACCGCCCGCTCCTTGGGCACGCCGAGCTGCGCGGCGGCGTCGAGGAACGTGTCGGGGGCGGGCTTGCCGGCCAGTCCCCGCTCGCCGGCCTCCTTGCCACTGACGATGACCGGGAAGTAGTCGAGCATGCGGGCGGCGGCCAGCACCGCGGCGGCGTTGCGCGAGCTGGAGACGATCGCCATCTTGGTGCCGCGGGCCTGCAGGGCCTTCACGAGCGTGACGGAGCCGGGATAGGGCTCGACGCCCTCGTCCTGCAGGATCTCCTCGAAGTCGGCGTTCTTGCGGTTGCCCAGGCCCGCGACGGACTCCGTCTCCGGGGCGTCGCTCGGGTCGCCCTCGGGCAGCTCGATGCCGCGGGACGCCAGGAACGAGCGGACCCCGTCGTAGCGGGGCTTCCCGTCGACGTACTCGAAGTAGTCCTCGTCGGTGTAGGGCTGCCCCTCACCCCGATCGCGCAGGAAGTCGTTGAACATCTGGTCCCATGCGCGCATGTGCACCTCGGCGGTCGGCGTGATCACGCCGTCGAGGTCGAACAGTGCCGCGTCGTAGTCGTTCCAGTCCACCCCACGAGCGTATGCCCGCGACGTGGTGCACCGTTAGGCAACCGGGTGCGTCTCTCACCACAAGTCCCCCTCGGGGGACCTAGGCTGTCGACATGTCACTCGGAGCGGACAGCGAAGTCGGACGTTTGCGCACGGTCATGCTGCACCGGCCGGGGGCCGAGCTGGGCCGGCTGACCCCCCGCAACAACGATCAGCTGCTGTTCGACGGGATCCCGTGGCTCGGCCGGGCGCAGGACGAGCACGACGCCTTCGCGCAGGCGCTGCGCGACCACGACGTCGAGGTGCTCTACCTGACCGACCTGCTGACCCAGACCCTCGAGGTCGAGGCGGCGCGCGCCGAGATCATCGCCGAGACGGTCAAGGGCCTGTACGTCGGACCGAGCCTGCAGGACTGGATCTCCGGCCGTCTGGTCGACGCCCACCCGGACCAGCTCGCCGAGGTCCTGATGGCGGGGCTGCGCAACGACGAGGTGCGGGTCGACGGGAGCGTCGCCAACCACCTGATGCAGCCCGAGGACTTCCTGATCAACCCGCTGCCCAACCTGCTGTTCACCCGCGACTCCTCGGTGTGGCTGCGGGACCGGGTCGCGGTGACCTCGCTGGCGATGCCGGCGCGGGTCCGCGAGACGCAGCTGACCGGGCTGATCTATCGGCACCACGCCCGCTTCGCCGAGACGCCGGTCGTGCACGGCCCGCACCTGGAGCACCTCGAGGGCGGCGACGTCCTCGAGCTCGCGCCGGGCGTCATCGCGGTCGGCGTCGGCGAGCGGACGACCCCGGCGGGGCTGGAGCGGTTCGCCCGGCAGGTGCTGACCGAGGACCTGGCGCACACCGTCCTGGCGGTGCCGATCGCGCAGGAGCGCGCCACGATGCACCTCGACACGATCGTCACGATGGTCGACGTCGACACCGTCGTGATCTATCCCAACATGGCCGATGCGCTCCGCGCGGTGCCACTGACGTGGTCCTCCTCGGGCGGCTTCGTCATCGGGGCGGAGACGTCGTTCTTCGAGGCCGCGGCCAGCGCGATGGGCATCGAGACGCTGCACCAGATCGACACGGGGCTCGATCCCGTCACGGCCGAGCGTGAGCAGTGGGACGACGGCAACAACACCCTGGCGATCGACGCCCGCCTGGCGGTGGCCTACGAGCGCAACGAGCAGACCAACGCCCGGCTGGAGGAGCACGGCATCGAGGTCATCACGATCAGCGGTGACCAGCTCGGCTCCGGCCGCGGCGGCCCCCGGTGCATGTCCTGCCCGCTCGACCGCGACTGACGCTGGGCGGGGTGGGCGCTAGACCTGGACCTGACGGCTGATCAGGGCACTCCGGGCGGAGCGCTGCTCGGGGGTCAGCGGGGTGTCGTCGGCCAGGGCCTTCGCGAGGCGCTTCTCGAACTCGACCGCCGGCTGCTCCAGGTCCGCGGCGTCGTGCTCGAACTCCCACACCGGGACGAGCAGGCCGTGGGCCCGGAAGTGGCCGATCAGCTTGGTGCCGTCGCCGAGGCGGTCGGCGTCGTCGACGCGCAGGCGGGCGAGGGCGTCCAGGAGGTCCGACTCGTCGTGGGTCATGACCCAGCGGAGGAAGCGCTGCGGACCCATCTCGGTCCAGTAGGCGGCCTCGACCGAGGACAGCTTGACCGTCGGGGCGATCGTCTCGTTGGCGTCGGCCAGCAGGTCGGCGGTGCCGTCGGAGGAGTCGACGTCCTCGATCCAGTAGTCGAAGCCCTCGTGGACCGTGACGTCGAACGAGCTGGCCGGGTCGATCAGGTCCTGCACGCGCGGCCCGACACCCGGGTCCGTCATGCGTACCGGGTTGCCGGGCTCTGTCTCCCCGGCCGTCTTGATGACGTGCGCCAGGTCGCGGCTGATGTCACCGAAGTTGTGGGCGACCTGCAGGCCGACCCAGATCTCGCCGTCGGGACGGCGGATGCCGGCGCCGTTGCCCGGCAGGAGGGAGCAGATCTTGACCTTCTCACCCGTCGTGAGGGTGATCGTCGCGGTGGCGGACGGGACGAACTCGCGCAGGGCGACCCAGTCGGCCTCCCCCGGGAGTCCCTCGAAGGTGCGCGCCACGAACGGCATGCGTTCCTTCTTGGCGGCCTTGTTCTTGATTCGCGACTTCTTGCCCATGACGGGCGAGCCTAGCCGGTGCCGGGCGGCGGGTCAGCGCGAGGCGAGGCCGAGCTCGGCGTTGACCCGGGTGCCGCGCGACATGTCGACCCACCAGCGGTCGGCGACCCGGTTGATGATCGACAGCCCGCGACCGCTGAGCGAGTCCTCGTCGAAGTCGATCGGCTTGAGCGAGGCGCCCTCGCCGGCGTCGAGGACGCTGAGCTCGAGCAGGTCCTGGTTGATCGACCACGAGATCTCGATCGTGCCGTCGGTCGTCGGCACGCCGTGGCTGACGGCGTTGGCGATCATCTCGCTGATCACGATCAGGGCGTCATCGATCACGGAGTTGGATGCGCGCTGCATCGTCAGGAACGCTGCCAGGCGGGTCCGGGCGATGCCGGGAGTCGACGCCGCGAAGGGAAGTCGGATCGTGTCACGAACCTTCAACGCGGGCACCTCCCTCGGGAAATCGGCGTGCAAGCGGCCTCGCGGGCCTTCGACACGGCGTACACATGGTCCAAACTAACTACACCGAGGGGGCGATGGCCACTCTTTGTGCCAACAATCCCGCCCGAGCGTGTCACATTAGACCCTCCGAGAGACGATGCAACCATGACTGATCCCGGCATCCCGACGACCGACGTGACCACCATCCCCGACCCGATTCCGGGCGATCTGGTCGTCCTCGACGTGCGTGAAGACCATGAGTGGGCGGCCGGGCACATCGCCGGCGCGGTGCACGTCCCGCTCGCCGACCTGCCCGCGCGCGTCGGCGAGCTCGACCCCACCGTCCCGACCCTCGTGGTGTGCCACGTGGGTGGACGCTCGGCCCGCGCGACGCAGTGGCTGCACGCGCAGGGGCACGACGTCACCAACGTCGCCGGCGGCATGGAGGCCTGGGAGCAGGCCGGCCGCCCGACGGTCGTCTAGCGGTCCCAGTCCGGCGGCAGCTCGCCCGGATAGGGCGGCGTCCGGGGGTGCAGGGGTGGCGGCCCCGGCGGGGCTGACGGGCTCGACGGAGCCGTCGGGACGTACGTCGGCGCGGTCCGGATCGGCACGTACGTCGGCGGGGGCGCCGGTGCGTACACCGGCGGCGCCCACACGGGTGGGGCCGGCGGCGGTGGCGGGATCGGCTCCCGCGTCGTCTGCACGTCGTGGCGGCGGACCGACCACTCGACCCACGCGACCAGGACGATCCCGGCGAGCGCCGTCGGCACGAGGTCGACCGGACCGGCCCCGCTCTCGTCGGTCGCGACGATGACGCCGAGGGCGTCGAGGACGAACAGCACGACGTTGTTGGCGGTGTGCGCCGCGATCGCGGCCTCGAGCCCGCCGGTGCGGATCGTGAGGATCGCGGCGGTGAGCCCGAAGATCCCGACGTCCACCAGCCCCCACCAGTCGTAGGTGTGCCCGGCCGCGAACAGCGGCACCGACACCAGGACCGGGATCGTGGCGAAGCGGGTCCAGGACCCGACGAGCTGCAGGAGGTAGCCGCGGAAGACGTACTCCTCCGCCGCGGCCTGCAGCGGCGTCACCAGCAGCACCAGGACGATCGCGAGGACCACGGTGCCGTCGACGCCCGACGGCGCCTGCACCTCGGCCGGGTCGGTGGCCGCGGCGACCAGGACCCAGCCGACCAGCGCGATCCCGAACACGAGGAACGACATGACGGCGTTGCGGGCCAGCCAGCCCCACCGCAGTCGTCCCGCGACCGACGAGAGGTAGCCGATCGGGCGGGGGCCGACGATCCACACCGCGCCGAGGACCGCCGGGATCAGCACCGCGAGCGACAGCATGTCCAGGACGAAGAAGTCGGGCTTGGTCAGGTCGAGGCTGCCCACGTCGTCGATCCAGCGCTCGAACGTGTCCGCCCCGCGGACCGGCAGGAAGGCGAAGAACGCGATCCCCATCAGGATGATCGTCAGGCCGAGGAACAGCCCGAGGGCCAGGACGCCGGCGACGGGGAGCTTCCACCAGCCGTAGGCGGGGGTCTCACGCGCAAGGCGGTGGTAGCGCGTCGACATGGTGGAGATCCTCACACCCCGGGCGCAGCAACGCCACCGGGCCCATGGCCCGGTGGCGTTGAGGTGGTGCGATGCCTACTTGGCGGCAGCCTTGAGGCGCGAGCCGACGCTGACCTTGACGCCGAAGCCGGCGGGAATGTCGATCGTCTCGCCGGTCGAGGGGTTGCGACCCGTGCGCGCGGCACGAGCAACGCGCTCGACGGACAGGATGCCGGGGATCGAGACCTTCTCGCCGCTGGCGACGGAATCGAGGAGGATCTCGCTGAAGGACGAGAGAACCGCGTCGGCGTCGGCCTTGCTGGTGCCGGCCTTCGAAGCGAGGGCAGCGACGAGGTCGTTGCGAGAGATAGCCACAAAAGCTCCTAGTGAGTGATGGTGTGTGCGTCTGCCAGTCTATGAACTCACGCCGCGCCGGATCGTGCACCCCGGCCGGCGGGGCGCACATTACGCCGTGATATCAGGCCCAGAGCGCGGGTGGAGGGGCGTCGACGAGCGGTTCGATCTCGCGCAGGTAGCGGTCCCGGGACCACTCCGTGACGCCGAGCGTCGCCAGGTGCGGGGTCTGCCACTGGGTGTCGATCAGGCCCTCGTCGCCGACGATCCTCGCGAGGGCCACGAGGGCCGCCTTGGAGGCGTCGGTCGCGTGGTGGAACATCGACTCCCCGGCGAACAGCGCGCCGACGCTGAGGCCGTACAGCCCACCCACCAGCTCCCCCTCCGCGGTGCGGGTCTCGATCGAGTGCGCCCAGCCCAGCCGGTGCAGACGGACGTACGCCTCGCGGATCGGCGAGTCGATCCACGCGCCGGGCCGGCGGGGGTCGGCGCACGCGTCGATGACCGCCTCGAACGACTCGTCGGTCGTGATCGTGAAATGGCGCATCGACCGGGTCAGGGAGCGAGATATCCGCAGGTCAGCGGGCTGCAGGATCCCTCGACGTACCGGCGACCACCACAGCAGCCGGCCGTCGTGGGGCATCGGGAAGGCACCGCGGCGGTAGGCGTCGACGATCGTCGCGGGGGCCAGGTCGGCGCCTCCGGCGACGCAGTCGTCGTCGGGCCACTGGTCCGGCTCGAAGGCCCACGGCGAGGGCGGCAGCGGGGCGCGGGTCATGCGTCCAGCACCCGGGTCAGGTGATGGATCGGGCCCTCGCCCCACTCGGCCCACTCGGCGGCCGTGGCCTGCTCGAGCGCGACCCACCACAGCAGCGTCCGGTTGACCGGTTGGGTCAGCGCGGTGGCCCGCCAGTCGGCCTCGACCGCCTCGGGCGTCGTGCCCCACACGGCGCAGTACGGCTCGAGCACGTCGCGCCAGGCCAGGTCCGTGTAGGTCGTGACCCAGCCGAACGGGACGCTCAGCACCTCGACGGCGTGCGACCACTGCGCGTCGCCGAAGTCGAACAGGTGCAGCTCGCCGCCCTCGACCGCGAACACGTTGCGGGGGTGCAGGTCGCCGTGCTGCCACGTCGTGGGCAGGGCTGACTCGTCCAGCTGCCGGGCCGCGTCGGCGATCGCGGGGCGGGTCGCGCGGAGCCGGGCCTCGAGCTCCGGCGACACGTGGGAGGGGTGCTCGCCCGGCAGCCCGGCGAGGGTGTCGACGAGGCGGTCGAAGCGGTCCACGACGGTCGCCGGGGAGCAGTCCGGGACGCCGGCCCCGAGCAGCTCGTCGCGGTGGCCGGCCAGGACCTGCTGCATCTGCGCCGCCTCGGTCACGACCCGCTGCCAGTCGTCGAGGGTCGGCTCGCGGTGGTCGCCGAGCGTCTCGCCGCGGTCGACGGTCAGCATCCAGCCGCGGTCGGGCTCGACCGCCAGCGGGGCGTCGACGGCGTGCGGCAGGAGCTCGGCCAGCAGGGCCTGCAACCGGGGCTCGAACGCCAGGGTCGGGCAGTTGGCCTTGAACCACACCGTGCCGTGCTGGGTCGGGATCGTGAGCTGGGTCGACCACGGCCGGATCCGCAGCTGCTCGGTCGGCCCGGTGACCTCCCGGCCGGTCCGGGCGAGCTCCGCCACGGCCCACGCCTCGACCTCGCCACGCCAGTCCTCACCCGCGACACGCTCGGAGAACGGACGGTCCATGCCCCCAGCGTAGGGCGCGCGCTCATCGGCGGACTCAGGTTCGGCCTCCTATGCTGGCCGGATGGGACTTCGCCGCGACGCAGCCATCACCGCCGGGGCGAAGCTGGCCCCCCAGGTCGTGTCCGGATTCGTCCGCACGATCCTCGACCAGGCGATCGACGGGGTCGGCCCGCTGCGCTCGGCCGCGGCGTCCGCCGACGGCAAGCTCGTCGACCACGGGGGTGACGTCGAGCGGGCGATCACCGGGCTGATCCGGCTGCACGCGGGCCTCGCCGGCGTGCAGGGCTTCGTCACCAACCTTGGCGGTGTCATCGCGGTGGCCGTCGCGATCCCCGCCAACATCGTCGGCGTCACGCTGGTGCAGTGCCACCTCGTGGCGGGCATCGCCCACCTGCGCGGCTACGACCTGGAGGACCCGCGGGTCCGCAACGCGATCCTCGCCTGCATGCTCGGGGAGGACACCGTCGCCGAGCTCGTCAAGAAGCACCGGCTGCCGACCTCGCCGATGGCGATGGCGACCTCACCGGTCCACGACCCGGTGCTGGACGCGACCCTGTCCAAGGAGGTCACCGCCGAGCTGGTCGGCCGGACGACGGGCCGCCGGGCCGTGACCCTGGTCGCCCGCCGGGTGCCGCTGGTCGGCGGAGCGGTCGGCGGCTCGAGCGACGCCTGGGCCACCTGGCAGGTCGGCCAGTACGCCGCCGAGGAGCTGAGAGAACGCCGCCACCCCCGCCGCTGACGGGTGCCGCGGTTTACCACGGTCCCTCGGCAAACCAGCTCCTCCCGCAGGAAGTTTCCCCCGGGCAGAGCAGGTTTGCTCAGGGACCGTGGTATTCCGTCATCCCGGGGTCAGGCCAGGGCTCGCACCACGGCGCTGGCGGGTTCCTTGCCCAGGATCCCGGCCATCCACCGGCTGGTCTCGACCAGTGCCGGGAGGTCGACGCCGTGGCGGATGCCCAAGCCGTCGAGCATCCACACCAGGTCCTCGGTGGCGAGGTTGCCGGTGGCGCTCTCGGCGTACGGGCAGCCGCCCAGCCCCCCGGCCGAGGCATCGAACGTCGTGATGCCGACCTGCAGCGCCGCGTGGGCGTTGGCGAGCGCCTGACCGTACGTGTCGTGGAAGTGCATCGCCAGCCGGTCGACGCCGGTGCCCGCCGCGACGAACCGGCCGATCAGCTCCCGGACGTGGCCTGCGGTGGCGACGCCGATCGTGTCACCGATCGACAGCTGGGACGCCCCGAGATCGAGCAGGCTCTGCCCCACCGAGACGACCTGGTCGATCGGGACCTCGCCCTCCCACGGGTCGCCGAAGCACATCGAGACGTACGCCCGCACGTCCAGGCCGGCCGCGAGCGCGCGCCGCATGACCGGCCCGAACATGTCGAGCTGGGTGTCGAGGGTCGAGTTGAGGTTCTTCTGCGCGAAGGTCTCCGTCGCGCTGGCGAAGACCGCGATGTGCCGGACGCCGGACTCCAGGGCCCGGTCGAGGCCGCGCTCGTTGGGGACCAGCACCGGCAGGGGCGTGGACCCCGTCATCGGCAGCAGCGCGACGAGGTCGGCGGCGTCCGCGAGCTGGGGCACCCACGTCGGGTGGACGAAGCTGGTCGCCTCGACGTACGGCAGACCCGCCGCGACCAGCCGGTGAATGAACTCGGCCTTGGCCTCGAGCGGGACGACGACCGACTCGTTCTGCAGGCCGTCGCGGGGCCCGACCTCGTAGATCGTGACCTCGTCGGGCAGCACCGGATCGCGGACGACGGACGGCAGGCTCATGACGTACCTCCTCGAGTGGCGCAAACCCGACCCCGAGTGGCGCAGAAATGGACGACACGCCGTCCCAAAACCTTCATTCTGCGCCACTCGCGGAACTGGGCGGGGGGTTGGGGTCGACGGTGAAGAGGTGGTGCTTGATCGGGACCTGGTCGCCGGGGGCGGCGCCGACGTGGGTCACGATCCCGTCGTAGGGGGCGACCAGGGCGAGCTCCATCTTCATGGCCTCGACGACACCGAGCTGCTGTCCCTCGGTCACGGCGTCACCCTTCGCGACGTCGACCCGCAGCACCGTGCCGGGCATCGGCGACACCAGGTCGGCGTCGGTCGCGGCGCCCGTGCGGTGGCCCCCGCGCATCGGGTCGGGGACCTCGAGCGTCCAGGTCTGGGCCTGCCACGCGATCGTGACACCGTCCCGGTCGATGATCGCCAGCGCGTCCTCGCCGGTGTCCTCGGTCAGCCCGAACGACCACCGCCGCCCGGCCTCGTCGGTCAGCGCGACCAGCAGCGGCGCGGGATCGGCCCCGGAGCGCCAGCCGTCGACGACGCCGAACGGGTCGTCGGTGCCGGCGACCTCATAGCGGGCCCACAGCAGCGCCGCGGCCCGCGCGGCCTCCTCGGGCAGCACCGGCGGCGTCAGCAGCTCGGCCGCGGCGTCGCTGTCGAGCCACGCGGTGTGCACCTCGCCGGCCGCGAAGGCGTCGCCCGCGACGAGCCGCCGGACGAATCCCAGGTTGGTCGTCACCCCGAAGATCCCGGTGTCGTCCAGCGCCGCGACCATCCGGCGGCGGGCGTCCTCCCGGTCCGTGCCGGCGACGACGATCTTGCCGAGCATCGGGTCGTACGCCGTGGAGACCTCGGCGCCCGGCTCGAGGTCCGCCTCGATGCGGGCGTCCTCGGCCCACGCGACGCCGAGCACGTCCCCGGCCTGCGGCAGGAACCCGGCGTAGGGGTCCTCGGCGTAGACCCGGACCTCCATCGCGTGCCCCGTCGCGGTGATCTCGTCCTGCGTCAGCGGCAGCGGCTCCCCCGCGGCGACGGCGAGCTGCCACTGCACCAGGTCCAGCCCGGTGATCTCCTCGGTGACGGGGTGCTCGACCTGCAGCCGCGTGTTCATCTCCAGGAAGTACGCCCGCCCGTCGGCGACGAGGAACTCGACCGTCCCGGCGCCGGTGTAGCCGACCTCCCGGCACAGCGCGACCGACGAGTCGTGGAGCGTACGTCGCAGGGCGTCCGTCAGCCCGTGGGCCGGGGCCTCCTCGACGACCTTCTGGTGCCGGCGCTGCACCGAGCAGTCCCGCTCGAACAGGTGGACCACGTGGCCCGCGGTGTCGCCGAAGACCTGGACCTCCACGTGGCGGCCCGCCTCGACGTACTTCTCGACCAGGAGGGTGTCGTCGCCGAAGGCCGCCGCGGCCTCGCGTCCGGCCGCGTCGATCGCTCCGGCGAGATCGGTCGCCGCCCGCACGATGCGCATGCCCTTGCCGCCGCCACCGGCCGCGGCCTTGACCAGCACCGGATAGGCGTCGGCCGGCACGTCGGTCGGGTCGAAGTGCGGGGTGACCGGGACACCGGCCCGCTCCGCGATCGCCCGGGCGCGGTCCTTGCGGCCCATCGCGTCCATGACGTCGGCGGTCGGGCCGACGAACACCAGCCCCGCGTCGACCACCGCGCGGGCGAACTCGGCCCGCTCGGACAGGAAGCCGTAGCCGGGGTGGACCGCCTCGGCGCCGGACTCCTTCGCCGCCGCGAGCAGCCGCTCGATCGACAGATAGGACTCGGCCGCCGACGTCGGCCCGAGGTGGACCGCGTCGTCGGCGAGCCGGACGTAGGGCGCGTCGGCGTCCGCATCGGAGTAGACCGCGATGCTGCGCAGCCCGGCCGCGCGGCAGGCCAGGATCACCCGGCGGGCGATCTCGCCGCGGTTGGCGACCAGGACGGATGAAAACGAGGTCATGTCAGTGACCCTCCTCGGAGACCCAACTCGACCCCAGGCTCGGTGCGGCAGAAACAACGCGAAGTAGTCATGGCTCGCTACATCCTGAAGAGGCCGAAGCGGGGCTCGGGGGTCGGGACGGCGGTGGCCACCTGCAGGCCCATCGCCAGGACGCGGCGGGTGTCGACCGGATCGATGATCCCGTCGTCCCACAGCCGGGCCGAGGAGTAGTAGGGCGAGCCCTGGTCCTCGAACTGCTCGCGGATCGGCGCCCGGAAGTCGGCCTCGTCCTCGGCGGACCACTGCTCGCCGCGGGACTCCATGCCGTCGCGCTTGACCGTCGCGAGGACCGCGGCGGCCTGCTCGCCGCCCATCACCGAGATCTTGGCGTTGGGCCACATCCACAGGAA
>NZ_JAOPXQ010000254.1 GCF_025965075.1 Aeromicrobium sp.
CGGTCCGAGATGAACTTGCGCAGCAGCGCGGTGTCCTTGTAGTTGATTTCGGTGACCTTGGCCGCAGCGAGCGGGTTGCTCTTCTTCTTCGGCTTCCGGACGACTGGCTTTGCCATGTTGCTCCTGAGTTCTGTGTTGCTGACGTGAGTGGTTAGAAGGGGGGCTCTTCGGACGATCCCGAGTTGCCGCCCCATGCGCCAGACCCACCCTGGGTGGAGGGCTGCGTCGACCACGGGTCGTTGCCGCCCTGGGCCGGTGCGCCGCCGCCGGAGTTGCCTCCGCCGAAGCCGCCGCCACCACCGGAGTTGCCCCCACCTGAACCGCCGCCGAAGTCGCCGCCGCCGGAACGGTTGACGCGCGTCACCTTGGCGGTGGCGTAGCGCAGCGAGGGGCCGATCTCGTCGACGTTCATCTCGACGCTCGTGCCCTTCGATCCGTCCTGGCGCTCGAAGTTGCGGATCTTGAGGGCACCGGTCACGACGACGCGCTGGCCCTTCTGCAACGACTCGGCGACGTTCTCGGCGAGCTGGCGCCAAGCGGCACAGCGAATGAACAGAGCATCGCCGTCCTTCCACTCGTTCGTCTGACGATCGAACGTACGAGGTGTCGAAGCGACGGTGAAGTTGGCAACTGCGGCGCCCGAAGGAGTGAACTTGAGCTCCGGGTCGTCCGTCAGGTTGCCGACGAGCGTGATGTTGGTTTCGCCTGCCATGGCGCAGCCTCTCAGGTGTGTGGGTGTCTGGCTCGAGTGTTCCTCAGTCGTGTGACAAGCAACAGCGCTCATCCACAGCGAGGAACAGAGATCAGGCCTACTTCACGTCGGGACGTGTGACCTTGGTGCGCACAACGGACTCGTTGAGCGTCAGCTGGCGATCGAGCTCCTTGACCGTGGCCGGCTCCGCCTGGAGCTGGACGACGGCGTAGATGCCTTCGTTCTTCTTGTTGATCTCGTAGGCAAGACGGCGCTTGCCCCACACGTCGACACTGTCGACGGAGCCGCCGTCCTGGCGCACGACGTTGAGGTACGTGTCCAGGCTGGGGGCGACGGTACGTTCTTCGAGATCAGCATCAAGGATGATCATGACCTCGTACGGGCGCAATGACATTCAGTCTCCTTCGGACTAAACGGCCACGGTGAATTCCGTAGCAGGAGGGGGTTGCCGAACAGCAACTGCCCAAGTCTACGGGACCACCGCCACCCGAGGGAAATCGCGCCCAGGACGGCGAGTGGCGCAGTTCGAAGAAAATGAGACGGCGTGTTGTGCGCATCTGCGCCACTCGGGGGTCAGTTTGCGCCACTCGCGCGCCGCGTCCGCGGTGACGCCGTCCGGACGAACCGCTGCAGCCGACGCTCGAGCGCGGCCTGGCCGGCGCGGCTGATCGTGGCGAGCCGGGCCTCGGACCGCCAGAGACCGGTGCGGCCCAGCACGTGCGGGAGACCCAGCGCGTCCTCGGCGTCGCGGATGATCCCCTCCGGGTCGTGGATGATCTCGGTCGCGATGTAGCCGTAGCGTTCGAGCCCCTGCCGGGCGAGGACCTTGTCCCGCCGCAGGTCCTTCTCGTGCCTCTCGCGCGGCCGGTGGTCCGAACCGTCGTACTCGGGCACGCGGTTGGTCCCGCGGATCCGCAGGTCCACGCGAGCGACCTCGACGCCGGCGGCGTTCGTGATCACCTGCTGCGGTTCGACCGGCACTCCGGACAGCTCGTGGAGCAGCCGCAGCATGGTCTCCCACCACGACTCGCTGCGCTCGTCGGCGAGGTCGAGCGCCCGACGGAGCACGCGTACGCCCCGCCGTCCGGGTCGCATCGCGGCGCGGATGCGGTCGGTCGTCGTGTGCTCGAGATGGAGTGCGCTGTCGATGATCGCCACCAGGTCGAGCAGGACCAGGTGCTCGGCCAGCTCGACGATCGTCCACTCGGCCGAGGCGACCGCGACGTCCCCGAGGTGCGTCCGGTGGCCGGGTGGGATGCCGCAGCGTCGGACGTACACCCCGCGGCGGTCGTGGTGCGGGGCGTCGCTGTCGCTGCAGGCGATGAGCGGGAGGTCGTGGTTCGTCATCGGGAGCCACCACCCACGCAGGCGGGCGCTCGTGAGGTGGGTGAACACGGTGTCAGCAGGCAGGACCAGGCTGACGGCTCGGCAGGTGGTCGCGAGGTCGTCGGCATACGCGGCCGGCTGCGCCACCCCGGCGGCGGGGTGGACGAACAGCGTGGAGGCGCGGAGCAGGTGCGGGGTGAATCCGTGGGCGTGGGCGTCGGCGTGCTTGATGGGTTCCATGCATCGACCGTCGGCGCGGTGGGCGGCCGGAGCGAGGGGATGATCACCGGCTGTGGATGGCTGCGCGTGTCCACAACCCCGCCGAGTGGCGCAAACCCGCACCCGAGTGGCGCAAGAGTGGACGACTCGCCGTCTCGAAACCTTCGTCTTGCGCCAGTCGCGGATCGGGTGGGTAGGTTCGGGGGATGGAGCTCGAGATCGTTCACCTGGTGGTGTCGCCGCGGCGGCGCATGGACGGGCGACCCCGGGACGGCATGACCCCCTTCGACGGCGACGAGACCCCGGCGACGGTGCGGGTCCGGGCGCACAAGGGCCTGGTCGGCGACCGCTACTTCAACACCCGGTTCACCTATGCCTCGGTCACCCTGATCGCCGCCGAGAAGATCGAGCAGCTGGAGCGCGAGCTGGCCGCCGACGGGCTGTTCCCCGCCGCCAACACCCCGTTCGACCCCGTGCTCGCCCGCCGCAACGTCGTGACCCGCGGGCTGGACGTCGACGCGCTGGTCCGGCACACGTTCACCCTGGACGCGGGGCACGGGCCGATCCGGTTCCGGTCGATCACCCCGGCCAACCCGTGCGCGTGGATGAACGAGATGTACGCCCCCGGGGCCCACCAGGCCCTCCGCGGCCACGCCGGGATCCGGTGCGAGCCGCTCGACGACGGGCAGCTCTCGGTGGGGCCCGCGACGGTCACCGACATCGTCGCGATCCCGCCGGAGGAGCTCACCCGTCAGGTCAGGCGCGCCCCGGTGGCGTGACCCGTCAGCTCGTCGGGTCCTCGGGCCAGGCGTGCTTGGGATAACGGCCGCGCAGCTCGGCGCGCACCTGGCGGTAGGGCCCGGCCCAGAACGACTCGAGGTCCGCAGTGACGGCGGCGGGCCGGCGCGCCGGGGTCAGCAGGTGCAGCAGCAGCGGGACCCGGCCGTCGGCGAGGCGCGGCGTCGCGATCCAGCCGAACGCGTCCTGGATCCGCACCGACAGGACGGGTTGCTCGGCGCCGGTCGCGCCGTACTCGACGCGGACAGCCTGGCCCTTGGGCACCGGCACGCGTTCGGGGGCGAGCTCGTCGAGGCGGCCGGCGGCGGGCCAGGGCAGCAGCCGGCGCAGCGCGCCGAGGACGTCGAGCCGGGCGAGGTCACGGCTGCTGCGCACCCGGGCGAGGTCGGACCCGAGCCAGGTGTCGATCCCGGCCAGCAGGGCGTCGTCGCCGACATCGGGCCACGGGTCGCCGAGGGCGTGGTGGAGGAACGCCAGCCGGCGGCGCAGAGCGGTCGCCGCGTCGCTCCACGGCAGCACCGCGAGGCCGTCGCGGGACAGCCCCGCGGCGACCGCCGCCGCGACGGCCTCCACAGGCGGATCAGGGAGCGGCACCGCGGACAGCTCGATCGCGCCGAGCCGGGTGACCCGTCGCGCCACGATCCGGCCCTGCGCCCAGGCGACCTCGTCGGCCTCGTGCCACGCCCCCGACGCGGCGTCGAGCGCGATGTCCTCGTCGATGGGGGCCGCCGAACGGATCGTGGCGTCGCGGGCACCCGGCCGGCGCTCGACATCGGCGATCGCGATCCACGGCACCCCCGCGAGGGCCGGGTCGGCCGCCCGGAACGACGCGCCGGTGCCCGACACCATGAGATAGGACGTGCCGCCGGATCGTCGACGGGCGATGCGTCCGGGGTGGGCGAGCGCCACGACCGTGCCGACCGCGAGGTCGTCGGTCAGGTCGGTCCGGGGTGACCGGGCCGGCAGCAGCGCCTCCAGCCGCGCCACGGCGTCCGACCAGGACCGGGCGGTCGGCCCGCCCCGCCGCATCGCGCGCAGCGCCGCGACCAGGTCGCCGCCGGGTGCACGGACGTCGTCGTCGAGCAGCGCGACGACCTCCGCGGCGCGGCGCGCACCCACCGCCTCGGCGCCGTCGAGCAGCGCTCGGGCAAGCCGCGGGTCGGCCGGCACCCGGGCCATCGCCCGGCCCCGGCCCGTGATCGCGCCGGTGTCGTCGATCGCGCCGAGCTCGACCAGGGTCTGCCGGGCCGTCTCGGCGGCGGCCGGGGGCGGCGGGTCGAGCAGCGCCAGCCCGTCGCCGGAGACATCGCCCCACGCGGCGAGCTCGAGGCAGAAGCCGGTCAGGTCGGCGACCGCGATCTCGGGGGCGGGGTGCGGGTCCAGGTGACCGTGATCGGCCCGGGACCAGCACCGGTGCACCGCGCCGGGAGCCTCTCGCCCCGCCCGCCCGGCCCGCTGCTCGGCCGCCGACCGGCTGACCCGTACGGTCACGAGCGCGGGCAGCCCGCGCACCTGGTCCGTGCGGGGCTCACGGGACAGGCCCGCGTCGACCACGACGCGGACGCCCGGCACGGTCAGCGACGACTCGGCGACCGCGGTCGACACCACGACGCGGCGGCGGGGACCGCGGGCGAGGGCCAGGTCCTGCTCGCGGGCGGGGAGCCGGCCGTGCAGCGCCAGCACGTCGACGTCCGCCAGGCCCGACAGCCGGCGCTTCACCCCGTCCACCTCGCCGACGCCGGGCACGAACACCAGCACGTCACCGGCGTCGGCGGACAGGGCCTGCCGGACCGTGGCCGCGACGTGGTCGAGGAACCGGGGCGGCACCCCCCGCTCGTCGGTCGGCAGCACCCCCGGGGGCGGGGGCGCCCAGTGCTGGGTGACGGGGTGCAGGGCGCCCGGGACGTCGACGATCGGGACCGGTCCGTCGGCCATCGTGGCGGCGGTGCGCTCGGCCTCGACCGTCGCCGACATCGCGACCAGCAGCAGGTCCTCGCGGACCGTCGCGCGTACGTCCACCAGGAACGCGAGCGCGAGGTCGGCGTCGAGCTGGCGCTCGTGCACCTCGTCCAGGACGACCGCGGCGACCCCGGGCAGCTCGGGGTCACGCTGGAGCCGGCGCAGCAGGACGCCGGTCGTCACGAACTCGATCCGGGTGCCGGGCCCGACGGCCCGGTCGCCGCGGACGGTGTGGCCCACGGTCTCACCGACGCGCTCGCCGAGCAGGCCCGCGAGCCGGCGGGCCGCCGCGCGTGCGGCGATGCGGCGCGGCTGGGTGACGACGACCCGCCCGTCCCCCGACAGCATCGCAGCCACCGCCGGCGGCACCAGCGTGGTCTTGCCGGTGCCCGGGGGGGCCTGCACGACCGCGACCCCGTACGTGCCGAGCGCCGCGGTCAACGCCGGCAGCCCACCCAGGACCGGCAGGTCGGGCGGGCTGCCCAGCAGGCGCTGGATCGGATCGGGGTGCACGCACCCAGTGTCTCGCCTAGAGGTCAGCCGACACCTTCCAGAGGTCGACGCCCTCGGCGTCGCCGGCGAACCGGTCGATCGCGGCGAGCTCGTCGTCGGTGAAGTCGGTGTTGGCCGCGGCCGCGAGGTTCTCGTCGAGCTGCTCGGTCGAGGACGCCCCGATCAGCGCCGACGTCACGCCGCCGGGACGCAGGATCCAGGAGATCGCGAGCTGGGCCAGCGACTGGCCACGCTGCTGCGCGATGTCGGCCAGCCCGCGCAGCCGCTCGAGGTTGTCCTCGGTCAGCACGCCCTCGTCGAGACTGCCGCGGTCACCCTGGCGCTCGACCGGGTCGTCACCGAGGTAGCGGTCGGTCAGCAGCCCCTGCGCCAGAGGGGAGAAGCCGATCGACCCGAGCCCGTGCTCGCCCAGCACGGTCAACAGCCCGCCCTCGACCCAGCGGTTGAGCATCGAGTAGGACGGCTGGTGGATGACCAGGGGCGTACCCAGGTCACGCGCCACCGCGATGGCCTCGGCGGTCCGCTCCGGCGAGTACGACGAGATGCCCGCGTAGAGCGCCTTGCCCTGACCCACCGCGGTGTCGAGCGCCATGATCGTCTCCTCGACCGGCGTCGACGGATCGGCGCGGTGCGAGTAGAAGATGTCGACGTAGTCGACGCTCATCCGCTCCAGCGACGCGTCGAGGCTCGACAGGAGGTACTTGCGCGAGCCGAGCTTGCCGTAGGGCCCGGGCCACATGTCCCATCCGGCCTTGGACGACAGGATCAGCTCGTCGCGGTAGGGCTTGAAGTCGGTGCGCATCATCCGGCCGAAGTTCTCCTCGGCCGAGCCGTAGGGCGGGCCGTAGTTGTTGGCCAGGTCGAAGTGCGTGATGCCCTTGTCGAACGCGTGGCGCAGGACCTCGCGCTGGGTGTCGAACGGCCGGTTGTCGCCGAAGTTCCACCACAGGCCCAGCGAGATCGGCGGCAGCAACAGGCCCGACGTCCCGACCCGGCGGTAGTCCAGGTGCTGGTAGCGGTCCTCCGCGGCGACGTAGGGGCGGTGGGTCTCCGGAACGGGGTCGGCGTAGTAGCGCTCTTCGGTCATCCCACCACGCTAGCCACCGGTGGGCATGTCCGCCTGCCCGGGAGGGTCGGCTCAGACCCGGCGGGCCACCGCGAGCACGATCGGCTCGGTCACGCCGGCCCATGAGCCGGTCAGCACGAGGTCGCCGTCGTGGGGGGCCTCGTCGAGCTCGTGCCGCACCTCGACCTCGACCGGGACGACCGGTGACGCCGCCGATCCGCTGCCCTGCACCCGCGCGGACGGCTCGACCGGCGTGCGTACGCCGTCGGCCTCCCGCTCGAGCGCGGCCTCGGTGCCGCCCAGCAGGATCGTGCGCGTCAGGACCTCGCGGTAGACCGGGTCGCCCAGCGCGTCGTACACCCAGCGGGAGCCCAGCACGGTGTGCTCCATCGTCCCGATCAGCCACTCCTCGCCGCCCTCGAGCGGGGCGCCGCGGTAGGTCACCGGGACGTGCAGGACCCGCTCCTGGTCGGCCAGCAGGAACGTCTCGATGCCGACCTCGCCATCGGGATCGTCGAACCGGTACGCCCCGAGCTGCTGCAGGTCGGCGGCGTCACCGTCGTACCAGTCCTGCGTCGGCAACCACCCCGTGAGCAGGTCGAGCTTGCTGGGGAAGATCTCGGCGGCGTGCAGGAGGGCCATGGACCCATCCTCGCCCCGGATCGCTGGGGGCGCCACCCGCTGGCGGGGCGTGGCGCACAGCCGGTCCCGAGTGGCGCAGAAATGGACGACACTCCGTCTCATCTTCTTCACGCTGCACCACCCCCCCGCAAGCGGGAGGTGCCCCCAGCGGAACCGGCCCAGCGGATCGGGTCAGCGGAGGCGGGTGATCTCGACGCCGACGAACAGCTCGGAGGTGCCGGCGGTGGAGTAGATGCCGCGCAGCGGGGGGCTGTCCCCGTAGTCCCGGCCCTTGGCCACCACGACGTGGCGGGGGCCCGGGGCGATCGCGTTGGTCGGGTCCCAGCTGACCCACTCGCCGTCCCACCACTCGATCCAGGCGTGCGACTCGCCCTCGACGGCCTCGCCGACGACGGGGTCGGGCGAGGGGTGGAGGTAGCCCGAGACGTAGCGGGCGGGGATGCCGGCGAGCCGCAGCGCGCCCAGGCTCAGGTGCGCGAAGTCCTGGCACACCCCGGCCTTGGCGTCCCACGCGTCGGCCGCGGTGGTCGTGACCTCGGTGCTGCCCGGGACGTACGCGACCTGGCCGTGCAGGAGGTCGACGACCGCGGCGGCGTAGTCGCTGGGTCGGGCGGACTGCGCCCGGACCGGCTCGAGCAGGTCGACGAGCTCCGAGGAGGGGCGGACCCAGTCCGACAGCACGAGGTATTCGCACCACTCGTCACGGACGTCGGCGGTCAGGTCGTCCCACTCGATCGCCTGCGGCCTGGAGGGGTGCTCCTGGGTGTCGACGATCGAGGTCGCGACGACGGTCAGGTCCGCGTGCGGGTCATGCACCTCGAACGACGTGACGGTCGTGCCCCAGTAGTCGCGGTACTCATAGCTCCACGGCGTCGGCGAGATCTCGAGCCGGGACCGCAGGACGTACTGCTCCGACGTCGTCATGGGCGTCATCCGGGCCTCGTTGAACGACGCCATCGCGCCCTTCTCGTAGTGGTACCCGGTCGTGTGCTTGATTCTGAGCTGCATGGTCACAGGAGGACGCCTCCGCGCCAGGTGTGGAACTCGGACTCGGCGAAGTAGCGGGCCGACACCGCGTCGCTCGCGGCCGCGCAGCTGCGCTGCAGCCGCTCCATCTCGACCGGCAGGTCGAAGACGATGTCGGCGAGCGGGCGGTACTCCAGCTCGGTGCGCGCGCGGCCCAGCAGCCGCTGCGCCTCGTCGCTGAAGCCGGACCGCTGACCGGCCGACCCGAGCTTGTTGAGCGCCCGCTCGGCCTCGGCGAGCGAGGACACGATCGAGCGGGGGAACCACCGGTCGAGCAGCAGGAACTCGGCGGCCTGGCGGTCGGCCTCGATGCCGCGGTAGGCGCGGATGAAGCTCTCGTACGCTCCGCAGGCCCGCAGCGTCGTGGGCCACGCAACCTGGGGACCCGACGCCAGCGCGGCGGTCGACAGCAGGCGGGCGGTCATGTCGACCCGCTCGATGCTGCGACCCAGCATGAAGAAGTGCCAGCCGTCGTCGCGGGACATCGTGGAGTCCGCGATGCCCGAGATCATCGCCGTGCGGTTGCGGACCCAGTTGAACATGTCCGGCGGGCGCATCGCCCGGGCCGTCCCGAGCCCCCGCCAAGTCGTGTTGATCGCGGCCCAGATGTCGGTCGACAGGGTCTCGCGGGCGCGGCGGGCGCTCTCGCGGGCCGCGCCGATCGCCGCGGCGATCGAGGTCGGCGCCTCGGGGTTGTGGGCCAGCAGGTCGAGCATCATCCAGCGGTTGGGCTGGCCGGTGTAGTTCTCCACGCCCATGACCGACAGGAGCTGCTCGCACGACGTGCGCTCGTCCATGCCGGGGTCCTCGATCAGGACCTGCATCTGCACGTCGAGGATGCGGGCGGTGTCGTCGGCGCGCTCGAGATAGCGACCGATCCAGAACAGCGACTCCGCGATGCGGCTCAGCATGGGCTCTCCTCGGTCGACTGGGCCTGCTGCTCCTGCTCGTGGACCTGCAGCTCGGGGACCTCGTCGTCGAGGATCGGGCCGGCCGACTGCGACAGGCCCGCGACGGGGGTCGCGGTCGGGGCGACCTCGCCCTCGTCCTCGGGATCGGAGGGCCGGGCCAGCACCCAGGTGTCCTTCGAGCCGCCGCCGCGCGAGGAGTTGACGATGAGCTCGCCCTCCGGCAGCGCGACCCGGGTCAGTCCGCCCGGCAGGACGAACACGTCGTCGCCGTCATGCACCGCGAACGGCCGCAGGTCGACGTGGCGCGGGCGGATGCCGTCCTCGACCAGGGTCGGGACGGTCGACAGGGAGACGACCGGCTGGGCGATCCACGCCCGCGGGTCGAGCAGGATCTTGTCGCGCAGCTCGTCGAGCTCGGCCCGCGACGCGGCGGGACCGATCACGATGCCCTTGCCGCCGGATCCGTCGACGGGCTTGAGGACCAGCTCGTCGAGGCGGTCCAGGACCTCCTCGCGGTGGTCGGGCTCGCCGCAGCGCCAGGTGTCGACGTTGCGCAGCACCGGCTCCTCGGCCAGGTAGTAGCGGATGATGTCGGGCAGGTAGGTGTAGACCAGCTTGTCGTCGGCGACGCCGTTGCCGACCGCGTTGGCGATGGTGACGTTGCCGGCACGGGCGGAGTCGATCAGGCCGGGGCAGC
>NZ_JAOPXQ010000267.1 GCF_025965075.1 Aeromicrobium sp.
CGCCGACGGCGACCGCGAGGGCGGTCCCCGGCCGTCCCGCGAGCTGGTCGCCGCGGTCCTGACCCATCCGACCGAGCTGCCGGCCAGCGCGGGCCACGACCCCGCGACGTCCGAGGCGATCACCCGCACGGCGGCCGTCGCGGCGCTGCTGGCCCGGGCGGCCCGGCAGATCGCCGACCGGGAGGCGCCCGAGCAGGTGCTCTGGACCTTGTGGACCGGCACCGACTGGCCCCGCCGGCTACGGCGGGAGTCCGAGGACGGGGGCGAGGGCGCTCCCCGCGCCGACCGCGATCTCGACGCGCTGTGCGCCCTGTTCCAGCAGGCCGCCCGCACCGAGGAGCAGCAGGGCCACCGGACCGTCGAGGGCTTCGTCCGCGAGATCCAGGCCCAGGAGATCCCCGGCAGCACCCTGGCCGACTCCGGCGTCCGCGACGGCGCGGTGCGGCTCATGACGGCCCACCGCTCCAAGGGCCTGGAGTGGGCGCTGGTCGTCGTGGCCGGCGTGCAGGACGGCGTGTGGCCCGACATCCGCTACCGCGGGTCGCTGCTGCAGTCGGACCGGCTCGGTCCCGAGGGCGTACGCCCGCCGGCCTCGTCGGCCAGCCTCGCCGCGGAGGAGCGCCGGCTGTTCTACGTCGCGTGCACGCGGGCGTCCCGGACCCTGGTCGTCACGGCGGTCGAGAGCGGCAACGAGAGCGGGGACCAGCCCTCGCGGTTCGTCACGGAGCTGATCCCGCACGCCACGGGGCCGGCCCAGCGCCGGCGGGTGCGCCCGCCGCGGCCGATGTCGTTGCGCGGCACCGTCGCCGAGCTGCGCGCCCTCGCGGAGTCCACGACCAGTGCCCGGGTCCGTCAGGAGGCCGCCCGGATGCTGGCGACCCTCGCGGCCCGGGAGGTCTGGGCCACCCGCGGTGCGGATCCCGGCACGTGGTGGGGCGTCGCGGAGCTGACCGAGGCCGAGGAGCCCATCTGGGACCCGGACGCGCCGGTGCGGCTCTCGGGCAGCACCGTCAGCTCGATCGTCGACTGCCCGCTGAGCTGGTTCCTCTCCCACGAGGCCAAGGGATCCACCGCGACGACGTCGGCGCAGGGCTTCGGCTCGATCGTGCACGCCCTGGCCGCCGACGTGGTCCGTCAGGACATCGACCCCGATCCCGTCGCGCTCGCCGCGAGCCTCGACCAGGTGTGGCGCCGGCTGGAGTTCCCGGCCCGCTGGGTCGGCGACCGGGAGCGCGAGGCCGCGCACCAGGCGCTCGCCCGGTTCGCCCGCTGGCACGCGACCCATGGGCGGACGACCCTGGCCGCGGAGCACCCCTTCGTCGTCGAGCTCGAGCTCGACGGGGTGCCGACCGTGCTGCGCGGGTCGATGGACCGGGTCGAGCTCGACGTGCAGGGCCGGGTCCACGTCGTCGACCTCAAGACCACCAAGAGCGTGCCGAGCTCCGCGGCGATCGCCCAGCACGCCCAGCTCGGCTTCTACCAGGTCGCGGTGGACCACGGCGCGACCGCGGAGCTGGCGCCCAATGCCCCGGCCGGTGGCGCCGAGCTCGTCCAGCTCCGCAACGCGCAGGGCGCCCGCAACCCCGATGACCCCAAGGTGCAGGCGCAGGGCGCCCCCGAGACGGGGGAGCCGTTCTTCGCCCTCGACCAGATCCGGCAGTCGCTCGGTGTCATCCGGACCGAGACGTTCCCGGCGACGCCGAGCCCGACCGCGTGCGGCTACTGCGACTTCCAACAGCTGTGCCCCGCCAAGCCGTCCGGTGCGACCGTGGTCGGTGGTGGCGCATGATCCCGCTCATCCGCGACGCCGCCCACCTGTGCGACGTGCTGGGCATCCCGTTCAGCACCGACCAGCTCCGTGCCGTGACCGCACCCGTCGACGCCCCGCAGTCGATCATCGCCGGCGCCGGTTCGGGCAAGACCACCGTCATGGCGGCACGGGTCGTGTGGCTGGCCGGGCACGAGGGCATCGACCCGGCCACGATCCTGGGGCTGACCTTCACCAACAAGGCCGCCGCCGAGCTCGGGGTCCGTGTCCGGGCGTCGCTGGCCACGATCGGTGACTGGTCCGAGCACGGCGAGCCGACCGTCGCGACCTATCACGCGTTCGCCGGCACCCTGATCGCCGAGCACGGCCTGCGCCTGGGCATCGAGCCCGACCTGCGGGTCCTGTCCGACGCGACCCGGTTCCAGATGGTCGCCCGGGTCATCTCGTCGTACGACCGGCCGTTGGCCGCGGTCAGCACCCACGTCCCGACCCTGGTCAACGACGTCATGGACCTCGACGGCCAGCTCGCCGAGCATCTCGTCACGACCGAGGAGCTGCGCGAGTTCGACCGCAGCCACATCCTCGAGATGGAGTCGGTCGACAAGCAGCTCAAGCTCCACCGGGACGCGATCCTGACGGCCCGCAAACGGATCGAGCTCAGCCACCTGGTCGAGCGCTACCGGGAGGCCAAGGTCGAGGCCGGGGTCATGGACTTCTCCGACCAGATGGCCTGGGGTGCGCAGATCGCCCAGATCCCGGAGGTCGGGGCCGCGCTGCGGGAGCGTTACGGCGTCGTGCTGTTGGACGAGTACCAGGACACCTCCGTCGCCCAGCGTGACCTGCTGGTCAACCTGTTCTCCGGCGCCGCGCCCGAGGAGGGGCTCGGGCACAGCGTCACCGCGGTCGGCGATCCGGCGCAGGGCATCTACGGCTGGCGAGGTGCCGCGGCCAACAACCTGTCGGAGTTCCTCTACGACTTCCCGGCCGCGTCCCGGCGCACCGGCAACCCCCACTCGCTCGACGTCAGCCGCCGCTGCGGGGTCGAGGTCATCGACGTCGCCAACCGGGTCGCCGATGAGTTCTACCAGTCCTCGACGATCGTCCGCCCGCTCAAGGCCGCCCCCGAGAACGGTCCCGGGCACGTCGGTGCCGCGCTGCACCTGACGGTCAGCGACGAGATCGACGCGCTGGTCGAGGGCGTGGTCGCGGCGCACGCCGACGGAACGGACTGGAAGGAGATCGCGATCCTGGCCCGAATCGGCGCCGAGAACGGCGCGATCGTCCGGGCGCTCCAGGACGCCGAGGTCCCGGTCGAGGTCGTGGGGCTCAACGGCCTGCTCGACCAGCCCGAGGTCCGCGACCTGCTGGCCCTGCTCGACGTTGTGGAGGACGTCACGGCCAACCCGTCCCTGCTGCGGCTGCTCACGGGCCCCCGCTGGCGGATCGGCCCCCGTGACCTGGCCCTGCTGGGCCGTCGCGCCCAGCAGCTGAGCGGCCGGGCCTACGCGCCGGACGGCGAGCCGACCCTGGAGTCCGAGCTCGAGCGCGCCGTCGCCGGCACCGACCCCACCGAGATCGTGTCGCTGGCCGATGCGCTGGACGACCCGGGCCCCGCGGCGTACTCGCCCGACGCCCGGCGCCGCTTCGCCGAGCTCTCCGGCATCCTGACCTCGGTTCGCCGGCACGTCGGCGAGCCGCTGCACGACATCGCCCGCCGGGGCATGACGACGCTCGACCTCGACCTGGAGCTGCAGTCGGGATCGTCCGCGAGCGGGATGGACAACCTCGGCCTGCTGTTCGAGGCGATCGCCGCGTACGCCCAGAACGACCGGTTCGCCTCGCTGTCGGGGCTGCTGGCCTACCTCCGCGCCGAGGAGCAGTACAACCGCGGCATGGAGGTCTCGGCGCCGTCCGAGGACGACTCGGTCAAGCTGCTGACGGCGCACAAGTCCAAGGGGCTGGAGTACGACGTCGTGTTCGTGCCGTTCGTGTCCAAGGGGATCTTCCCCGATGCCAAGGGGCGGCCCCGCTGGGTCACGGTCGCCTCGGCGCTGCCCGCCGCGCTGCGCGGCGACCGCGACAGCATCCCGGACGTCGAGGACTGGACCACCGCGGGGCTCAACGACTACAAGGCCGCGACGTCCGCCGACGCACTGATGGAGGAGCGCCGGCTGGCCTACGTGGCGTTCACCCGGGCGCGCAAGCGCCTGTACGTCAGCGGCCACCGGTGGGGCCGGACGCAGAAGAACGCCCGCGAGGTCTCGCCGTTCCTCGAGACCGTGCGGACGTGGCTGGCCGAGCGGGACCGGGAGCCCAGCGTGTGGGCGCCCGAGCCGCTCGACGACACCAACCCCTATGCCGCGCAGCTCGACCTCGTCGCCTGGCCGGCGCCCCTGACGGGCCTCGAGCGGCGCCGTGAGGTGGCGACCCTGGTCCGGGCGCTGCGGTTCGGCGCCGACCCCGCCGTCCCGTCGCAGGCCCAGAGCGCGGATGAGCAGGCCGACGAGCAGGCCGGACTGGCCCGGCTGGCGGAGATCTCGACCGAGATCGACGAGCTGCTGGCCGAGGCCGCCGAGCTCGACGACGACACCCGGGTCGTCCGCCTGCCCGGTGCCCTGTCGGCGACCCACGCGATCGCGCTGCTGGAAGATCGCGACGGCTTCGTGCGCGACCTGGCCCGGCCGATGCCGCGCCGGCCGTCGCCGGCCGCCCGGTTCGGCACCCGGTTCCACGCCTTCGTCGAGGAGCACTTCGGCCAGCGCGGGCTCTTCGACCCGACCGACCTGCCCGGCTCGGGCGATCGCGAGGTCGTCGGGATCGAGTCCGATCCCGAGCTCGACGAGCTCAAGACCAGGTTCGTCGACGGCCCCTACGGTGACAGCTCGCCGCACGTCATCGAGGCACCGTTCTCGATCGTGTTGGGCGGGCAGCAGGTCGTCGGCCGGATCGACGCGGTCTACAAGACGACGCGGGGCTACGAGGTCGTCGACTGGAAGACCAACAGCAAGGCGACCGCCGACCCGCTGCAGCTCGCGATCTACCGGCTCGCCTGGGCCGAGCTCAACGACCTCGACCCGGCCACCGTAACCGGCGCATTCTACTACGTACGCCTCGGCGAGGTGAAGCGCTTCGGCCAACTCCCGGACCGCACCGAGCTCGAGCGGAGGCTCGGACTAGCCTGAGCGGGTGGACTACGCCTTCAGCAACGCCCAGCACGACCGCGCCGGCCATCTCCGCAAGGACGACGTGTGGCGCACGTCCGACGTCCGGGTGCTGCTCATCGGGGGTGAGCACGTCGCGACCGTCGGGGGGCAGGGCCTGCGCTGGATCCCGATCGACGAGGCGCCGGAGGGCGAGTGGATCTTCCTCGGCGTCAAGGACGACCAGCGCTACGCCG
Source organism: Aeromicrobium sp. (assembly GCF_025965075.1). Lineage (GTDB taxonomy): Bacteria > Actinomycetota > Actinomycetes > Propionibacteriales > Nocardioidaceae > Aeromicrobium. The sequence goes on from NZ_JAOPXQ010000267.1 coordinate 5,166, forward strand.
CCGTGATGGTGGACCGGGTCCCCGAGGCGTACGAACCGGTGAGCCTGCGCATGATCGGTCCGACGATCGCCCCGGACGAGGCCTCGCTCGCGGTGCACGCCGTCGGCATCGCGCAGTGGCACCAGACGCACCGGTTCTGCGCCCGCTGCGGTGCGCTCACCGACCTGGCCCAGGCCGGGCACGTGCGGATCTGCCCGGCGTGCGGCGCGCACCACTTCCCACGCACCGACCCGGCCGTCATCATGCTGATCACCGACGACCAGGACCGGGCGGTGCTGGGCCGCCAGCCGGTGTGGCCGGAGGGCCGGTTCTCGACCCTGGCCGGCTTTGTCGAGCCGGGGGAGACCCTCGACGACGCAGTCCGTCGCGAGGTCATGGAGGAGGTCGGCATCGAGGTCGGCGAGGTGACCTACGCCGGCAGCCAGCCGTGGCCGTTCCCGTCCAGCCTGATGCTGGGCTTCTTCGGCAAGGCCGTCACCACCGACATTCGGGTCGACAAGGACGAGATCGCCGAGGCGCGCTGGTTCACCCGCGAGGAGGTCACCGAGATGACGGCCTCCAGCGAGCTGCTCCTGCCGCCCAACGTCTCGATCTCGAGGTGGCTGCTGCAGCAGTGGCACGGAGGCGAGATCCACGGCAAGTGGGCCTGACCCCACCCAACGCTGACGCGTGGGTTGCACCCGCTGACGCGCGACGTACGACCCGTGACGCGCGGGTTACGACCGGCGACGCGCGGGTTACGACCGTTGACGCGCGACTTAGGACCGGCGACGCGTGGTTGCGCACGCGTGGGTTGTTCGCTGTCAGCGGCCGGTCAAGCCGGCAACCCGTACAGCGTCGCCAACCCACGGGTCAGCGGGTACAACCCACGCGTCAGGGGGCGTAACCCACGCGTCAGCGTCGCTAACCCACTCCTCAGGGGGCGTAACCCACGCGTCACCGGGTTGGGGGTCAGGAGGCGAGCTCGGCCTTGATCTGGGCGAGGCTCGGGTTGGTCAGGGCGGTGCCGTTGGCGAACACCAGCGTCGGCACCGTCTGGTTGCCGCCGTTGGCCTGCTCGACGATGAACGCCGCCTCGGGGACCTGCTCGATGTCAACCTCGTCGAAGGTGATGCCCTCGCGCTTGAGCTGCCCCTTGAGTCGGTGGCAGTAGCCACACCAGGGGGTCGAGTACATCGTGAACGTGCCGGACATGAAGTGTCTCCTTCGACGACTAGTCTTGATCCTCTCAACACCAACCTCACCCATGCCATTCCGAAGGAGCCCGTGTGCCATCTGCCGACGACCTCCTGACGGGTCTCGACCCCGAGCAGCGCGAGGTCGCCATGGCGCTGCGCGGCCCGGTCAGCGTCGTGGCCGGAGCCGGCACGGGCAAGACCCGCGCCATCACGCACCGCATGGCGTACGGCGTCGCGACCGGCGTCTACAAGCCCACCGAGGTCCTCGCCGTCACCTTCACGACCAAGGCCGCCAACGAGATGCGCGTACGTCTGCGCGATCTCGGCGCCCAGGGCGTGCAGGCCCGCACGTTCCACTCCGCCGCGCTGCGCCAGGCCCGCTACTTCTGGCCGCACGTCTATGGCGGCGACTTCCCCGAGGTCACCCAGTCCAAGTTCGGCATGGTCGCCGAGGCGGTCCGCCGGCTCGGGCGCCGCGCCGACACCCCGCTGCTGCGTGACCTGTCCTCGGAGATCGAGTGGGCCAAGGTCTCCAACATCGCGCCGACCGCCTACGCCGCCGCGGCCGGACCCGCCCGCCGCGAGGTCGCCGAGCTCGACCCGTCCGAGGTCGGCAACGTCCTGGCCGCCTACGAGGACATCAAGCGAGAGCGCGGCCGCATCGACATGGAGGACATCCTCCTGGTCACCGCCGCGATCCTCGCCGACGACGAGCGCATCGCCGCGCAGGTGCGCCAGCAGTACCGCTGGTTCGTCGTCGACGAGTTCCAGGACGTCAACCCCCTGCAGGCCAAGCTGCTCGACCTGTGGCTCGGCGGACGCAACGACATCTGCGTCGTGGGTGACCCCCGCCAGACGATCTACTCGTTCGCGGGGGCGTCGCCGCAGATCCTGGCGTCGTTCGCACGCAAGCACGAGGGCGCCGAGCGGATCGAGCTGGTCCGCAACTACCGCTCGACCCCGCAGATCGTGGCCGCGGCCAACGCGGTGTTCGCCCGCACCGCCGGACCGGCCGGCGCCGACGGCGTACGCCTGCAGTCCCAGCAGGAGCCGGGGGACCCGGTGAGCTACATGGGCTACTCCGACGAGCTGGCCGAGGCCAACGCCGTCGCGAGCGAGATCGCGCTGCTGCACCGACGCGGGGTGCCCTATCGCGAGATGGCGATCCTGTTCCGCATCAACGCCCAGTCCGAGGCCTTCGAGGAGGCCCTCGGCGAGCACGGCATCCCCTACACGATGCGCGGCGCGACGGGTTTCTTCAACCGGGCCGAGGTACGCCAGGCGGTGACCCTGCTGCGCGGCTCCGCCCGCGGGGAGGCAGCCGGCGGTCACCTGGTCGACGACGTCCGGGCGATCTTCGCCTCGATGGGTCACACCGACGCACCCCCGAGCGGCTCCGGCGCGGTCCGCGACCGCTGGGAGTCCCTGCACGCCATCGTGTCGATGGCGACGGATCTCGCCGAGGCCGACGCGGCCGCCGACATGACGGCCCTCGTCGCCGACCTGGACCGCCGCATCGAGCAGGCCCACGCGCCCGCCGCGGACGGGGTCACCCTGGCGACCCTGCACTCGGCCAAGGGCCTGGAGTGGGACGCGGTCTTCTGCATCGGCATGCACGAGGGCATGATGCCGAGCGTCCACGCCGACACCCCCGCGATGGTGGAGGAGGAGCGCCGGCTGTTCTACGTCGGCGTGACCCGCGCCCGGCACGACCTGATGATCTCGTGGGCCGCGACCCGCAAGCCCGGCGGCCGTGGCAACCGCCAGCCGACCCGGTTCCTCGACCCGCTGCTGCCGGCCGGTCACGAGGCCCGCAAGGTCAGCGACGCCGGCCGCCAGCGCAAGGTCGCCAAGTGCCGGGTCTGCAACACGGTCCTGGCCGTCGCCGACCGCAAGCTGGGCCGCTGTGCGGACTGCCCCGCGACCTACGACGAGGAGCTCTACGAGGTGCTCCGCGCCTGGCGCAAGGAGCAGGCCACCGAGCAGGGCAAGCCGGCCTACGTCATCTTCACCGACGCCACCCTGCAGTCGATCGCGGAGGCCAAGCCCGCCGACGAGGTGGCGCTGGCCAAGGTCCCCGGCATCGGCCCGGCCAAGATCGAGCAGTACGCCGAGTCAGTCCTGCAGCTCGTCGGCAAATCCCGGTAGGGACTCCTCGAGGATCGCCCGGAACGGCGCGGTGGCTCCGAGCTGGCTGAGCACCCCGATCCCGCCGATCCAGACCCGGTGGATCAGCAGGTACTGCGGCGGCAGGTTGATCTTCATCGCGGTGCCCATGCCCTCGGCGGTCGGTGCGCTGACCCGCAACGTCTGGGCGCGGATCCACTCCCGGCTGAAGGTGAACCGCTCGACCCGGGCCGGCTCGACGAACGGGCCGATGTAGCGCGCGATCGTGTCGGCGTCGAGATCCGAGCGGGACTTGATGAAGCCCTCGTCGCGCAGCCCGTCGAGGACGCTGTCGTAGTCCCCGTCGACGGCGTGGCGCAGCAACCGTCCCATCGAGGTGGGCAGGCCCTCGGGCAGCCGGGCGACCGCGCCGAAGTCGACGACGCCGAGCCGGCCGTCGGGCATGAGCCGGAAGTTGCCGGGGTGCGGGTCGGCGTGCAGCATCCCCGCCCGGCTGGGCCCGGCGAACAGGAACCGGACGTACGCCTCGCCGTAGCGGTCACGCTCGTCCTGGGTGCCGGTGGTGATGATCTGGGCCAGCGATGAGTCGCTCTCGAGCCACGTCGAGACCAGCGCGCGCTCGGTGTGGGCCAGCGGCTCGGGGACGACGATGTCGTGATCGCCGTTGAACCCGGCAGCGAACGTCGCTTGCGCGGCGGCCTCGAGGCTGTAGTCGAGCTCCTCGGTTACCCGATCCTGCAGCTCCTTGACCAGCGGCTTGACGTCCAGGCCCGGCGCGATGACGCCGAACATCCTGGCCAGCCGCGCGATCTGCTTGAGATCGGAGATCAGGGCCTTGGCCGCGCCCGGGTACTGCAGCTTGACGGCCACCGTGCGGCCGTCCTTCCAGGTGGCGTGGTGCACCTGGCCGATCGAGGCGGACGCGGCGGGCCGGTCGTCGAAGGACGGGAAGCTGTTGCGCCAGTCGGCTCCGAACTCCTCGGCCATGACGCGGTGGACGGTCGCGGGCGGCATCGGGGGAGCGGAGTCCTGCAGCTTGACGAGCGTCTCGCGGTAGGGGCCGATCAGCTCTTCC
>NZ_JAOPXQ010000004.1 GCF_025965075.1 Aeromicrobium sp.
CATGGGGTCATGCCCATCTTCGCCACGACCTACCGCTACGCCGCCGACTCGACCGAGGCGCGTGACGCGACGCGCCCCGAGCACCGGGCCTATCTTGCCGAGCTGACCGACGCGGGGCGCCTCGTCATCTCGGGTCCCTACGTGGGCGAGCCCGCCGGCGCGCTGCTGCTCTTCGACGCGGAGTCCCAGGAGGACGCGCAGCGTCTGACCGACGCCGACCCCTTCGTCACGGAGGGCCTCGTCGCCGAGGTCACCGTGCAGGAGTGGACGCCGGTGTCGGGCCGGCTGGCGCCGCAGTTCTGAGCCGGTCGGCGACCCCGCGGGCGGCGCTGCGGCCGGCCCGGTTGGCACCGATCGTGCTCGCCGAGGGGCCGTAGCCGACCATCTGCACGCGCGGATCGGCCACCGCCGTCGTCCCGTCCAGCTGGATCCCGCCGCGCGGGCTGCGCAGGCGCAGCGGCCCGAGGTGCTCGATCGCGGGCCGGAACCCCGTCGCCCACAGGATCACGTCGGCGCGCTCGAACGCCGCCCGCCCGGGCGAGGGGGCGGCCCAGCGCACCCCGTCGGGCTCGATCGCGCTGAACATGTCGCGCCGGGCGTCGTACGCCCCCAGACGCTCGGCCTCGCGCTCCTGCTCGCGCAGGACCGAGCCGGTCACGCTGACGACGCTGCGCGGCGGCAACCCCTGACGTACCCGCTCCTCGACCAGGGCGACGACCTCGCGGCCGATCTCCGGCGTGAACTCGCCGGTGCGCCAGACCGGCTCGCGCCGGGTGACCCACACCGTCTCGGTGATCGGGGCCAGCGCGCCGACGAACTGGACCGCCGAGGCGCCGCCGCCCACCACGACGACACGCTTGCCGCGGAAGTGGTCGGGTCCCGGATAGTCGACGGTGTGGAGCTGCTCGCCGCTGAACGTCTCGATGCCGGGGTAGTGCGGGACGAACGGGCGTGTCCACGTGCCGGTCGCGTTGACCAGGGTCCGTGCGGTCCACGACCGCTCGGACGACTCCACGACGAGCAGGCCGCCCTCGTCACGGACCCGGGTGACCGTGACGGGTCGCACGACCGGCAGGTCGAAGCGCTGCTCGTAGGCCGCGAAGTACGCCGGCACGAACCGGTTGGCCCGCTCGGCCCCGGAGTCGCCGGGGATCTCGGACCTCGGCAGGTCGGCGACCCGGTGCACGTCGTGCATCGTCAGGGCGTCCCAGCGGTGCTGCCACGCACCGCCCGCGCGGTCGTCGGCGTCCAACACGACGTGCCGGATCCCGCGGCGGGACAGGTGGTACGACGACGACAGCCCGGCCTGACCCGCACCGATCACGACCGCGTCGAGGATGTCCACGACCGGGTCAACGCCGATCGGCGGGCAGGTATGCCCGGCTGCTCAGGCCGCGGGGGCCTGCGCGGCCACGGCCGTGGTCTGCTGCACGACCCGCACGATCAGGTCCGGGTCGTCGATCATCGGGACGTGACCGCAGTGCGGCAGGGCCACGTGTCGCGCCTCGGGCAGCCGCTCCTGGGCGATCGCCGAGGAGCTGTAGGGCAGGATCACGTCGCGGGTGCCCCACGCGATCGTGGTCGGCACGGGCACGTGGCCCTTGAAGGCGTACGTCACGCCGTGGCCGATCGTCCGCTCGAAGCCGTGGCAGTGCTTGAGTGCCAGCGCATCGCCGTAGACCTGCTCGGCGGTGAACCGCTCGGGATGTGTGTAGAGCGAGCTGCCGGCGAGTCGGCGCCCCCACGTGCGCCGCGAGGTGAACCGGAGCGCGGCCTTGGGCAGCTGGCTGCTGAGCCGCAGGAGGATCAGCAGCACGAAGGTCTGCAGCCGGTTGAGCGTTCCGAAGAAGCCGGCCGGGCTGAGCGCCGTGACCGAGCGGGCGAGTCCCCGCGCACCGAGCTCGAGCGCGATCGCGCCGCCGAGCGAGTTGCCGACGACATGCGGCTTCTCGACGCCCCACGCGGCGAAGTTGTCCGCGAGGTTCTTGCACGCCGTGTCCATGTCGTACGACGCGCTGAGCGGATAGGCCGGCGACTCGCCGAACCCGGCGAGGTCGACCGCGATGACGTCGTAGGACTCGGCCAGCTCCTCGAAGACCGGGTCCCACGCCTGCCGGCGGTGGCCGATGCCATGGATCAGGACGAGCGGCTCGCCGGAGCCCTTGCGTGTGTAGACCAGCTCGGAGAGCATGCGGCCGTCCTCTCGGGGGTGCTGCGGATACGTGACAGCGATGATGACACATCCCGATACCGGCGGTATGCGACCGGGGTCACTTGAAACAGTGACAGTGTTACTGTCACAATTCGTAGGTGACCAACTCTTCCGGACCCCTGCACGGCGTGCGCGTCGTCGAGCTCGTCGGCATCGGCCCCGGGCCGTTCGCCGCGATGCTGCTCGCCGACCTCGGCGCCGACGTCATCCGGGTCGACCGCCCCGGCGGCAACGCGCTGCAGCTCGGCGCGCCCGAGACCGACATCCTCGGCCGCGGCCGTCCGTCCGTCGCGGTCAACCTCAAGGACCCCCGCGGCGTGCAGGTCGTGCTCGACCTGGTCGAGTCGGCCGACATCCTGATCGAGGGCCTGCGCCCCGGCGTGACCGAGCGCCTCGGCCTCGGCCCGGAGGACTGCCACGCCCGCAACCCCCGCCTGGTCTACGGTCGGATGACGGGCTGGGGACAGGACGGGCCACTCGCGCACACCGCCGGCCACGACATCAACTACATCTCGGTCGCCGGCGCGCTCGGCGCGATCGGCCGTGCCGGTGGACCCCCGCAGGTCCCGCTCAACCTGGTCGGCGACTTCGCCGGCGGCTCGCTCTACCTCGTGACCGGCCTGCTGGCCGCGCTGACCCACGCGCGGGCGACCGGCGAGGGCCAGGTCGTCGACGCCGCGATCACCGACGGCACGGCGCACCTGATGTCGATGATCGTCGCGATGCAGCAGGGCGGCAGCTGGAGCGACCAGCGCGGCACCAACCTGCTCGACACCGGCACCCCGTTCTACGACGTCTTCGAGACCTCCGACGGCCAGTGGATGTCGGTCGGTCCGCTCGAGCCGCAGTTCTACGCCGCGCTCGTCGAGGGCCTCGGGCTGACCGACGCCCCGGGGCAGTACGACTTCGCGCGCTGGGGTGAGCTGCGCGCGACGCTCACCGAGACGTTCGCGAGCCGCACCCGTGCCGAGTGGGAGCAGGTCTTCGACGGCACCGACGCGTGCGTCGCGCCGGTGCTGAGCCTGACCGAGGCGTACGAGCACCCGCACAACGTCGCCCGCGGGACGTACGTCGAGCGGGACGGCCTGACGCAGCCCGCGCCGGCGCCGCGCTTCTCGGCGACCCCCGCGACCCTGACGACCCCGCCGCAGAAGGCCGGGGCCAGCACGGTCTCCGCACTCACCGACTGGGGCATCGCCGATGTCGACCAGCTCATCTCCGACGGCGTCGCCGTCCAGTCCGACTGAAAGGGACACCCCCATGAAGAGGAACATCTTCGACGCCGACCACGAGGCGTTCCGCGACACCGTCCGCTCGTTCTGCGAGAAGGAGATCGCGCCGCACCACGACCAGTGGGAGAAGGACGCGATCGTCCCCCGCGAGGTCTGGGAGAAGGCCGGCGCGATGGGCCTGCTGGGCTTCATGATGCCCGAGGAGCACGGCGGTGGCGGGGTCAGCGACTTCCGCTACAACGCGATCCTCACCGAGGAGATCACCCGCATCGGCGCCAGCGGCATCGGCTTCGTGATCCAGACCGACCTGGTCTCGGGCTACCTGCTGTCGCTGGCCAACGAGGAGCAGCAGGCCCGCTGGTTCCCGAAGTTCTGCAGCGGCGAGATGATCACCGCGATCGCGATGACCGAGCCCGGCACCGGATCGGACCTGCAGGGCATCAAGACCACCGCGGTCCTGGACGGTGACGAGTACGTCATCAACGGCTCCAAGACGTTCATCACCAACGGCATCAACTCCGACTTCGTGATCGTCGTGTGCCAGACCGATCCGTCGGCCGGCGCGATGGGCTTCTCGCTGGTCGTCGTCGAGCGCGGCGCCAAGGGCTTCGAGCGCGGCCGCAACCTCGACAAGATCGGCCTCAAGGCGCAGGACACCGCCGAGCTGTTCTTCGACAACGTCCGCGTCCCGGCCGCCAACCTGCTCGGCGAGGCCGGCAAGGGCTTCATCTACCTGATGGAGAAGCTGCCCCAGGAGCGGCTCTCGATCTCGGTCGTCGCCGCGGCGGCGTCGCGCCGGATGATCGACATGACGGTCGAGTACGTCAAGGAGCGCAAGGCGTTCGGCAAGCCGATCGGTTCGTTCCAGAACACGCGTTTCACGCTGGCCGAGCTCGAGACCGAGGCGCGGATCGCGCAGGTGTACGTCGACGAGTCGATCCTGCGCCTCAACGACAAGACCCTGACGGTCGACGACGCCGCGATGGGCAAGTGGTGGACGACCGAGCTGCAGAAGAAGGTCGCCGACCAGTGCCTCCAGCTGCACGGCGGCTACGGCTACATGAGCGAGTACCCGATCTCCAAGGCGTACCTCGACACCCGCATCCAGACGATCTACGGCGGCACGACCGAGATCATGAAGGAGATCATCGGCCGCGGGATGGGCCTCTGATCCGCTGAGCGTGACGTTTGGGCCCCCGAATCATCGATCCGGGGGCCCAAACGTCACTGCCAGCAGTACGTCAGGAGCGGCGGCGGACGGTCTCGCGCTTGGCCTCGTCGACGGCGGTCTCGTACGCCGTCACGAGCGCCTGGATCGTCAGCGGCTTGAACCGCTCGATCAGGGCCGTGATGTCCTCGACCGGGCGGCCCGAGTCGCGCAGCGCCGGCCACCACATGGTCCGGAAGACCTCGGTGATCTCGCGCGCGACGGCCTTGCCTGCGTCGTCGAAGATCTTGCGGGACGCGTGCGCGACCTCGATCGGCATGTCGGTCTCGATGAACTGGATGCCGACGGCGAGGTGCGCCGGGGCGACCTGGAAGACGTCCTCCTTGGGCGTGGGCTCGACGACGCCGAGCGCGATCAGCATCTCGATGTCGTGGTCCGACAGGGCACGTCCCGAGCGCAGCTCGAGCGCGGGGCGGTCGAGCTGCTCGGGCCGGTCGGCCATCCACGGTGCCAGGAGCGTGCGGTGCACCGCGACCTGCTCGGGCGTCGCGTCGGACGGGATGTTGTCGAGGTAGCCCTCGATCGCCGACAGGGTGAACCCGTGTGCCTGCAGCTCCTTGACGAGCTCGAGCCGGGCCAGGTGGTCGGGCCCGTAGAAGCCGTTGCGACCCTCGCGGCGCGGTGGCGGGATGAGGCCGCGGCCGGCGTAGAAGCGCACGGTCCGGACCGACATCCCGACGCGGGACGCGAGCTGCTCGACGCTCAACGTCTCGGCGGGAACGGGGTTCATGGGTCCGAGGCTAGCCCACCGGACGCCCTGCGAGGCCTGTCACACACCCCGACTCTTGGACTTTGACAGTGTTGGTGTCACAATCGGGGTTGTCAGTTCTGCTGACGCGCCATCCACCCTGATTCTGCACGACTTCTTTAAGGATGCTTCTTATGACCGAGGCCTTCGTCTACGACGCCATCCGCACCCCCCGTGGTCGCGGCAAGAAGACCGGATCCCTCCACGAGGTGAAGCCGATCTCGCTGGTGACCGGACTCATCGACGAGATCCGCAAGCGCAACCCCACCCTCGACACCGACGGGATCGACGACCTGGTCCTCGGCAGCGTCTCCCCGGTCGGTGACCAGGGTGGCGACATCGCCAAGACCGCGGCCCTTGCCGCAGGACTGCCCGACACCGTCGCCGGCGTCCAGCTCAACCGCTTCTGCGCGTCGGGCCTCGAGGCCGTCAACCAGGCCTCGGCGCGCGTGCGCTCGGGCTGGGAGGACATGATCCTCGCCGGTGGCGTCGAGTCCATGAGCCGCGTGCCCATGGGATCCGACGGCGGCGCCTGGGCCATGGACCCGCGCACCTCGTTCGACACCGACTTCGTGCCCCAGGGCATCGGCGCCGACCTCATCGCGACGGTCGAGGGCTACAGCCGTGTCGACGTCGACACGTTCGCCGCCGAGTCGCAGGCGCGTGCCGCCAAGGCGATCGCCAACGGCTACTTCAACAACTCGGTCATCCCGGTCAAGGACGCGTCCGGCCTGACGATCCTCGACCACGACGAGTTCGTCCGGGAGGGCACGACCGCCGAGAGCCTCGGCAAGCTGCCGCCGTCGTTCGCGCAGATCGGCGACCAGGGCGGCTTCGACTCCGTCGCGCTCGAGAAGTACCACTGGGTCGAGAAGATCGACCACGTCCACCACGCCGGCAACAGCTCGGGCATCGTCGACGGCGCGGCCCTCGTGCTGATCGGCAACGAGGCCGCCGGTGAGCGCCACGGCCTCAAGCCGCGCGCCCGCATCCTGTCGGCCGCGGTCTCCGGCTCGGAGCCCACGATCATGCTGACGGGCCCCGGCCCGGCCAGCCTCAAGGCGCTGGAGAAGGCCGGCCTGAGCATCGGTGACATCGACCTGCTCGAGATCAACGAGGCCTTCGCGGCCGTCGCCCTGCGCCTCATGAAGGACCTGGGCGGCTACCCGCACGACCAGACGAACGTCAACGGCGGATCGATCGCGATGGGTCACCCCCTCGGCGCGACCGGCGCGATGATCCTCGGCACCCTGATCGACGAGCTCGAGCGTCGCGACCAGCGGTACGGCCTGGCCACGCTGTGCGTCGGCGGCGGCATGGGTATCGCCACCGTCGTCGAGCGCCTCAGCTGATCCCCCTCCCCCTTTCGAAAGAGACACACCCATGACTGAAGCAGTGCGTTACGAGGTCGAGGGCGGAATCGCCAACATCGTCCTGGACGACCCCAACCAGAGCGCCAACACGATGAACGCCGACTACGCGGCGTCGATGGAAGCTGCCGTCGACCAGCTGGTCAAGGACATCGCGAACGACCCCGCGTCGATCAAGGGCGTCATCGTCTCCTCGGCGAAGAAGACCTTTTTCGCCGGCGGCGACCTCAAGCTCATGACGCAGGCGACCCCGGCTGACGCCCAGCGCCTGTTCGACGAGGTCGAGACCATCAAGGCCACGCTGCGCAAGCTCGAGACGTCGGGCAAGCCCGTCGTCGCGGCCATCAACGGCGCTGCCCTCGGTGGCGGCCTCGAGATCGCCCTGGCCTGCCACCACCGCATCGCGGTCGACGGCGGCTACTCGGTCGGCCTGCCCGAGGCGACCCTCGGCCTGCTGCCCGGCGGTGGCGGCGTGACCCGCACGGTCC
>NZ_JAOPXQ010000034.1 GCF_025965075.1 Aeromicrobium sp.
GTCGGGAACGTGTCGAGCGGCGGATGGAGCACCGCCGCACCGTCGAGCAGCAGCAACCCGGCGCCGACGGCGATCCCACTGAGAGCCACCCCGATCTCCTCGGGCCTCCAGCGATCCGGGCGGTAACGGCTGCGCTGGACCCTGCGACCGGCCGACCAGAGTCCGCCGCCCGCGAGGGCGACGCCACCGACCAGTCCGGTGAGGACCAGCCAGCGCGGTGCCGTCTGGTCGAGCAGCGCGTAGGTGCCGATGCAGATGCCGACCAGACCGGTCAGCATCAGCGCCCCCGTCGTACGTCGTTGCGAGCGGTTCAGCTCCCCCGCCCGGCCGTAGCCGCGCGCGTCCATGCCGGCGGCCAGCGACATCGAGCGCTCGAGGGCGTCCTCCATGACCGGCACGACGATGCCGCGGAGCTTGCCGAGCCGGCTGCCCGGGACACCGCGCAGCTGGCGGGCCGCCCGCACGCGGCGCAGGCTGTCGGCGAGCTGGGGCAGCAGCGCGACGGCCACGACGACGGCGCTGCCGATCTCGTACAACGCCGGCGGCATCGACTTGAGCAGCCGCTTGGGGTTGGCCAGCGCGTTGGCCGCACCGACGCAGATGATGATCGCCGCCAGCCGCATCCCGTCGTACAACGCCGCGAGCAGCGCATCGCGGGTGACCGGGCCGAGCAGCGTGATGCCGGCCGCGAAGTCCGGCAGCGGGATCGACGGCAGGGTGAACGCGACGGGCCCGCCCCCGTCACCACCGAAGACGATCCGGAACACGACCCGGATCACCACGACGAGCAGCCCGAGATAGAGGTAGAGCCGGAACGACATCGCCCACGGCGCCTCCGTCCGTCGGGCCATGACCACGAAGCACGCCACCAGAACGACCAGCCCGATCAGCACGGGGTTGACCATCGTGGACACGGCGGCGGCCAGCCCCAGGGCCCAGATCCACCAGGCCCCGGGGTGCAGGTCACGCGGCAGGACGGTTGCCCGCTGCTGGAGCGTCTTTATGACGCCCCGCCCGAGAGCTTGCGACGCCACCACAGGCCACCCGTCCCGGCCAGCAGCGCGAGGGCGATCGCGCCCCCCGCCCAGAGCGTGCCGGCCGACTGCGAGGACTCCGACGCGTTCTCGATGTCCGCCTCGTTCGCCGTGGGCTCGGCCGGGGTCGGCGTCTCGGTGGCCGCCGCAGCAGTCCTCTCGGCCTTCGCCGTGGCCTTCTTCGTGTCGTCAGCCTTCTTCTCGTCGGCCTTCTTCTCGGCGACGGTCGACGGGGATGCCGACGGGGTCGGCTTCGCCGATGCGGCCGCGGAGGTCCGCGTCGGCGCGGGAGCCGGCTTCTTCGTCGGCGCGGGAGCCGCACTCACCGGCTTGACGCCGGGCGCGGACTTCCCGTTGCCGAAGACCAGCGCCACGTAACCGCCCGCGGGCACCTTGAGGCTCTTGACGCCACGCGAGGAGTACGTCCACGAGCCGGACGTGCCGTCGGACCACCACAGCGCCCAGTACGCCGACTGCGACGGGGTCTTGACGCAGTCCGAGGACGGCGCGCTGTCGACCTGGCACACGAAGCCGGGCTCGGAGCTGACGTAGGTCAACGAGTGACCGACCCCGGTGAAGTTCTGGTCCGATGACTGTCCCGCACCGCCGGCGTCACATCGCACGCCGTTGCCGACGACGACCGAGACCCCGGTCCCGCGCGAGCAGGCCGCCGCGGAGGCAGAACCGACGGGGATGACGGCCACCGCCGCGACCCCCAGGAGGGTCGCGGCGAGGAGCTGCGCGAGACGACGCATCACGTGACCTTGAAGTTCTTCGTGCCGGTCCGGTTGGAGAAGGCCCCGACGACCTTGACGGTCTTGGTGCCCTTCGAGCTGCCGACCGTGAACGTCGTCGAGTACGTGCCCGTCGAGGTCGCGGCGCCGGACTTCTTGAGCGTGCTGCCCTGGTAGACCTTGATCGACTCGCCCGCGGCCAGCCCGCTGACCGTGACCTTCTGCGATCCGCCGCGCTTGACCGAGGTGTACTTCAGCTTGGGCGCCAGCGTCTTCGCGCCGAGGACCTTGACGTTCACACTGCCTGTGCGAGCGACCCGCGACCCGACGACCGCGACAGCCTTGGTGCCGGTCGTCGTCGGGACGGTCAGCGCCACCGAGCCCGTGCCCGTGGTGCCCGCCACGCCCGAGACCGAGCCGCCTCCGGTGACGGTTGCCGTGAACTTCTCGCCCTTGGCCAGGCCCGTGACGGTCACGGTGGCCTTCTTGCCGCCCTGCACGTAGCCGGTCGGGGCCTTGACGGCGAGCGTTGCCGCCGGGAGCTGCGCGTTGACGCCAGTGGCGGCCTGCGCCGTCGCGATGACCCAGCGAAGGCGCTCGCTCGAGGGGATTCCGTCGGTCTTGCCGTCCGCGAGGGAGTCACTGTCCGGCGCGATGGCTCCGAGCTCGTTGGCCAGCGCCGTGTCCTCCGCGGCAGCGTCGGTCACCTGCTGCCTCACGAGCCAGGAGGCCGCACGTCCGGCGACGCCGGGCTCGTCGACCCGCTTCAGCGTGGTCGCGGCCAGGCCGGTGCTGCTGGCGTTGGCGGTCCCGAGGTCGGAGAACGATCCGTCGGAGTTCTGGGCTCCCTTGAGCCAGCTGATCGCGTCGGCGATGTCGTCGTCCAGTCCGGTTGTCCCGGCTGCCTTGGCCTCGAGCAGGGCCTGGAGGCCGTAGGCGGTGGCGTCGACGCTGAGCGAGTCGTCGCCGGTGGTCGGCCCCTCGCCGCACACGCGGTCGATCGGGTCGACGGGGTAGTCGGGATCAGCGACCGCGACGGTGTACATGAACGTCCGGAACGCCCCGTCGGAGCACTGCTGCTTGAGCAGGTACGCCGTGGCGTCGGCGAGCTTGTTGCTGGACGCCGTGGCGAGCGCACGCACCGCGAAGCTCTGCCCGATCGCGTTGGAGTTGTCGCCGTATGCCGAGACGTCAGAGACCCGGCCCTGGTCGTCGCCCGTCGGCCGGACCAGCGCCTCGAGCTCCGCCACGAGGTCGTGGCCACCGAACGACTCGGCTTCCCTGGACCCGGCCTGGACGGCCGTCGCGAGCTTCGCGGTCGCTCCGGCGTAGTGGCTGTCGACGTCGCCGAACGACTCGCCGGTCGTGTAGTCGCCCTGCTTCTCCTCGAACGCGTCGAGGATGCCGTTCGCGGTGCTCGCACGCACGCCGAGCCCGTCGAGCGCGAAGAACAGGTCGAGCGTCTGCCCGTAGTACGTGTTGCCGCCGGCGACGACGAGCCCGTCGGTCAGCTGGTCGGCCAGCCAACGGGCGGCCGAGTAGGAGTAGGAGCTCGGCGCCGTGTCAGCCTGGGCCGACGACGCCGACACCACCATGCCGGCCGCGAGTGCCGGGGCGATGGCCGCTGCTGTTGCGCGACGGAGAGTGGGGATCTTCACTGGGTTCCTTCCCGCTGCAGCACGAGAACGGCCCGGAGCCCGTCACGTGTGTTCCTCGACAGCGTGAATAGGTCGGTCCCTCAGCAGGTGCTCCGGCTCGCCACGCGTGGTGGCCTACGGTTGCGGGTCAGCGCCGGAGTTCGACCGGCTTCCCCTGGCATGCAGGACGTGAGTTGTGCCAGATGGCAGGTCGAATTTAACACCCGCCTGTCGCGGGACCTATCCGGCACAGACCCCTTCCCGCAAGATGTCGGCGGTTCCGGGTGGTTCTGCGCTCCGGAACGACCCAGAAGTGCCGACATCGTGACGTG
>NZ_JAOPXQ010000133.1 GCF_025965075.1 Aeromicrobium sp.
CGACATGAAGGCCCTCGCCGAGGGCGTCGAGCGGCCCACGGCCCCGGCCGAGGACACGCGTGCCACGATCTCGGCGCTCGCCCCCTCGCCGGCGCAGCTCGACCGGGTCGACACGCTCGACTGGGCGTCGATCGACGCCCGTCCGGAGGACCTCGTCGTCATCGTCGGCGCGGGTGAGCTCGGGCCGTACGGCTCAGCCCGCACGCGCTTCGAGGTCGAGGTCCACGACGAGCTGTCGGCGGCCGGCGTGCTCGAGCTCGCCTGGTCGACCGGCCTGGTCAGCTGGGACGAGCAGGGCGGCGGCTGGTACGACACCGCGACGCAGGAGAAGGTCGACGAGGCCGATCTCACTGACCGCTACGAGGACGCTGTCCGCGAGGCGTGCGGCATCCGCCGCTACGTCGACGAGGGCAACATGGTCGACAACTCGGCCCCGCTGCTGACGTCGGTCTACCTCGACAAGGACCTGTCGTTCACGGTCTCGGGCGAGGCCGAGGCGCGCGCCCTGCGCGACGCGGACCCCGAGCGTACGGTCATCGCCGCCACGGCGGACGGTGACTGGACCGTGACCCGCAAGGCCGGCACCGAGATCCGCGTCCCGCGACGCATGGCGCTGACCCGCACGGTCGGCGGGCAGATCCCGACCGGCTTCGACCCCACGGTGTGGGGCGTCCCGGCCGAGATGGTCGAGTCGATCGACCGGGTCGCGCTGTGGAACCTGATCTGCACCGTCGACGCGTTCCTGTCCGGCGGCTTCACGCCGTCGGAGCTCATGCGCTGGGTCCACCCCGCGCTCGTGGCCAACACGCAGGGCACCGGGATGGGCGGCATGCAGTCGATGCAGTCGCTCTACCTGGACACCCTGCTGGGCGAGAGCAAGGCCAACGACATCCTGCAGGAGGCGCTGCCCAACGTCATCGCGGCGCACGTCGTGCAGTCGTACGTCGGCTCGTACGGCGCGATGGTCCACCCCGTCGCCGCGTGCGCCACGACCGCCGTCTCGGTCGAGGAGGGGGTCGACAAGATCCGTCTCGGCAAGGCCGAGTTCGTGGTCTCGGGCGGCTTCGACGACCTGAGCGTCGAGGGCATCGTCGGCTTCGCGGACATGTCTGCCACGGCCGACTCCGCCGCGATGGCCGCCAAGGGCCTCGAGGACCGCTACTTCAGCCGCGGCAACGACCGCCGCTACGGCGGCTTCGTCGAGTCGCAGGGCGGCGGCACGATCCTGCTGGCCCGCGGCGACGTCGCGGCCAAGATGGGCTTGCCCGTCCTGGGTGTGGTCGCGTACGCCGGATCGTTCGCGGACGGCGTGCACACGTCGATCCCCGCGCCCGGTCTCGGTGCGCTCGCCGCCGGTCTGGGTGGACGTGAGTCGGCGCTGGCGAAGTCGCTGGCGGCGCTGGGCCTGACCGCCGACGACATCGGCGTCCTGTCCAAGCACGACACGTCGACCGGCGTCAACGAGCGCAACGAGTCCGAGCTGCACGAGCGGCTCGCCTCGGCGATCGGCCGCAGCGAGGGCAACCCGCTGTTCGTGATCTCGCAGAAGACCCTGACGGGGCACGCCAAGGGTGGTGCGGCGGCGTTCCAGATCGTCGGGCTGACCCAGGTGCTGACCGGCGGCGTCATCCCGCCCAACCGCAGCCTCGACTGCGTCATGGACGACCTGGCCGAGCACGAGCACCTCGTGTGGCTGCGTGAGCCGCTCGCGACGGGTCAGCTCAAGGCCGGACTGGTCACGAGCCTCGGCTTCGGCCACGTCGCCGGGCTGCTCGCGATCGTCCACCCCCAGGCATTCCTCGCGACCTTGCCGGCCGCGGACCGCGATGCGTACGCCCAGCGTGCGCAGGCCCGCGCCATCGAGGGCCGGATGCGTCTGGTCCGGGCGATGTACGGGGGCCCCTCCCTGTACGAGCGCCCGGCCGACCGACGCCTCGGCAGCGAGGGAGTGCGGACCCGGGAGGCTGGCATGCTCCTGGACCCGCAGGCGCGGCTCGGGGAGGACGGCGCCTACTACGGCGTTGCCTGCCAATGACGATCCTGGGCGTCGGTGTCGATCTGGTCCACGTTCCCTCGTTCGGGGACCAGCTCGATCGACCCGGTACCGGATTCGAAGCGGCATTCCTCCCCGGTGAACGGAGTGACGCGCGGAGTCATCCCTCTGACTCCGCGCGTCACTTCGCCGCCCGGTGGGCCGCCAAGGAGGCGGTCATCAAGGCGTGGTCGGCCTCGCTGCACGGCGCGCCACCGGTCATGGACGAGCATGTGCACCACCTGATCGAGCTCGTGACCGACGCCTGGGGGCGCCCCCGCGTCCGGCTGCACGGCGAGGTGGCCAAGCACCTCGACGGCCTGACCCTGTCGGTCTCGCTGAGCCACGACGGCGAGTACGCGGTGGCATACGTGATCCTGTCCTCCTAGCTGCCGTCGGTTTACCACGGTCCCTGAGCAAGCTGGCGCATCCCGCAGGAAGTTTCCCGCGGGAGGCGCAGGAGTGCTCGGGGCAGTGGGTCTGCGTCCCGGGGTGTGGGTCAGCTCAGCGGGATGACGGTGGCGTTCCGGGCGTAGAGCCTCCGAGACCGCTCCATCGACTGCTTGATCTTGTCGGCGGTCTTCTCCTGCGTGGACTCGTCCAGGCCGGCCCAGACCCATCGCGACATCCCGAGGAGCTCGTCGCGAACGAGGTCCTCGCGGATCTTCTCCTTCTCGATGATGCGGCCGGGGTCGTCGGCGAACGGGTTGAGTCGACCGTACTTCTTGAGGCCGTCGAACTCGCCGGTGTGGCGGGACCAGATCCAGGCGAAGTCGGTGCGGGCGACCTCCCGTCCTGACGCGGTCGTCACCACGAACTGCAGCTCCGGGTGAGGGATGTGGTGGCGCCACATCATGTGGAGCGAGCGGACCTCTCCGACGGTCTCCAGGCGCCCGTCGGACAGGCGGATCGCGACCCGCGCCGTCCGGGTGCCGCGCCAGCGCTCGTACGTCCGGGCGTGCTCCTCGAGCGCCACCTTCGTGACGGCGCCGGACCGCAGGAGCGAGCTCGCGACGACCATGCCGGCCTCGATCGTCGAGATGCTGGAGGTCTCCACGACGGCACGCTCCTTCCGCACCACGAGTCGGCCGTCGACCGTCTCGACGTCGTGGTCGGGGTCGGCCCGGCCCTCGTGGAAGATCACCCCTGCCTCGGTGTGCCCGGGCAGGCCGTCCAGGCGGGTCACGTGGATCTTCCGAAGGCTGACCCCGTAGAGGTCGAGCCCGTGCAATGCGGCGGCCGACTGGTGCGAGGCGACCACGTCGGGCCCGAGCTTGTCGAGCACGCTGCGGACCAGGACGCAGTGACGTGCCGCTGCGTCCCGCGTCCGGTGCATCGCGGTGACGGCGTACGTCCCGTGCCGCAGGCGGGTCAGGCGCCCGGTCTTGACGGCGTGGCGGATCGTCCGGTCGGAGTATCCGATGGCGATGAGCTGGTGCCGCATGAGGTAGCCGCCGTTGGCCTCGGCTATGGGAATGAGATCGTCCATGATTCGAGGGTGGCGCTGCCTCGGGCGGCAGCGGGGCGTCCTCGTCCGGTCCTGTGCACGGCCGGGCGGACATCATCCGGGTGTGGATGGCGTGACGCCCCAGAGCAGTCCTGCGCGCACCGGGGGAAACTTCCTGCGGGACGTGCAGGTTTGCTCAGGGACCGTGGTAAACCGACGCCCCCGGGGGAGTCAGGAGTGCTCGGCGCTCAGCAGGTACGCCGCGAGGAGTCGCTTGAGCTCGATGATCGACTCGCTGTGCTCCTGGCCGTCGCGGATCGAGAAGTTGAGCATCGAGTAGACGACGTGGACCAGCACCTCGGCCATGATCGTGCGGCGTTCGCGGGGGGTTCCGGGGGTCAGGGGGGCCAGGGCCCGGGACACCTCGGCGGCGAGCTCGCGCTCGGTCACCGCGGCGGTCGCCCGGGTCGCCGGGGTCGACTGCACCGCGAGCCACACCGCGCGGCGCGACGGGTCGTTGGCCCACAGCGCCGCCATGTGGTCGACGAGCCGGTCGAGGAACTTGAGCCAGTCGAGCGACGGGATCGCGTCCGCGAAGCTCTGCAGCTCCAGACGCACCGCCACGGCGTCGACCCGGTCGAGCTCGCACACGATGACGTACTTGTTCTGGAAGAACTGGTAGAGCGTCCCGATCGGCAGCCCGGCCCGGTGTGCGACCTCCTCGCACGTGAACGACTCGAAACCGACGTCCAGCAGCAGCTCACGCGCCACCTGCAGCA
>NZ_JAOPXQ010000150.1 GCF_025965075.1 Aeromicrobium sp.
GCGATCCGGCGGGTCAGGACCCGGGTCTTGCCGGAGCCGGCGCCGGCCACGACGAGCAGCGGCCCGCCGGGGTGCGACACCGCGGCCTGCTGCGCGTCATTGAGCCCCTCGAGCAGGGTCTCGGAGCGGGGACGACGCCTCTCACGGGCAGCGGAATCGTCCATCGAGGGCACAGGGAACGGCAAGGTCATCGTGCCGTCCAGCCTAGTTGCCGCGACCGACAGCGACATCATCCGGTCGCCGTCGCCGTAGACTCGCGTCCCATGGACGACGGCGTGCGTATCCGGGTGGCCCGCGAGGGCGACTTCGACGCGCTGACCGACCTGTGGGAACGGTCCGCCCGGTCGAGCCACGCCTTCATGGGCGATGCGGAGTTCGCCGAGCAACGGCCTCGCATCCGCGACCTGCTGCTGCCGTCGATGGAGGTCTGGGTCGCCGAGCTCGAGGACGAGCCGCTGGGCTTCGTCGGGGCACGTGACGGCGGCGTCGAGCTGTTGTACGTCTCCCCCACCGCCCAGGGCCGCGGGCTGGGCAGGACCCTGCTGACGTACGTCTCGGGGGGCGCCGGTCCCAGCTCGGTCGAGGTGTTCGCCGACAACGCGACGGGGGTCGGCTTCTACCGCGCCCAGGGATTCGTCGAGACCCACCGTTACACGACCACGATCGGCGGTCACTCGTTCGACATCGTGCGACTCGGGCGCGACGCCGCATGAGGATCACGATCGAGCCGACCGGCGGCGACGCCCCGTTCGAGCAGCTGCGCCGGCAGGTCGCCGAGCAGGCCGCCGACGGGACGCTCCCGCCGGGCCACAAGCTGCCGACCGTACGCGCCCTGGCGGCGGACCTCGGCCTCGCGGCCAACACCGTCGCGAAGGCCTATCGCGCGCTCGAGGCCGATCGCGTGGTCGAGACCCACGGCCGGGCCGGCACGTTCATCGCGAGCCGCCGGCTGCACGACCCCGCGACCGACACCGCGGCCCGCGACTACGTCCTGCTGGCCCGCCGCCAGGGGCTGTCCCGGGACGAGGCGATCCGCCTCGTCGAGCGGTTCTGGACCTGACGAGCCGACGGTCACGACGCGGCGGGTAGCGTGGGCGTGTGCCCTTCCACCTCGTCCTCGCGCTGCTGTTCATCGTCGGGCTGGGCCTGATGGCCCTCACGCTCAGCGGCTACGGCAGCACCGACCGCTCCCACGAGCCGCCGCCGCGCCTCCCGGGACACGACGTCCAGGACAAGCTCGCCCGCCGCGACAAGGGCGAGGGCTCCTGACCTTCGGGCCTACTCCGCGCTGGGGTTGGGCTTGCGCCAGCTGCGCTCGAACGGCAGCCGCCAGGCCCGCGGTGCGATGAGCTGGTGGATCGCGTTGGGCCCCCACGTCCCGGCCTGGTACGGCCGCACGGGCGGGATGTCGTTGAGCAGGGGCTCGGAGATCTCCCACAGCCGCTCGATGCCCTCGGCGGTCGTGAACAGCGTCCGCTCGCCCCGCATCGCGTCATAGATCAGCCGCTCGTACGCCTCGAGGACCTCGCCGGCCCGCTCGGTCTCCTGCATCGCGAACTGCATGCTGAGCTTGTCCAGCCGCATCCCCGGCCCGGGCCGCTTGCCGTAGAACGACAGCGACATCTTGGAGGAGTCCGCGAGGTCGAACGTCAGGTGGTCGGGGCCGGCCAGGCCGACGCCCGAGCCGGTCGGGAACATGCTCTTGGGCGGCTCGCGGAACGCGATCGAGATGATCCGCGCACCCTCCGCCAGCTTCTTGCCGGTCCGGAGGTAGAACGGGACCCCGGCCCACCGCCAGTTGTCGATCTCGGCCTTGAGCGCGACGAACGTGTCGGTGTCGCTGTCCGGCGCGATGCCCTCCTCGTCGCGGTAGCCCTGGTACTGGCCGCGGACGACCGAGAGCGGGTCGAGCGGACGCATCGACCGGAAGACCTTGTTCTTCTCCTCCGAGATCGAGTCGGAGTCGAGTGACGTCGGCGGCTCCATCGCCATGAACGCCAGCACCTGGAACAGGTGCGTCACGACCATGTCCTTGAACGCGCCGGTGCCCTCGTAGAAGCCCGCCCGGCCGACCAGGGACAACGTCTCGGGGACGTCGATCTGCACGTGGTCGATGAAGTTGCGGTTCCAGATCGGCTCGAACAGGCCGTTGGCGAAGCGGAACGCCAAGATGTTGAGCGCCGCCTCCTTGCCCAGGAAGTGGTCGATCCGGAAGATCTGGCCCTCGTCGAAGACCTCGTGGATCTCGGCGTTGAGCGCCTTGGCGCTCGCCAGATCGGTGCCGAACGGCTTCTCCATGATGATCCGCGACCGCTCCACGAGGTGGGCGGCGTCGAGCGTGTGGACGACGTCGAGCGCCGCCTTGGGCGGCACGCTCAGGTAGTGCAGGCGACGCGGCTCACCGCCGAGCTCCTCCTCGAGCGCCGCCGCGGCCTTGGCCAGGGCGTCGGGCCCGTCCTTGACGTTGACGTACGACAGCTTGGGGGCGAAGTCGCGCCACTTGTCCTCGTCGACCTCGCGGGTGCTGAACTCGCGGTACGCCTGGCCCGCGAAGTCGCGGAACCCGTCGTCGTCGAAGTCGTCGAGCGAGACGCCGATGATCCGTGAGTCCGGCACGAGCCCCGACTGCAGCAGGTGCATGATCCCGGGCAGGAGCTTGCGCCGGGCGAGATCGCCCGTGGCGCCGAAGAGCACGATCAGATGTGGCTCGTTCACCCCATCAGGCTAGACCCAGAACCGCGAGTGGCGCAGATCAAAGAAGATGGGACGGCGGGTCGTCCAGATCTGCGCCAGTCGGGGACGGGTTTGCGCCACTCGGCACCGCGGTCAGGCGGCCCGGCGGCCCGTGACGTAGCGGTGGGGCGGCAGGCCGTACTCGCGGCCGAACGCGTGCATGAGCTGCGTCGAATGGGCGCCGAACTCGGCGGCGCGCGCCTCCAGGGCCGGTACGTCCGCCAGCCCATCGTGATTCTCGAGGGCGACGCCGAACGGCTGGGGGGCGCACGCGAAGGCGGTGTCCCGGGAGCTGGCCCTGGCGGTCTACACCAACGACATGTTCATGACCGGGACAACCGGGCCGCGGTCCGCGCCGTGGCGAGGGACGACCTGGACCTGGTCGGGATCGCCGTGCACGGGCCGAGGAACGCCGTCGACCGGACCATGAAGGGCGCCGCCCTCCACCACTGACCGCGAGTGGCGCACACCCGTCCGCGAGTGGCGCAGATCTGCACGACCCGCCGTCTCATTTTCTTCATTCTGCGCCACTCGCGGATCTGGGTGCGGCGGTCGCGGATCTAGATCAGGCGGCGGTCGTTCGCCCAGCGGGTGAGCTCGTGGCGGCTGGAGAGCTGGAGCTTGCGCAGGACGCTGGAGACGTGGGTCTCGACGGTCTTGACCGAGATGAACAGCTCCTTGGCGACCTCCTTGTAGGCGTAGCCGCGCGCGATCAGCCGCATGACCTCCCGCTCCCGCTCGGTCAGCCGGTCGAGGTCCTCGTCGACCTGGGCGATCTCGATCGTCCCCGCGAACGCGTCCAGGACGAAGCCGGCCAGCCGCGGGGAGAACACCGCGTCCCCCGCCGCGACCCGGGCGATCGCGTCGAGCAGCTCGGTGCCGGAGATGTTCTTGGTGACGTAGCCCCGCGCTCCGGCCCGGATGATCCCGATGACGTCCTCGGCGGCGTCACTGACCGACAGCGCCAGGAACTTCACCTCGGGGTGCCGCTGGTGCAGCCGGCGGATCACCTCGAGCCCCCCACCGCCGGGCATGTGGACGTCGAGCAGCACGACGTCGGGCAACGTCTCGGTGAGCACCTTGACGGCGCTGTCGACGTCCTCGGCCTCGGCGACGACCTCGACCGGACCGTCGATCTCGGCCCGCACCCCCGTCCGGAACATCGCGTGGTCGTCGATGATCGCGACCCGCAGTGTGGTCATGAGCTCTCCTTGGTGTCGAGTCCCTGGGTGACGGTCTTGGACTCGTCGACGACGGTCTCGTCGGCCGCGGAGTCGGCGTCGCGCAGCGGGATGCTCAGCGCGACCTCGGTCCCCTCGCCGGGCGCGCTGCGGACCGACGCGGTGCCGCCGTGCCGCTCGACCCGGTCGACGATCGAGCCTCGCACACCCATCCGGTCCTCCGCGATCGTGGCGGGGTCGAATCCGACGCCCCGGTCGCGCACGAACACCTGGGCGGTACGCCCGTCGGTCTCGGCGTAGACGTCGACCCGGTCGACGTGCGCGTGCTTGGCGGCGTTGACGATCGCCTCCCGGGCGGCCCGGGCCAGCGCCGTGACGTCGGGGTCGAGCGGGGCGTCACCGACCGCGATGACCTCGACCGGGACCCGGTGGGTGTCCTCGATGTCCGCGGCAGCCGCCCGCAGCGCCGCCACGAGCGAGTCGCCGGGCTGCTGGTCGGTGCCGTACAGCCAGGCCCGCAGCTCCCGCTCCTGCCGGCGGGCGAGGGTCGCGACGGCGGCGGCGTCACCCGCGTTCTTCTGCAGCAGGGCCAGGGTCTGCAGGACCGAGTCGTGCAGGTGCGCGGCGACGTCGGCGCGTTCCTGCGAACGTACGCGCTCCCGCCGCTCCTCCGACAGGTCGCCCAGCAGCCGGGTGACCCACGGGCCGAGGATCAGCAGCACCCCCAGCAGCGCGATGACCAGCGCCGAGGCGAGGTCGAGCGCCGCGCCCCAACCGCCCTCCTGGGTCAGGAAGAACAGGGCCGCGAGCGCGACCAGCACGACGCCGACACCGATCCGGGAGGCGAACGCCCAACCCCGGGTCTGGCGCATCCACCGGCCCCATGCGACGTCGTCGTACTGGCGCCAGATGACCGCGAGCCCCACGACCCCGACCAGCAGCGGCGCGAACAGGTTGCCGCCGATGCCCCGGCCGGTCGACTGGATCAGCAACAGGACCCCGACGCCGACCGCGCCGAGGGCGATCGTCTGGGCGATCTCGGTGGTGCCGGTACGACTGCCGGTGCGCAGCCCACGCCGCGTGGCCGACTCCAGGCCCGGCGCCAGGTCGGGTCGGCTCAGCGGCAGGAAGCGCCACAGCAACAGGTAGGCGATGACGCCGATGCCCTGCAGCCACGTCGCGACGATGAACGCCAGCCGGACGTAGAGGACCGGCACGCCGAGGTGGTCGGCCACCCCGCTCGCCACTCCCCCGACGAGGCGGCGGTCGGCCGGTCGGTAGGCACGGCGATACTCGGTCACCCCCTGATCGTCACACGTCGGCTCGCGCGGCCGCCACCGGTGACGCCCCCCGCGCACCCTGAGTCGCCCGGGGTGGGATTCAGGGTCGTACCCGATGTGCCGAGGCGTCGGGCCCGGTCAGGATGGACGCATGAACGACACCCAGCAGTCCCCTCCGACGACGGGACCGGACGACGGCTTCGACCCGCAGCGTCTGCGGACGATCGCCGACATGCGCCGGTCGAGCGACGACCGGATCATCGGCGGCGTGTGCGCCGGCGCGGCGAAGTACCTCAACATCGACCCCGTCATCGTGCGGGTCGTCCTCGCGGTGCTGACCGTCGCCGGCTTCGCCGGGCTGATCCTGTACGCCGCGGCGTGGTTCCTGCTGCCCGCGGAGGGCGAGGACAAGAGCATCGCCGCCGACTGGTTCAAGCTCGACAAGAACGAGGAGCAGGTCCGCGTGGCCGGGCTCGTCATCGCCGCTGCCCTCGCGGCCCTCTCGATCGTCGGCGACAACGGCTGGGCCTGGTGGGGCGGGGCGCCCTGGTGGCTGCTGCCCGTCGGGCTCGTCTACTACGTCTTCGCGGTCCGCCCGCGTCGGCGACGTGAGGCCCGGGAGCGTCAGGCGTACCTCGCGGCCGATCCCGCCGCGGCGACGTCGCCGACCGCCGTGCCACCCGTCACCCCGGCGCGCCGCCGCTCCCCCGCCCTGACGTTCCTGGTCGTGTCGGTCATCGCGATCGCCCTCGCCGCGACCCGCATCTGGTCGGAGTACCACGACGACGTCCCCGGGACGGGCTACATCGCGATCGCGCTCGGCATCGTCGGCCTCGGCCTGCTGGTCAGCACGTTCGTCGGCAACGGCGGACCCCTGATCGCGATCGGCGCCCTCCTCGCGATCGCCCTCGCGATCGGGTCGGTGCTCCCCAGCGGCCGCGTCGGCGCCCAGACACCCACCCCGACCACCGCGGCGGACGTGAAGTCCCACTACACCCACGGCGTCGGCCTGCTCGAGCTCGACCTGACCCGGGTCGCGGACCCCGAGTCCCTCGCGGGCCGGACGCTCCACCTCGACGCCGGGGTCGGCCAGACCAGGGTCATCGTGCCCGAGGGGCTCCGGGCCGTCGTGGAGGCGGACCTGCGGGCCGGCGAGATCTCGCTGTTCGGCCGCACGGACGACGGCACCGACGTGTCGATGCGCGAGGGCGCAGGACCCGCCGGCTCCGCCGTGACGATCGACATCGAGCAGAGGCTCGGCAACGTGGAGGTGATCAGCCGATGAGCAGGCACCCGTTCCGCTGGGAGGGCTTGGCCTTCGGCCTGTTCTTCCTGGCCGTCGTGGGCAACTGGGCGGTGTGGGACCAGGACATCCTGACCCCCCGCGAGCTCAGCCTGACGGCCTCCGGCGCCCTGATCGTCCTCGGGCTGCTCGGCGTCGGGGCCACCCTCCGGCACGCGCGACCCGCGCCCCCCAGCCGTACCGACCCCACTCCCACCGAAGGAGCCGACGATGACCAAGCAGCTGACCCGCAGCCGTGACGACAAGTGGCTGGGAGGCGTGTGCGGCGGCCTGGCCGACTACACCGGGATCGACGCCACGCTGATCCGGATCGTGACCGCGGTCTGCATCCTGCTGGGTGCCGGGACCCTGGTCGTCGCGTACGTCGTCGCGTGGGTGCTGATGCCGCTGGCACCGCCCCGGCCGGCCCCGCCTATTGGCTCTCCAACCACTTCGCCCGGGACGCCACCGCCGTCTGCGTGAAGTCGGAGAAGACGCCGTCGACCCCGGCGTTGAAGAACGCGAGGTACTCGCCGACGGCGTCGCCGCGCGCGGCCTTGTCCCGGCCGAGCCGCAGATTGGTCGGCAGGAAGTTGTTCTCGCTGCGCATCGTCCAGACGTGCACCACGAGACCCAGCCGGTGGGCCCGGCGGACGAGCTTGGTCTCCCCCGCGAGCCGGCCCATGACGTCACGCCGGATGACCTGGCTCTTGTTGGGGCCGATGCCGTTGGCGTAGGCGGCGACCTTCTCCAGCTCGGCCGGCTTGCGCATGTGGCGGTACGTCCGCGGGTCGCCGGCGAGCACCAGGTCGTACGGCGCGCCCTGCCGGTCCATCAGCTGGACCAGGTCGAGCGGCGTCCGCTCGCGCAAGCCCCGCAGGTTGGCCGTCTCCATCGACTGGATGATGATCTTCGCGCCCCGGTGGTTGACCCCGCGCCGCTCCAGCGCGGCGATCAGCAGGTCGTCGAGGTCCAGCCCGATCCCGTGGAAGTAGGTCGGGTGCTTGGTCTCGACGTAGACCCCGATCGGCTCGTCCCGGCCCACGCTCGCCTCCGCCGCGATGTCGAGCACCTCGTCGAACGTCAGGATCTGCTCGGTGCGGGCGAGCCGGATGTTCTGCGGCCGCAGCTGCGGCAGGCGCTCCCGGACCCGGAGGGTCTTGATCTCCTCGAGCGTGAAGTCCTCCGTGAACCAACCCGTGTGCGCGACACCGTCCACGAACTTGCTGACCTTGCGGTCCGCGAACTCCGGGTGCGCCGCGACATCGGTCGTGCCACCGATGTCGTTCTCGTGGCGGACCACGAGGACGCCGTCCTTGGTGCTGACGACATCGGGCTCGATGTAGTCGCACCCCTGCTCGATCGCGAGGAGGTACGACGGTCGGGTGTGCTCCAGCCGCTCACCGGGGACTCCGCGGTGGCCGATGACGATGGGTGTCGGGGACACCCATCAATCAAACCGCACTCGGGCGCTCGCGTGTCGGACCGTGGACGAGACGCACCGCACCATCTCGACGGGGGTCGGCCGCGGCGACCATGTGCCCGTCGTGCCGGCGCAGCGTCGCGCCCACCCCGCCGTAGAACATCGTCAGGTCGGTCTCGGTCTTGATGACCTCGTCGGGTCGGCCGGCCCGGTGCACGTGGACGCGGGGATGGTTGATCGCGTCCTGCAGGCCCAGGCCGCCACTGACGAACCCCGCGAGCGCCTGGACGATCGCGGTCGCGATGCGGTCGGCGCCGGGCGAGCCGATCGCGAGGGCCGAGCCGTCGCTGTGGTGGCCGACGGTCGGCGCCATGTTGGACAGCAGCCGCGTGCCCGGCGGCAGGCCGTGCAGGCCGGTCGGGTTGAGCTCCTGCTCCCCGAGGCAGTTGTTGAGCCAGATCCCGGTGCCCTTCGCGATCATCCCCGAGCAGTAGCCCGACGAGACCGTCACGGCGCACGCGCCGCCGTCGCTGTCGGTCGCGGACACGTGTGCGGTCGAGCCGGACTCGAGCACCGCGAGGTGGTCCCGGTCGACCAGGTCGAGGAATGCCGCCGCGTCCCGCTCGAGGTCGTCGGTGTGGTCCAGCACCCTCAGGCGGTGCCCCAGCACGGCACGCTGCACGCGGACCAGGTGCTCGATGTCGGCGTCGTCCCACTGTCCGTACGGGCGGCCGTCCAGCAGCCGCAGCATCGCGGCGACGCTGACCCCACCGACCGACGGCGGCGGGTTGGTGCCGAGCGTCCAGTCGCCCACCGTCGTCACCAGCGACGGTCGGACCACTGGGCGGTAGCCCGCCAGGTCGTCCGGCCCCAGGATGCCGCCGCGGGCCAGGACGTCCGCGCTGATGAGCCGGGCCAGGTCGCCCGTGTGGAGGGCCGCCGCCCCCTCGTCGGCGATCAGCTCGAGCGCCCCCGCCAGGTCCGGCACGTGCACCAGCCCGGTCTCGAGCCCGCCGTCGCCGCCGTGGACCGCGGCCCGGCTCTCGTCGTCCCAGCCGAAGATCTCGTCGTGGACGTGCCCGAGGTAGAACCGCGAGGCCGAGCTGAGCCGGAACCCACGCCGCGCGACGTCGATCGACGGCGCCACGAGCTCACGCCACGGCAGACGCCCCCACCGGCGGTGCGCCTCCTGGAAGGCCGCCACCGAGCCGTGCGTCGCGACCGAGCCGGGACCGATCGTGATGGTGATCCCGCCGCCGTACTCCGTCTCGACGTCCCACGTGCCACCACCGACGGGACGCCCGCTGCCGGGCATGTCCATCCAGCCGTCGACGGTCTGCGGCGGGCTGCCGTCGGGCGGCTGCACCGTGATGAAGCCGCCCGAGCTGAGCGACACGAGCCCGACCTCGTTGACCATCGTGACGAGGGTCGCGGCCAGCGCGGCGTCGATCGCGTTGCCCCCGGCGCGGGCGATCTGCTCGCCGGCGTCGGCGGACGCCTCGTTGGGTGCTGCGATCGCGACGTCGGACATGTTCGCAGGCTATCCGGCTGAGGGTCTCCGGGCTCACCGATAGACTGGTCCACGGTGTGCCGGGAAGTCTGGTCGGCGTTCAGTCCGCCGACCCCAGGAGCCGTCCGTGCCCAGCCAGCGCAATACCTTCCTCTCCCGGGGCTCGTGGCCCGAGGCCTCCCGCATCGCGGACATCCTCCGCCGGGAGACGATCGGCGGCGCGCTGCTCATCGTCGCGGCGGTGGCCGCCCTGGCGGCCGCCAATGTCGGCGACACGTACGCCGACGTGCGCGACACCGTCGTCGGACCCTCCGCGCTGCACCTCGACCTCACCGTCGGGGCCTGGGCCGCCGACGGGCTGCTTGCGATCTTCTTCTTCGTGGCCGGGCTCGAGCTCAAGCGCGAATTCGTCGCCGGCGACCTGCGTGATCCCCGGAGGGCGGCGATCCCGATCGTGGCGGCGGTCGGCGGCATGGCCGTGCCGGCGCTCATCTTCACCCTCGTCAACCTGGGTGGGGCCGTGCGCGGGTGGGCGATCCCGACGGCGACCGACATCGCCTTCGCCCTGGCCGTGCTGGCCGTCATCAGCACCCACCTCCCGACGGCGCTCAGGACGTTCCTGCTGACTCTCGCGATCGTCGACGACCTGCTCGCGATCACGATCATCGCGGTGTTCTACACCAGCGACCTCGAGGTCCTGTGGCTGCTGGCGGCGGCGGTCCCGCTCGCCGCGTTCACGGTCCTCGTGCAGCGGCGGGTCCGGACCGGGTGGCTGCTGCTCCCGCTGGCTCTCATGGTGTGGGGCCTGGTGCATGCCTCGGGCGTCCACGCCACCGTGGCGGGGGTGCTGATGGGGTTCGCGGTGCCGGTCCTGCGCCGGGACGACCGCGACGGCCCGGGCCTGGCCGAGCACCTCGAGCACGTGTTCCGGCCGCTGTCGGCGGCGGTCGCGGTCCCGGTGTTCGCGTTCTTCTCGGCGGGCGTCGCGATCGGCGGGCGCGACGGCTTGACCTCCGCGATGAGCGATCCGATCACGATCGGCATCGTGCTGGGCCTGTTCGCCGGCAAGACCGTCGGGGTGCTGGGGGCGACCTGGCTCGCCGCCCGCTTCACCAGGGCCGACCTCGACGACAGCCTGGCCTGGATCGACGTCATCGGGCTGGCGATGCTCGCCGGGGTGGGCTTCACGGTCTCGCTGCTGATCGGCGAGCTGGCCTACGGCCCGGGCAGCCAGGCCGACGAGCACGCCAAGATCGGCGTGCTGGTGGGGTCGCTGGTCTCGGCCGCCGCGGCGGCGGTCGTCCTGAGGTCGCGCAACCGGCACTACCGGCTGGTCGAGCTCGAGGAGCGACGTGACAACGACGGGGACGGCATCCCCGACGCCTTCCAGGAGTGATGCAGGTCACAAAGAACTAGGCCACCTAGTCCTTTGTGACCATGCACACCCTGTGGGTATCCCTGTGAATGGCCGGGATCGTCAGCCGAGGACCTCGCCGACCTGGATCTCGCCGTGCTTGTCCTGGATCGCCGCGGCGAGCACGTCCTGATCGGCCTGCGGCACCTCGATACCGGCCTCGTCGAAGCCCTTCGCCAGCTCGTCGGCCACGGTTCCCTCGGTAGCGCCGTCCTGCCAGGAGCTGACCCGGTCGACGACGGCCTGGATCGCTTCGTGCTGTGCTGTCTTCTCTTCGTCAGTCATGGCCACGACGTACCCGCTCAGGGCGCGCTCAAGCGTCCGGGAGCCGCCAGCCCCGCGGGCCCGGCAGCCGGAGCGCCTCGTCGGGGCCCCAGGACCCCTGGGCGTACGGCAGCGGGTCGGGGGGCGACTCGAGGACCGGCTCGCACAGCTGCCACAGGCGGTCGACCTCGTCGGACCGGGTGAACAGGGTCTGGTCGCCGCGCATGACGTCGAGGAGCAGGCGTTCGTACGCCTCGAGCGGCTCGTCGTCCAGGCCCTCGGCGGCGACGTCGAGGCTCAGCGTCGCGGTCGTCAGCGCCATCTCCGGCCCGGGACGCTTGGCGTGCAGGTCGACGCTGACCCGGGGCGAGTCGGTGAGCTCGAGCACGAGCTCGTTGGGTCCGTAGCCGTTGTCGCCGAACCGTCCCATGGGCGGCGTCCGGAACGTCAGGGTGATCGTGCGGCTGCCCTCCCCCAGCGCCTTGCCGGTGAGCAGGTATAACGGCACGCACTGCCACCGCTCGGTGTCGACGTACGCCTCGAGCGCCACGAACGTCTCCACCCGGGAGTCATCGGCGACATCGTCCTCGTCGCGGTAGCCGTCGTACTGCCCGAGCACGACCCGCCGGGGGTCGAACGGCTTCATCGCGGCGAAGACCTTGGCCTTCTCGTTGCGCAGCGACGTGGCGTCGAGGTGGACCGGGGGCTCCATCGCGACGAAGCCGAGGACCTGGCACAGGTGCGTCGAGATCATGTCGCGCAGGCAGCCGGTCGCCTCGTAGAAGCTGCCCCGCCCCTCGACGGTCAGCTCCTCGGGGACGTCGATCTGCACCGAGCAGATGTGGTCGCGGTTCCACGCCGGCTCGATCAGGCCGTTGGCGAAGCGGAGCGCCAGGATGTTCTGCACGGCCTCCTTGCCCAGGAAGTGGTCGATGCGGAAGATCTGGTCCTCCGACACGACCTCCTTGAGGGTCGCGTCGAGCTCACGGGCCGACGCCAGGTCGGTGCCGAACGGCTTCTCGGTGACCAGGCGCGCGCCCTCGGTCAGGCCCTCCCGGCCGAGCATCTGGATCATGGGCCGCATCGCCGCCGGTGGCACCGACAGGTAGATCAGCGTGCGGACGTCCTCGCCCAGGCCCGAGCGGGCCTTCTCGACGGCGGCGGCGAGCGCCGAGCCGTCGTCGGCGTCGGAGGCCTGGAACGTGACACGTCCCAGCACGTCGTCAAGAACGGTGGTGTCCACGTCGTCGATCGAGGCGGTCAGCGCGTCGCGGAGCGAGTCGCGGAACTCCTCGTCGGTGCCGGGCGAGTGTCGGCCCGAGCCGATGACGGCGTAGTCGTCGGGCAGCCGCCCGGCCGCGGCGAGGCGGTAGAGGCCGGGGAAGAGCTTGCGGCTCGCCAGGTCCCCCGTCGCGCCGAACAGCACGAACACGTGCGGGGGCAGGAGGTCGGTCTCGGCGGTCACGGTCAGCCGACCTCGGCCAGCACCCGCAGCACGAACGCCGCGACCGCCTTCGGGGACTCCAGCGCGCTCAGGTGCCCCGTGCGGTCGAGGACCTCGAGGATCGTCGGCGCGGATCCGCGAAGGTCCAGCATCTCCTGCCCGCGCGACGGCGGGGTCGCGTCGTCCTCGGCGCCGAACAGCAGGCCGACCGGGCCGGGGAACGCCGCCAGCGCCGCGGTCGTGTCCGAGCGGTCGGCGATGGCCCGCGC
This sequence comes from Aeromicrobium sp., assembly GCF_025965075.1. Lineage (GTDB taxonomy): Bacteria > Actinomycetota > Actinomycetes > Propionibacteriales > Nocardioidaceae > Aeromicrobium. Next base: position 12,801 of record NZ_JAOPXQ010000150.1, read on the forward strand.
CATCCACGTGACGCCGGCCGGGTCCGCCTCGGCGATCGTCTGCCGCAGCATCGACACCAGGCCGGGCTGCTCGCGGTGCGCCGTCACACCGAGCCCCTGCGCCGCGCTGTTCGCCACGGGATCGGTGGAGTGGAGACGCTCGATCTCGTCGGCCACGACGCGTCGCGCGTCCGGGACGTCGGGGGTGATGCGGCGCGGCGTCGTGCCGGCCAGGACGAGGGCTTCCAGGCGGTGCGGGGCGGCCGCGGCGATCTCGAGCGCGACGTAGCCACCGGTCGACGTGCCCGCCACGATCGAGCGCTCGATCCCGAGGTCGGTGATGGCGTCGAGCACACCCTCGGCGACCGCCGCCATCGACGGGTCCTCGTCGGGCACGGGACTGCCACCCAGTCCGGGGAGGTCGATCGTCACGACCCGGGCGTCGTCGACGAGCAACGGGACCAGACGGTCGTACATCCCGGAGTCGAGCGGAAAGGCATGCAGCAGGACCAGGGTGTGGCCCTCGCCGCCGTGGTCGATCACGTTGAGCTTCATGGGACGGTCCTCACTGGGTCGTCGTCAGCCCGGCAGGTCGAACGGGCGCGCGGTGGTGCGCGGGAGGCCGTTCGTCGGGAGTACCACCTGACATACCCTTCCAGCCTCGCCCGACACACCGGAGCGGCGGGCGGTCGTGGTCGTCCCCGAACGGGCTACTCCCACTCGATGGTTCCCGGCGGCTTGCTCGTGATGTCGAGCACGACGCGGTTGACCTCGTCGACCTCGTTGGTGATGCGCGTCGAGATGCGCTCGAGCACGTCGTACGGGAGGCGGCTCCAGTCGGCCGTCATGGCGTCCTCGCTCGAGACGGGGCGCAGGACGATGGGGTGGCCGTACGTCCGACCGTCGCCCTGCACGCCGACCGAGCGGACGTCGGCCAGCAGGACCACCGGGAACTGCCAGATCTCGCCGTCGAGGCCCGCGGCCGTCGTCTCCTCGCGCACGATGGCGTCGGCCAGCCGCAGGATCCGCAGCCGGTCGGCGTCGACCGCCCCGACGATGCGGATCGCGAGGCCGGGGCCGGGGAACGGGTGGCGCCCGACGATCGCCTCGGGGATGCCGAGCTGGCGGCCCACGTCGCGGACCTCGTCCTTGAACAGGGTGCGCAGCGGCTCGATGAGGCTGAACTCGAGGTCCTCGGGCAGCCCGCCGACGTTGTGGTGGCTCTTGATGTTGGACGCGCCGGTCCCGCCGCCGGACTCCACGACATCGGGGTAGAGCGTGCCCTGCACGAGGAACTTGACCGGCGGGCCGGGGGTCGCGAGGACCTCCCGCTCGGCCGCCTCGAAGACCCTGATGAACTCCCGGCCGATGATCTTGCGCTTCTCCTCGGGGTCCGAGACCCCGGCGAGGAAGCCCAGGAACTGGTCCTTGGCGTCGACGACCTTGAGATCGACGCCGGTCGCCATGACGTAGTCCTTCTCCACCTGCTCGGCCTCGCCCTCGCGGAGCAGCCCGTGGTCGACGAACACCGCGGTCAGCTGGTCGCCGATCGCGCGCTGGACGAGGGCCGTCGACACCGCCGAGTCGACTCCGCCGGACAGTGCCGAGATGACCCGGGCGTCGCCGACCTGGTCGCGGATGAGCTCGATCTGCTCCTCGACGATGTTGCTGCTGGTCCACGTCTGGCGGCAGCCCGCGATCTCGACGAGGAACTGCTCGAGGACGCGCTGGCCGTGCTCGCTGTGCAGGACCTCGGGGTGCCACTGGACGCCGGCCAGCCGCCGGTCGGTGTTCTCGAACGCCGCGACGGTCGCGCGCGGGGAGTTGGCGTTGACCAGGAAGCCCTCGGGAGCCGTGACGACCTCGTCGCCGTGCGACATCCACGACGTCAGGGTGCCGGGCAGGCCGGACAGGAGGGTGCCGGGCTCGATGACGCTGACGGTCGTGCGACCGTACTCTCGCTGACCCGTGTGGGCGACGTTGCCGCCGAGGGCCTGCGCCATCGCCATGAAGCCGTAGCAGATGCCGAAGACCGGGGTCGAGGCCTCGAACAGCGCCGCGTCGAGCTGGGGCGCGCCGGGCTCGTAGACCGAGGATGGGCCGCCCGAGAGGATGATCGCGGCGGGCTTGCGGGCCAGCATCTCCGCCACCGGCATGGTGTGCGGGACGATCTCGGAGTAGACGCGGGCCTCACGGACCCGACGGGCGATCAGCTGGGCGTACTGCGCACCGAAGTCGACGACAAGGACAAGATCATGGTCGGGGGTCACGGGAACGAGTCTATCGGTCCGAAATTGTTGCGAGAAACGTCGTAACCCCGCGCCCGCCCGGTCGTTTGAGTTGGTGGATCTGACAACACTCCCTCCCGTTGGATCATGTGCTGCTCCTCGTGGCACAACAGAACCCGGCCCGTGATCTCCCTCCCGGCCGGGTTCTGTGCATGTTGCAGGGCGTCGCCCTGCCCGCGACTCCGTCGCACCGGGCTTCGCCCGGAACATCAGTCTCGCTCCGCTCGACCCGTGGGCACCACCGGTGGCGTCAGGTGATGGTGATGATGGGGAGGCGCAGGGCGGCGGGGGCGTCGGCCGGGACGACGGGGTGGCCGGGTGCCACTGGCTCGATCCGGCGGTATGCCTCGCCGACCTTCGGGCGCGGGTCGGCCTCGCCCTTGTTGGGCCAGTACGCGATCGCCCGCTCCGCCTGGGCCGTGATCGTCAAGGACGGGTTGACGCCGAGGTTGGCGCTGATCGCCGAGCCGTCGATGACGTGCAGGCCCGTGTGCCCGTAGAGCCGCTGATAGGGGTCGATGACCCCCGTCTCGGGGCTGTCGCCGATCGCGCACCCGCCCATGAAGTGCGCCGTGAGCGGGACGTTGAACGGCTCGCCGATCGTGCCGCCCGGCGTGCCCTCCATCGAGGCGGCCATGCGCTGCACGGCCTCGTGGGCGGGCGGGATGAACGCCGGGTTGGGCGCACCGTGGCCCTGCCGGGAGGTCAGCTTGCGGCGACCCGTCAGGCCGCGCTTGGTGTAGGTCGTGATCGAGTTGTCGTGGGTCTGCATGACCAGCGCGATGATGGTGCGCTCGGACCAGTGCCGCAGGTCGTACAGCTTGAAGATGCTGAGCTTGGCCTTCCACATCTCCTTGAGCCACACCCGCCAGCGCGGCGTGCCGGTGCCGCCGTCGGTCAGGACGGTCTGCATCAGCGACATCGCGTTGGAGCCCCGGCCGTAGCGCACCGGCTCGATGTGGGTGTGCTCGTCGGGGTGGAACGACGACGTGATCGCGACGCCCTCGGTGTAGTCGACGTCCCGGCCATCGGCGATCGCGCCGAGGAGCGCCTCGGAGTTGGTACGGGTCAGCAGTCCCAGCCGGTCGGAGACGTGCGGCAGGCTGCCCTGGTCGCGCATGCGGTGCAGCAGCTTCTGGGTGCCCATCGTGCTGGCGGCGAAGA